>NZ_JBFRDA010000001.1:0-418781 GCF_052113345.1 Pseudarthrobacter sp. YAF2 | reverse complement strand
TCCTCGAGTTCTTCGAGTGCGGCCAGCAGTTCCCGGGCGGCGAAGATGGTGCCCAGTTTCACGGCCGTGGGGTACACGTCGTTGGTGGACTGGCTGAGGTTGACGTGGTCGTTCGGGTGCAGCCTGGCGTAGTCGCCCTTGGGGTGGCCAAGGATTTCCAGGGCACGGTTGGCGATGACCTCGTTGGCGTTCATGTTCGACGAGGTCCCGGCACCGCCTTGGACGACGTCCACCACGAACTGGTCAGCAAGCCGGCCGGCCAGGACATCCTGGCAGGCCTGCCCGATGGCATCGGCCCGCTCGGCGTCCAGCAGGCCCAGCTCACGGTTGGTCCGGGCGGCCGCGAGCTTGACGGCCGCCAGCCCACGGACCAGGTGCATGTTGGAGGACAGCTTCTGGCCGGTGATCGGGAAGTTCTCCACGGCCCGGAGCGTGTGCACGCCCCAGTACGCAGTCGCGGGGACCTCCCGGTCGCCCAGCAGGTCGTGCTCGGACCTCGTGGCGGGGGCGGATGGAGCATCCGCAACGGTGTCAATCATGGTCATAGGGGTCCTCACAGGGCTTCGTTGACGGGCGTGGACGAAAGGGCTGGGCTGAAGAAGGGCAGGGCTGAAAACGGGCAGGGTGAACCAGGGCGTGGAACGGAAGGAAGTGAAAAGGAATGCGGCGCACAGGTTGTCCTGTGAACTGAGGACTGTGGCAGAGACCGTTGCCTGCCGCAGGGAGTAGCCGGTCAGCCTCCGGGGACGATGGTGCCCAGGGCACACTCCACCCCATGCAGATGCATGGTCATGGCTTGGGACGCGTCCTCGGCCGAGCCCCGCTCGATGGCAGCGAAAATCCGGGCATGTTCGTCGCCTGATTCCTTCCGCCGGTCGGCCAGCAGATTGAGGGTACTTGACTGGTTCGCCATCGCCTCACAAATGTCCGACAGAAATGATTCAAAGACGCCGTTGCCGCTGCACCGGGCGATGGTCATGTGGAACTCCGTATTCAGGAGCACCCACTGCTGGATGTCATCCTCCTCCGCCATTTCACGAAGAATTTCCCGAAGGGCTTCCAGGTCTTCGTTGCTGCGGCGCCGGGCAGCCAGGCCTGCGGCGGGGACTTCGACATGGGGCCGGGCCTCCACGAGGGCGCTGGCGGAGTATTTTCCGAGCTTGAGGTCCCGGGCGACCTTGTCGGCGATGACGAAGGTCCCCTTGCCTGTGTGGGTGGCGGTCAGTCCCAGGGCGGTGCATGAGCGCAGCGCCTCCCTGACCATGGTCCTGCTGACGCCGTACTGCCGGGCAAGCGTTGCTTCCGAGTCGAGGCGAGTACCAACGGGGATCTGTCCACCTTCTATGGCGCCACGCAGCGAAGCGAAAACCTGCTCCGCCGCACCAACGCGCACCACCGGTTCTTGTCTAGCTGTCCAGCTGTCCAACAGGTCCATACGAACGACTATGGCACTAGTCACAAGCTCTGTCAAAAGGGGCCGAAATACTGGACGCCCGCAACGACCCGGGTGGGCCAGCGCCAAGGTTGGCAGGAGGTTAGCCACGCCTTATTGCGATAAAGTCAAAATAAGTGTTTGAATGGAGCCATGACGGAGCACTTTGACGGCCAGGATGCATGGGCTGCGGCCCTGCGCGCCCACGGCCGCAGGGTGACCAAGCAGCGGCTCGCCGTGCTGGCCGCCGTCGAACGCCACCCGCATTCCCCCGCCGAAAGCATCCTGGCCGCCGCGCGCGCCGAACTGCCGGAACTGACGGCCCAGTCGGTCTACGTGGTCCTCGGCGACCTGACGGACCTGCACATGCTGCGCCGCTTCGAACCGCCGCACTCCCCCGCCTTGTACGAGACGCGTGTGGGCGACAACCACCACCACGCCATCTGCATCAGCTGCGGGCGCGTGGAGGACGTGGACTGCGCCGTCGGCCACGCCCCGTGCCTCACGCCCCACTGGAACCCTGACGCCAAGCCGATGACCATCCAGGTCGCCGACGTCATGTACCAGGGCATCTGCCAGGACTGCCAGCGGGCCCAACAACTTCCTCCCCAATCGTCCCTTGCAAGTAACAAAGAAATAGGAGAACAATGACTGCCGTTTCCACAACCCAGTCAGGTGCGCCGGTTACGTCCGACGCTCACTCGAAGTCAGTTGGTGCCGACGGTGCCATCATCCTGACAGACCACTACCTGGTGGAAAAGCTTGCCCAGTTCAACCGCGAACGGGTTCCGGAGCGCGTAGTGCACGCCAAGGGTGGCGGCGCATTCGGCACCTTCAAGGCCACCGAGGACATCTCCAAGTACACCAAGGCTGCGTTCCTGCAGCCCGGCGCCGAGACCGAGATGCTGATCCGTTTCTCCTCCGTCGCCGGTGAGAACGGCTCCCCGGACACCTGGCGCGATCCCCGCGGTTTCGCCGTGAAGTTCTACACCACCGAGGGCAACTACGACCTCGTGGGCAACAACACCCCCGTCTTCTTCATCCGCGACGGCATCAAGTTCCCGGACTTCATCCACTCCCAGAAGCGCCTGCCGGGCACGCACCTGCGCGACGCCGACATGCAGTGGGACTTCTGGACCCTGTCCCCCGAGTCCGCACACCAGGTCACCTGGCTCATGGGTGACCGCGGCCTGCCCGCCTCCTGGCGCGAAATGCAGGGCTACGGCTCGCACACCTACCAGTGGATCAACGCCGAGGGCGAGCGCTTCTGGGTCAAGTACCACTTCAAGTCCAACCAGGGCGTGAACTCCATGGGCAGCGAGCAGGCCGAGCAGCTCGCCGGCTCCGACGCGGACTTCTACATCCGCGACCTCTCCGAGAACATCGCCGCCGGCAACTTCCCCTCCTGGGACCTGCACGTCCAGGTGATGCCGTACGAGGACGCCAAGACCTACCGCTTCAACCCGTTCGACCTGACCAAGGTGTGGCCGCACAGCGACTACCCGCTGATCAAGGTTGGCACCATGGAGCTGAACCGCAACCCGGAGAACTACTTCGCGCAGATCGAGCAGGCCACCTTTGCGCCGTCGAACTTCGTGCCCGGCATTGCCGCCTCGCCGGACAAGATGCTGCAGGCCCGCATCTTCTCCTACGCCGATGCACACCGCTACCGCGTGGGCACCAACCACGCCCAGATCCCGGTGAACCAGCCCAAGAACCAGGTCAACAACTACAGCCAGGACGGCCAGGGACGCTTCCTGTTCAACGCCCCCTCGGTGCCGGTCTACGCGCCCAACTCCGTGGGTGGCCCGGCTGCAGTTGAGCCGCAGAACCCGGCCGGCGGCTGGGAGAACGACGGCGAGCTGACCCTTGCCGCGCACTCCCTCCACGCCGAGGACAGCGACTTCGTCCAGGCCGGTGCGCTCTACCGCGAGGTCTACGACGAGGCAGCCAAGGCCCGCTTCCTGGAGACCATCACCGGTGCCGTGGGCGGCGTCAAGAGCCCGGGCATCAAGGAACGCGCCATCCAGTACTGGACCAACGTTGACGCAGAACTTGGCGCCAAGCTGCGCGCCAACCTCGGCGCAGGGGATGTCCCCTCGGCTCCGGCCTCGGATGCAGAGTCCGCCAACAAGATCGGCTAGCACTGCACTGTTCGGGCCAACCGAACCGATTGGAACACCCCGCCCCCGGGCTGCCCGGGGGCGGGGTGTTCTGCTGTCTGCGCTGCGGTTTTGCACATAGGGCGCCGGAGGTCTGGCCGGTCACGGACGGCGGCCCTAGGCTCCGTACATGAACACTTTCGCAGGCATTCCCCCGGAAGCCTTCAGCTTCTACGCACAGCTGGAAGAGAACAACAACCGCGACTGGTGGCTCGAACACAAAGGCATGTACGAAGAAGCGGTCAAGGAGCCGCTCACCCTCCTGCTCTCCGAACTGGAGCCCGAGTTCGGCCCCGCCAAGCTGTTCCGCCCCAACCGGGATATCCGCTTTTCGCTGGACAAGTCGCCGTACAAGACCGCCCAAGGCGCATTCGCCGCACGCCAGGAAGGCGTTGGGTTCTATCTCCAAATCAACGCTGACGGACTGTTGATCGGCGGCGGCTACCATTCCCATACTCCCGCGCAGCTGGCCCGGTTCCGCTCCGCCGCGGATGCTTCCGCCAGCGGGTCCGCCCTGCAAGACATTGTGGACGCCGTGGCCGGGGCAGGTTTTGCCATCGAGGGCGAGAAACTGAAGACCGTCCCCCGGGGATTCGACAAAGACCATCCGCGTGCCGAACTGCTCAAGCACAAATCGCTGTCCGCAGGGGTCGAGGTCGGCCAGCCCGACTGGGTCTCCACACCGGCCGCGAAAGAGCAGGTCGCGGAACGGTGGCGGAACCTCCGTCCGCTCGTGGAATGGGTGGGCCGCTACGCGGCCCCCTGACGCCTTAGGGTCCTGCGTCGGCCAGGCGCGTCTCGAGGTTGTTGAAGAACACTGTCAGCATCAGCTCGAACGCTTTTGTGGCGGCATCGGGCTGGTTCATCACCACGAAATCGAACTGCAGGCCGTAGAAGGTGGACGTGAAAAGCCTGGCATCGGTGTCCGCATATTCCTCGGGAATGCCCTGGACCATCAGCCAGTCGCGGGTTTTGTGGTGCAGCAGGCGGAAATGCTCCTGCGCGGTGCCCCGGGGCGTGGCAGCCACAATGTCCTGCGAGGTAGCCTCGAACTCGAGCCTGGTCAGGTGCCGGTTCCGCTGGGCCATGGTCCACTGCCACGAGTCGAGCAGGAAGGCCCGCCACGCTTCCCGGTCAATGTCGCGCACATCAGTGTTGCGCATCCGGTCCAGGCGCGACTCGATGGACACCACTATGTCGTTGATCAACTGCTCCCGGCTGCCGAAGTGGTACACCAGCGTGTAGGAGCTCATCCCCAGGCCCTCTGCGAGGCTCCGGAAGCTCAGTTCGGCCAGGGTCTTGTCCATCAGGTAGTCAAGAATGGCAGCAAGCAGTTCCGCTTTGCGTTCTGACCGGGAGGGACGTGCCATACATCCATCCTAGGAGCCGGAAACGCCACTGCCCGCCCGGCAGGGGCCGGGCGGGCAGTTCACCAGAGGTGAGGGGTGGTCAGGTCCGGGACAGAGCGTCCTCGTCGTCGGACTCCTCGGCAGCCCGCCGGCCGTTACCCGGGCCCCCGTTGACGGACGCATTGGCTTCTGCGAAGCGTTCGTTGAGCCGCGAGTGGCGCTGGCCGTAGGCAAAGTAGATGGCAAGGCCGATGACCAGCCAGAACGCAAAGAAGATCCAGGTCTCCACGGCGAGGTTGGTCATCAGGTACAGGCACAAAACCGCGGAGACAACCGGCAGCACCTTGCCGAACGGGACCCGGAAGGCCGGCTTCAGGTCCGGGCGCTTCTTGCGGAGCACCAGGATACCCAGGCTCACCACCACGAACGCGGAGAGCGTGCCGATGTTGATCATTTCCTCCAGCAGGTCCACGTTGGTGAGGCCCGCAACCAGGGCCACCGCGGCACCGCAGATGATCTGCAGGCGCGCCGGGGTGGAACGCTTTTCGCTGGTCTTGGACAGAGCCCGGGGCAGCAGGCCGTCGCGGCTCATGGCCAGCACCACGCGGGACAGGCCCATGAGGAGCACCATGATCACGGTGGTCAGGCCCACCAGGGAGCCGAAGGCGATGACCTTGGCGGCTGAGGTGTCCCCCACTGCCTCAAAGGCGGTGGTGAGCGTGGGACTCTTGGCCTCGGCCAGCTGGGTGTAGGACACCATGCCGGTCAGTGCCAGGGACACCAGGATGTAGAGCAGCGTGACCAGGGCCAGGCCGCCAAAGATGCCGCGGGGCAGGGTCTTTTGCGGGTTCTTCACTTCCTCGGCCGAGGTAGCCACCACGTCGAAACCGATGAAGGCGAAGAACACCAGGGCGGCACCGGCGAAAATGCCCAGGTTGCCGTACTGGGCCGGGGCAGCACCGGTAAGGAAACCGAAGAAGGACTGCTTCAGCACGTCCGCACCGCCGGCGCCGGCGGTGGGCTCCGCTGCCGGAACGAACGGGGAGTAGTTTTCGACCTTGACGTAGGTGAAGCCCACCACGATCACGAACAGCACCACGCCGATCTTGATCAGGGTGAAGATGTTGCCGACGCGGGCAGAGAGCTTGGTGCCCAGGACCAACAGCACGGTGAAGATGGCCACGATCAGGAAGGCACCCCAGTAGAGGTCCACGCCGCCGAGGGAGATGGCGGGCGGGATGTCGGCCCCGGTGAGGGCAAAGACCTTGCTGAGGTAGATGCCCCAGTATTTGGCGATCACGGCGGCGGCGGTGAACAACTCCAGGATCAGGTTCCAGCCGATGATCCAGGCGAGGAGTTCGCCCATGGTGGCGTACGTGAAGACGTAGGCTGAACCGGCCACGGGGATTGCGGTGGCGAACTCGGCGTAGCACATGATGGCCAGCGCGCAGGTGACGGCAGCGATGGCGAAGGACAGCGTGACGGCGGGGCCGGCAAAGTTTGCGGCAGCCTTCGCGCCGACGGAAAAGATGCCGGCGCCCACGGCAACGGCGACACCCATGATCATGAGGTCCCAGGTGCTGAGGGAACGCTTGAGCTTGCGTCCCGGTTCATCGGCGTCGGCGATTGATTGCTCGATGGATTTTGTCCGCAGAAGATTCATTGGGGGTCACAATCCTGGTTTGTGATGGAAACAGACCTATCAACGATAGTGTCCATCCACTGGACGGCCCCAATTGTCCCGAATAGTGAGACGACTATTTGGCCGAACTTTATTCCGCCAACGTGCTCGGGGCCCTCCTGACGGAGGGCCCCGAGGCGTGTTTTGCCGAACTTCCTAGACGGGCCAGTCCATCAGGGTTGAGCGGATCAGGAAGCGTTTGCCCTCCGGCGCCTCCACCGAAAACCCGCTTCCCCGGCCCGTTACGACGTCCACGGCCAGATGCGTGTGGCTCCAGTAAGTGAACTGTTCCCTGGACATCCAGAACTCCAAAGGCATGGGGGGCACTCCGTCCGAGAGGTCGAACAGCCCCAGCAGTACATCTGAATCCCCCGTGATGAATTCCCCCGCCGGGTAGCACATAGGCGAGGACCCGTCACAGCAGCCGCCTGACTGGTGGAACATGAGCGGACCGTGCCGCTCCCAGAGCATCCGCAGGAGGTCTACAGCCGCGGGAGTGAGGGCCACCCGGGAAAAGTCTTCCCCGGGCAGCGTCACCGCGGCCTCAAGCCCTTGAGTGTGCATCAGAACTTCAGCACCACGCGGCCGTCGATCTTGGCATGCTTCATCTCGTCGAACACCGCGTTGACCTCGGAAAGTTCCCGCACGGAGACCGTGGGGTGGATCTTCCCCCGGGCGTAGAAGTCCAAGGCCTCCTCGAGGTCCTGCCGGGTGCCCACGATCGAGCCACGGACCGTCAACCCCTTGAGCACAATGTCAAAGATCGGCGCGGGAAAGTCGCCCGGCGGCAGTCCGTTGAACACAATGGTTCCGCCGCGGCGGGCCATCCCGATGGCCTGCCCGAACGCTGACGGGTGCACCGCAGTAACCAGGACTCCATGGCATCCTCCTGTTTCACGCTGGATCACTTCGGCCGGGTCTTCATGCAGGGCGTTGACTGTTAGTTCGGCGCCGTGGGCCTTTGCCAGGGCGAGTTTGTCGTCGGCGATATCCACCGCGGCCACACGCAGGCCCATGGCCACTGCATACTGGACGGCGATGTGGCCCAGCCCGCCGATGCCGGAGATGGTGACCCACTGGCCCGGCCTCGCCTCCGTCATCTTCAGGCCTTTGTAGACGGTAACGCCCGCGCAGAGCACCGGCGCCACCTCGACGGGGTCGGATCCCACCGGTATACGGGCCGCGAATCGCGAGTCCACGAGCATGTACTCCCCGAAGGAGCCGTCCACGCTGTAGCCGCCGTTCTCCTGTGCCTCGCACAGGGTTTCCCAGCCGGTGCGGCAATACTGGCAGTCGCCGCAGGCGGACCACAGCCAAGCGTTGCCCACGAGGTCGCCGATGGCAAGATCGGTGACGCCCTCGCCCAGGGCCACCACTTCGCCCACGCCCTCGTGGCCGGGAACGAACGGCGGCGTGGGCTTCACCGGCCAGTCGCCCTCCGCGGCGTGGAGGTCGGTGTGGCAGACACCGGTGGTGAGCACCTTGACCAGTGCCTGCCCGGGCCCGGGCACCGGGACGGCGATGTCCTGGATGGACAGATCCGTGCCGAATTCGGTTACTACTGCTGCGTGCATTGTCGTCGTCATTGGCGAAATCCTTGCGTCGTTGTAGTGGGTGTGGTGCGGCCGGGCCTAAAAGAAGCCCAGCTTGTTCTCGTCGTAGCTGACCAGCAGGTTCTTGGTCTGCTGGTAGTGGTCCAACATCATCGCGTGGTTCTCGCGCCCGATGCCCGAGGACTTGTAGCCGCCAAACGCGGCACCCGCCGGGTAGGCGTGGTAATTGTTGACCCAGACACGGCCGGCCTGGATTTCACGGCCGGCGCGGTATGCCACGTTGCCGTTGCGGGACCATACGCCGGCGCCCAGGCCATAGAGCGTGTCATTGGCAATGCCCATGGCGTCGTTGTAGTCGCTGAACCTGGTCACTGCCACCACGGGGCCGAAGATCTCCTCCTGGAAGATCCGCATCCGGTTGTGGCCCTCGAACACGGTGGGCTGGACGTAAAAGCCGCCGGCCAGGTCGCCGGGAAGTTCGGCGCGCGCGCCACCGGTGAGCACCTTGGCGCCCTCCTGCTTTCCGATGTCGATGTAGGACAGGATCTTCTCGAGCTGGTCGTTGGACGCCTGCGCACCAACCTGGGTCTCGGTATCCAGCGGGTTGCCCTGGATCATCTTCTCCACCCGTGCCACGGCGTCCGCCATGAAGGAGTCATAAATCTCCTCCTGCACCAGCGCGCGGGACGGGCAGGTGCAGACTTCGCCCTGGTTGAAGGCGAACAGCGCGAAGCCCTCCTGGGCCTTGTCATAGAACGCGTCGTTCTCTTGCGCTACGTCGCTGAAGAAGATGTTGGGGCTCTTGCCACCCAGCTCCAGGGTGACGGGGATGAGGTTCTGGCTGGCGTACTGGCTGATCAGGCGGCCGGTGGTGGTCTCGCCGGTGAACGCGATCTTGCGGATCCTGGAACTGGAGGCCAGCGGCTTGCCGGCCTCCACGCCGAAGCCGTTGACGATGTTGAGCACGCCGGCGGGCAGCAGGTCCCCGATGAGTTCCACCAGGACCAGGATGGAACTTGGCGTCTGCTCCGCGGGCTTGAGCACCACGGTGTTGCCGGCGGCGAGCGCCGGGGCCAGCTTCCAGACGGCCATCAGGATGGGAAAGTTCCAGGGGATGATCTGGCCGACGACGCCGAGCGGTTCGTGGAAGTGGTAGGCGGTGGTGTTGTCATCCAGTTGGGACAGGCTGCCTTCCTGGGCCCGGACGGCGGAGGCGAAGTAGCGGAAGTGGTCCGAGGCCAGCGGAAGGTCTGCGTTGAGGGTTTCGCGGACCGGCTTGCCGTTGTCCCAGGTTTCGGCGACGGCGAGCATTTCGAGGTTTTCGTCGATGCGGTCCGCGATCTTGTTCAGGATGGCAGCACGCTCAGCCACGGAGGTTTTGCCCCAGGACGGAGCCGCCTTGTGGGCCGCGTCGAGCGCCAGTTCGATGTCCTCCGCGGTGCCGCGCGCCACCTCGCAGAACGCCTTGCCCGTGACCGGGGTGATGTTTTCGAAGTACTGGCCCTTCACCGGGGCCACCCATTCGCCACCAATCCAGTTCTCGTACCGGTCCTTGAAGGTGACCTTCGAACCGTCGGTTCCCGGCTGCGCGTAAACGGTCATTGCTTAGCTCCTTTGCTGTGCAGGAGGCCGGCCCACATGGGGCCCGCCGTTGGAGCCAGCGTAGAAGCTGGAAGGTTGCAGCAAGGTTGCAACGGTGGTTGATCCTGTTTCGACAAGCTCAACCACCGGGCAGGCCGGGTTTTAGGCGCGGAGTTCGGCTTCCAGCCGTTCAAGATCAGCGACGACGGCGGCCCGCTTGGGTGAGCGCGGCGGCAGGAGCCGGAGCGCGGCGCGGCGGATGCCGACGTCGTCTGTCGCCTCGGGCAGCGCGGCGAACTTGAGCAGGGACTCGGCGCTGCCATCCGTCAGGACCGCCTCGCGGAGCAGGGATGAAACCCTGTTCCTGAGGTCCACGACGCCGGGGGCCTCGGAGCGGGGCAACACGGCGCCGCGGTAGATCTCCAGCGCAATCCGGTGGGCACCGCGCTGCAGGCAACTGAGGACCTGGCCGGTATCGGCCACGACGTCCACGGGGAGCCGGTAGGGACGCGAGCCGGGGACGGCCTCGGGGCTGAGCTGCTGGATCACCTTACGCAGGCGCACCATTTCGGCACGGAGCGTCATGGTGGACCCCTCTCCCGGGTACAGCAAAGAACTGAGTTCCTCGGCGGTGAGCCCGTCCGGATGCATGCCCAGCAGCGCAAGGATTTCACTGTGCCGGGCAGACAGGGCAACAGTCTTTCCTCCCAGGCTGAGCAGTGCCTGGTCGCGGCCCAGCAGCTGCAGGCTGTTGCGGTAGAGGCTGCCTTCCGTGGCATCCCGGCCCTGCCTGCCCGCACCGGCCGGGGACCGTCGTCGTACGGGCTTCCTTGCCAGCTCCGCCGCATGCTGCAGGCGTTCCACCCGCAGCTGGGCCTGGGCCGCAGCCACCGTCGCCTCCACCAGCGACAACGTGTGCGGCGCCACCGCGGTGGCTGTCCCGGTGATGTCCACGACGCCCAGGACGGCGCCTGAGTCGGGATCGTGGAACGGAACGGCGGTGCAGCTCCAGGGGTGTACCGCCCGCTGGTAGTGCTCTGCGCCTGAGATCTGGATTCCACGGCCAAGGGCGAGTGCCGTTCCGGGTGCGCTGGTACCAACGCTCGCTTCGGACCAGTTGGCGCCGGGGACGAACATCATGCCTTCGGCCCGGCGCTGGAGCGCCGGATCGCCGTCCACCCAGAGGAGCCTGCCTACCTCGTCCCCTACGGCCACCAGGAGCCCGCTGTCGTGGCTGGGCTGGACCAGGAGCTTGTTGATGACCGGCATGATCGCGGCCAGGGGATGCCGGCGGCGGTAGTCCTCCAGCTCGTCCCAATCGAATGCCAGCGGTGCGGCGGCGCTGTCCGGGTTCGCTTTGAAGCGGGCGGACCGCTGCCAGGATTCGCGGATCAGGGAGCGCAGGCCGGGGATTTCGGGGGTGGCGTCGTCGAACGCGTAGTCCAGGCGCTCGTGCCCCGCCAGCGCGGCACGCTGGCGCGGTTCAGGCTGGATCAGGTTCGTCATCGAACTCCCGGATAGCGCAGGGGTGTGGCGGCTATTCTAACCCTGCCCGGCGTGGCCTAGCCCGGCGGACCGTCACCCGGCCGGGCGGGGCAGGTTGATCACCTCTTCAAGGGCGTCCGCGCCGGCAGCTGCGCCGCCGGCGGCCGCGTACCCCTCAGCGACCCGTCGGGCCCCCGGTGTTTTGGTGAGCGCCTCCCGGACGGCAGCCCGCAACGAATCCGGTGTGAGCCGTTTCCGGGTGAGGCGCACCCCCGCGTCCGCAGCCACCACCCTTGCCGCCACCTCGTGCTGGTCCCGGCCGTACGGAACCACCGCCACCGGCACTCCCCTGCACAACGCCTTCTGCGTGGCCCCCATTCCGCCGTGGGTAACGGCAACGACGGCACGATCCAGCACGGGCCCGTGCGGGACGAAATGCTCAAGCCTGGCATTGGGCGGGACGGGGCCAATGCCGTCGATCCCCCGTGCCCGGGCTGCCCCGGCCGAACCCGTTTCGGCAGCCGGCAGCGTGGCGACGACGGTGAAAGGCTCCGAGGCCAGGGCGGCCACCGCCTCCCGGACAATAGCCTCGTCTGCCTGGTATTCGGACGAGGTGGTCACCAGGACCACGGGATCCCCAGCATCGTAGAGCCAAGCCGGCGGCTCCATGGGCGGTTCCCAGTCGAGGGCGCCGATCATCCGCACGTCCGGGGCCCAGTCCGGATGGGGATACTCGAACGGCTGGGACGTCGTAACGAGCATCAGCGGCGCCGTGCGGAACATCCCGTCAGCACCGCTGACCGGTGGAAGCTGTCCGCCGGACAGCCCGGCCCGGAGCGCGTTGATGCGCGGCAGCATCAGCTTCTCCACCGCACCAATCACCAGGCGGCGGACCACCGCATCACGTGCCCTTCCCAGGGGTCCGGCCATCGGGGCAAGCCCCGGGCCAAAGGGCGGCGTTCCGCGTGACTGGAGCGGCGGGGTGTAGGGGCTGAAGGTGGCCCACGGCAACCCTGACGATTCGGCGTGGATGCGGGCTCCCCATGCGTTGATGTCGATCAGCAGCAGGTCCGGGGCGACGTCGGCAATGGCCTTCTCCAGGTCCGGTGCATCAATGCAGGCGCGGGCCGCGAAGGTCTCAACGCTGGAAGCCAGGGCGGCCTTCGCGTTCCTGGCGCGGTAATCCGTGGCCTCGATCTCAAGAACCCTGCCATCCACCGGCCCGGCATGGAACCCCGACTCCGTGAGCATGGGAACCTGCCGGGGCAAGGTACGGACGTGGACATCATGGCCGCGCGCCTTCAACTCCAGGAGCAGCGGGACCATCGGGAACAGGTGGCCGATGGCGGGTGAGGTGTAGGCAAGGACGGTTGGCATCAGGGCCTCCGGATGAAGGGCTCAAGCATTTCGTGGAGCGAAAGGGCCACCTGGTCGCGGCTGAGCCCGGCGTCGCGGCGGAGCAGCTTCCAGGTGTAGACGTCGCAGACGGCGACGAACTGGGCCAGCCGGCGGTCACGGTCCGGCGTGCCCGCCATGGGTTCCAGGAAGGGCGCAAACACCCGTTCGCACCATTGCCGGTGGAGCTGGCGGGCCGCCCCCGTGATGGCGGCGAGGTCCGCGGATGAGTGTTCCTCGGCGAGGAGCTTCAGGGCGAGCGCGGCGGTGGTTTCGTAGTGGTCGAGCAGGTTTTCGACGGCGGCGTGGACGTCACCGGGTGGAGCGGCATTCCGTTGGGTCGAGACGCGGGCGGCGGCGGACTCTGCCGTGGCGCGGATCAGGCCCGCCCGGTCGCCGAACCGGCGGATGATGGTCTGGACCGTGACGCCCGCCCGCCCCGCCACGGCGTTCAACGTGACGTCAGCGAGCGGTCCTTCCATGAACAGGTCTTCGGTGGCCTGCATGATGCGGTGACCCGTCTGCGCCGCAGCCGAGGCGCGTTTCCGGGAGTCATAGGCTCGGGTCTTTGCCCCGCCGACTTTCATGTTAATTATGTTAACTCGAATATGCGGCGCTGCACAGGGCCGCATATTCGGGAAGCGTCAGCGGCGGGAAATGCGGATCATTTCCTCGCGCGGCACTACCTTGATGCGCTCGCGCGCCACGTGGTCCATCCCTTCGGGGCCGGTCCAGGCAGCGCCGAGGCCGGCCTCGTGGGCGTCGAGCTTGTTCCAGCCCTCCCACGTGGTGTACTCGATGCCGCGCTCTTCCAGGAGGTCGATGATCGCCTGCGGATCCGGGTTCCGGGCCGCCGGGAGGTTCAGCCGGTCCTCCAGCAGGAAGCCGATGGTCTCCAGGGCATCGCCCTTGGTGTGCCCGATCAGGCCCACGGGGCCGCGCTTGATCCAGCCGGTGGCGTAGATTCCGGGGACTGGCTTGCCGCCGGCGTCCAGGACACGGCCGCCCTCATTCGGAATGACGCCGCGCTTGGCGTCATATTCCAGTTCATCGAGCGCCGAGCCGTGGTAGCCAATGGCGCGGTACACGGCCTGGACGGGGTATTCGACGTACTCCCCCGTGCCTTTGGCGTTGCCGGTCCCGTCCAGCTGCATCCGCTCAAACTTGATGCCGCCCACGTTGCCTGTGCCGTCGTCGAGCACTTCCACCGGGCTGTGCAGGAAGTGCAGGTGCAGCCGGCGGGACGAGGGGTTCTCGGCTTCGGCGTGTTCCTCCACCAGCCAGTTGGTGAGGGTGTTCACCATGGTCTTGATCTGGTTATTGCTGCGGATGGCCTCGTCCGAGGCGTCGTCGAATTCGAAGTCCTCCGGGTAGAGCACGATGTCGACGTCGTCCATGTGGCTGAGCTCCCGCAGCTCCAGCGGGGTGAACTTGACCTGGGCCGGGCCGCGGCGGCCGAAGACGTGGACGTCCGTCACGGGGGATGCCTTCAGCCCCTGGTAGACGTTGTCCGGGATTTCGGTACTGAGCAGTTCTTCCGGGTGCTTGACCAGCATGCGGGCCACATCCAGGGCTACATTGCCGTTGCCGATCACGGCGATTTCCCTGGCCTCCAGCGGCCACTCGCGGGGCACGTCCGGGTGGCCGTCGTACCAGGACACGAAATCCGCTCCGCCGAAGGAGCCGTGCAGGTTAATGCCGGGGATGTCCAGGTCCGCGTCCTTGACGGCGCCGGTGGAGAAGATCACGGCGTCGTAGAACGCGCGGAAGTCGTGCAGGGTCAGGTCCCGGCCGTAGGTCACGTTGCCCAGGAAGCGGATGTCGCCGCGGTCCAGGACCTTGTGCAGGGCGTTGACGATGCCCTTGATCCGGGGATGGTCCGGGGCCACGCCGTAACGGATCAGCCCGTACGGCGCCGGGTAGGCCTCGAAGAGGTCGATGCTGACCTGGAAGTCGCCGTCCTTCACGCCGCTGGACTTGGTGAGGATGTCCGCAGCATAGACTCCTGCCGGTCCCGCGCCGATGATGGCGACGCGGAGCGGACGGTTGGCGGCGGATTCGCTGTGATTGGACACCGGGAGCCCTTCTGAACTGGTCCTGCTCATGATTCATGCGCTGCATGGTGCAACGCACAAGGCCCCATTCTAGTTGGCGGCCAGGGGCACCACTTGGCCTTCCCGGTACAGGAGTGCCCGCAGTTCGGCTTCGGCGGAGTCCAGCCGCTTCGGATCGATGGTCTCGCCGTCGTGGTAGTGGTCAACAACCCGGGGGTCCACGTAGCTTTTGCGGGCGATCGAAGGGGTGTTTCCCAAGGTCTCCGCGGCCTCGATCATGGCCCGGCTGATGGCGCGCTTCCGCTTGGCCGCCGTGCGCAGGGCGCCGGTGCGGGCCAGGCTGGCCGCGGCGGCCGCCGTGCCCCGCAGAGTCCGGAAGTCCTTGGCCGTGAAATCGGACCCGGTCCGCTCCTTCACGTACGCGTTGATGTCCGCGCTGGTCACCGGACGCCACTTCCTGCCGTCCTTATAGGCCAGCAGCCGGGCATTCGGGCCACGGCGCTTGAGCAGGCGCAGGAGATCGGCGAGGTCGGGGTCGCGGATTTCCGATTCCCAGTCCTTGCCGCTCTTGGCCGGGAAGCTCAGGAGGATCCTGTCCTTGCGCACCCGGACGTGGGCACACAGCAGCGTGGCGAGGCCGCGGCTGCCGTTTTCGTTGGTGTAGCGTTCGGAGCCGACCCGCAGGGATCCGCTGTCAAGCATCCGGAAGGCTGCCGCCAGGACGCGCTCCCGGGTAAAGCCCTCGCTCCGCAGGTCCATGGTGACCTTGCGGCGGGCCGCGGGCAGCGATTCGGCCAACTGGAGGGACCGGTCGAACTTCGCCCGATCCTTCCTTTCGCGCCACTCCGGGTGGTAGATGTACTGGCGCCGGCCCACCGCATCCACCCCGGTTGCCTGGATGTGGCCGTTCTCGAACGGGGCAATCCACACATCGGTCCACGCCGGTGGAATGCCGATGCTTTCCAGCCGGTCCCGCACGGGTCCTGGCGGCAGGGTGGAACCGTCGAGGTCCCGGTAACTGAAGCCTGTTCCTGCGGCCACCCTGCGGTAGCCGCGGCCGGAGGCGTTGCTGCGCCGGAGCCTCATCGGGCGGGCTCCGGGAAAGGCGCATGTGTCATGAAAGAAAGCCTACTGATTATTTCCCGGAATTCTGCCTGTCTTCTGGAATACGTGCCCACCCGATGCTGTTATTGACAGCGTGCCCATGCCAGAACGAACGTCCCAAGCCGCCCCTGAAACCACGTCCCCAGCGCCCGGACAGAAGCCCGGGACCACCACGGGCCCCAAACCTGTTGCAAAGGACACGACGGCGGGCATGCTGTTCGGCATCGGGGCGTACGTTTTGTGGGGGCTGCTCCCCCTGTACTTCTTCATCCTCATGCCTGCCGGCGCCGTCGAAATCGTCGCCAACCGCGTGGTGTGGTCTCTGTTGTTCTGCGCCCTCCTGATCACGGTGACCCGGACGTGGGGCGTGCTTGCCGCGGCAGTGAAGGACCGGCGGGTGTTTGGTCCGCTCGCGTTGGCGGCGTTCCTGATCGCGATCAACTGGTTGACGTACACCTACGGCGTGACCACCGGGCAGGCGGTGGAAGCGTCGCTGGGCTACTTCATCAACCCGCTCGTGTCCGTTTTGCTGGGCGTGTTTGTCCTGAAGGAACGCCTCCGGCCGCTCCAGTGGGCCGCCGTCGGCGTTGGCTTCATCGCCGTGGGCGTGCTGACCTACTCCTACGGGAAACTTCCCTGGATCGCCCTGACATTGGCCTTCAGCTTCGGCCTGTACGGGTTCGTCAAGAACCGGGTGGGCTCCAGGGTGGACGCGATCACCAGCCTAAGCGTGGAAACCATGGTCCTTGCCCCGCTGGCTGCGGTGGCGATGGTGGTGCTGGCCCTGAACGGCAGCTCCACCCTGACCACCCAGGGAGCGGGCCACTTCTGGCTGCTGCTGGCCTCCGGCGTCATCACCGCGGTTCCGCTGCTCTTCTTCGGCGCCTCAGCCCGGCGCCTGCCGATGACCACCATCGGGTTGCTTCAATACTTCGCCCCGGTGCTGCAATTCCTCGTGGCGCTGCTGGTTTTCCGGGAGGCCATGACCATGGAGCGCTGGATCGGGTTCGGAGTGGTATGGCTGGCCCTGCTGCTGCTCACCCTGGACATGCTGCGGGCGGCACGCCGGAATTCGCTGGCCCGCCGGGCGGCGCTCCGGGCCGCCGCCTGAAAACCGGCAACGCAAAGAAGGTGGGCTCCCAACAGGGAGCCCACCTTCTTTGCGTTGCCGGAGGGAGTCGTTCCGGTTAGGCGTGTGCCTTGATGGCGGCGGCGAGGACTTCCAGGCCGTCGGCCAGCAGTTCGTCGGTGATGACCAGCGGCGGCAGCAGGCGGATGACGTTGCCGTAGGTGCCGCAGGTGAGGATGATGACGCCTTCCTTGAGGCAGGCGGCAGCCACGGCCTTGGTCAGTTCCGGGTTGGGTTCCTTGGAACCGGCCTGGACGAGTTCGACGGCGAGCATGGCACCGCGGCCACGGACGTCGCCGATCACGGCGGTGCCGGCAGCGGCCAGTTCGGCCTGCAGGTCGCGGAGCCGGCCCAGCGCGAGTTCCTCGATGTGGCGGGCACGGCCGTTGAGGTCGTATTCCTCCATGGACCCGATGGACGCCAGGGCCGCGGCGCACGCCACGGGGTTGCCGCCGTAGGTGCCGCCGAGGCCGCCGGGGTGGACGGCGTCGAGCAGGTCGGCGCGGCCGGTAATGGCGGACAGCGGCATGCCGCCGGCGATGCCCTTGGCCATGGTCATGATGTCCGGGACAACGCCCTCGTGGTTGACGGCGAACCATTCACCCGTGCGGCAGAAGCCGGACTGGACTTCGTCGGCGATGAAGACGATGCCCTTGTCCTTGGCCCAGGCGGCGAGTGCGGGCAGGAAGCCCTCGGCGGGGACGATGAAGCCGCCCTCACCCTGGATGGGTTCGATGATGATCGCGGCCACCTGGTCGCCGCCGATCTGCTTTTCGATCATGGTGATGGCGCGCTTTGCTGCCTCGGCACCTGTGATGGCGGGGTTTTCCTCGCGGTACGGGTAGCTCATGGGCATCCGGTAGACCTCGGGGGCGAAGGGGCCGAAGTTGGTCTTGTACGGCATGGCCTTGGCGGTAAGTGCCATGGTCAGATTGGTGCGGCCGTGGTAAGCGTGGTCGAAGGCGACGACGGCGTCCCGGCCGGTTGCCAGGCGGGCCACCTTGATGGCGTTCTCCACGGCCTCGGCGCCGGAGTTGAAGAGCACCGTGCGCTTTTCGTGGTCGCCGGGGGTCAGGCGGTTCAGCTGCTCGGCAACCGCGACATAGCCCTCATAGGGGGTGACCATGAAGCAGGTGTGGGTGAAGTGCTCCACCGCTTCCTTGACGGCACCGACGACGGCGGGATCGGAAGCGCCCACGCTGGTCACGGCAATGCCCGAGCCGAGGTCGATGAAGGAGTTGCCGTCGACGTCATGGATGATGCCGCCGTCCGCGTCCGCCACGTACACGGGAACGCTGGAGGCGACGCCGGCAGCCACCACGGACTTGCGGCGTTCGGTCAATGCCACGGATTTGGGGCCCGGGAAGTCGGCCTGGACGTTCCGCTTCTGCTCGAGGCGGAAGGTGATGTCTGATGCGGTGGTGGTCATGGTTCTTTTCTTTCTACGATTCCGGGTTTCGGCAAGCTCAACCAGCGGGGAAATGGTCAGGCGTCGAGGGCGGACATGACGTGCTTGATGCGGGTGTAGTCCTCCACCCCGTACATGGAGAGGTCCTTGCCGTAACCGGACTGCTTGAAGCCGCCGTGAGGCATTTCGGCCGTGAGGAGGATGTGGGTGTTAATCCAGACGGCACCGAAGTCCAGGTCCCGGCTCAGGCGCATGGCGGTTCCGTGGTCGGTGGTCCAGACGCTGGAGGCCAGGGCGTAGTCGACGTCGTTGGCCAGGGCCACGGCTTCTTCCTCAGTGCTGAACTTCTGCACGGTGATGACCGGGCCGAAGGTTTCCTTCTGCACGACGTCGTCGGTCTGCTTGGCGCCGGTGATGATGGTGGGTTCAAAGAAGAAACCCTTCTCCCCTGCCCGGTGGCCGCCGGTTTCGATCCTGCAGTTGGCGGGCAGGTTCTCCACCACGGAGGTCACTGCCTTGAAGTGGTTGATGTTGTTCAGCGGCCCGAAGTAGTTGTCTTCGTCGTTTTGAGAGCCCGTGTGCAGAGTCCTGGTGTGCTCCACCATGGCTGCCACGACGTCGTCGTGCACCGACTCCTCCACCAAAACCCTGGTAATGGCGGTGCAGTCCTGGCCGGCGTTGAAGAACGCGAACTCGGCGATGGCCGCGGCGCTCTTCTTGATGTCCGCGTCCGCAAAGACGATGGCCGGAGCCTTGCCGCCCAGCTCCAGGTGGGCACGCTTGAGGCCCTTGGCGGCACCGGACGCGACGGCGATCCCCGCGCGGACGGACCCGGTAATGGACACCAGGCCGGGGACCCTGTGCTCTACCATCATGGCCCCGGTTTCGCCGGTGCCCAGGATAACGTTGAGGACGCCGGCAGGGAGGATTTCCCCGGCGAGGCGGGCCAGCACCAGGGTGGATTCCGGGGTGGTGTCGGAGGGCTTGAGGACCACGGTGTTGCCGGCGGCCAGGGCGGGACCGATCTTCCAGATGGCCATCAGGAAGGGGTAGTTCCACGGCGCCACCTGGGCCACCACGCCGATGGGTTCGCGGCGGACGTAGGAGGTGTGGCCCGCGAAGTACTCGCCGGCGGACTTGCCTTCCAGGATCCGGGCGGCACCGGCGAAGAAGCGCAGCTGGTCTGCGCCGGCAGCCACTTCCTCGGAGGCGATGAGGGAGCGGACCTGGCCGGTGTTGCGGTGCTGGGCTTCAACGAGTTCGTCGCTGTTGGCCTCGATGGCGTCGGCGAGCTTGAGCAGCATCAGCTGGCGCTGGCCGGGGGTGATGTGCTTCCAGGTCCGGAACGCGTCGTTCGCGGCCGCCATGGCGGCGTCGACATCGGCCTGCACGGAAACGGGGGCGTGTGCCACCACTTCGCCGCTGGCGGGGTTGACCACGTCCAGCAGGGCAGTGCCGGCCGGGGTGACGAACGCGCCGTTGATGAAGTTTTGCAAGGTTTGGACCACGGTGTGCAACCTCTTTCGTAGGAGCCATCGGCGCCCGGCGGAGGCCGGGACGGATGGATGGAACTGCATTGAGCCTATGCCAGGGCCCCAGTGGGGTGAATAGCCACCTGCACACCCTTCCGGAAGAGGTTTAGTGCGGTTGCCCAGCTCACGTTTATCCTTGCTTCATGGCCATTTCCCTAGCTGCCCTGGTGGGCGTGTCGTCCCTGACGCTGTCCAAAGCGGGCGTGGCGGAGACCACCTGGAACCAGGACATCAATTGGGTGGCCGTCACGGAGTTGGAGGATCCGCAGCGGTTCCTCAACGGCGGGGAGCTGGTCCTCACCACCGGCCTGCGGCTGCGCTCCGCCCCCGAGCAGCGCCGCTTTGTGCGGCAGGTGCAACGGGCCGGGGCGGTGGGCATTGGATTCGGGGTGGGCCTGACGCACGAGTCAGTGCCGCCCGCCCTCCTGGCCGAGGCAAACCGCTGGGGCCTTCCGGTGGTGGAAGTGCCATACGAGACTCCGTTCATCGCCATCACCAAGCTGGTGGCGGACGCCCAGTCCGCGGACCACTACGCCAAACTTGAGCGGCTGATCGCGGGCCACCAGGTGCTGGCCCGGGCCCTCCTGACCGGCGGCGGGCTCGCCGAGCTGTTGAAGAACCTGGGCGGCATGCTGCGCACAGACATTGCGCTGACCCAGTTCGCGGCGCAGCTGTACAACAGCGGCACGTCCACCCCGTCCGCGGACACTTGGTCCAGCTATCCCGTGCCCACCGGCCGTCGGGATGCCTGCACGCTGTGGGTGCGCCAGCCCTTCGAAGACACGGGCATCATCGGCTACGCGCAGAACCTGATCAGCGTGGAGCTGAACAACATGGTCAAGCAGCGCCAGGCCCAGCGGGCCCTCTGCGGCCAGGTGCTGGAGGACGTCATCCATGGCGCCCTGGAGACCAGTGAGGCGCAGCGCCGCCTGGCCGGCGTGGGCGTGAACAGTACCCGCAAGAACGTGGTGCTGCTGGCGGTGTCCGCCGCCCACGGCAAGGCCCTGGGAAGTACCTCGGTGCCGCAGGAACTGGAAAAGGCTGTGGCCGCCGTCGTGGGCAAGGACTTGGTGCTGGTGGTCAATGACGACGGCGGCGGGGCACCGGCGCTCGCCCGCGGGCTGAGCGACCACCTGGCCGAGGCCGGAATCCATGCGACGATCGGCATCGGCGGGGCATACACCAAACCCAACGGCCTGCGCTGGAGCTACTTCGAGGCGCGGGACGCCGCAAGCCACGGCCTGCCGGTGAATGAGCCCGAGCGGCTGAGCCTGACCTCCCTGCTGCTGGCCAGCGAGGATGTGCCGCTGGCGGATATGGCCCATGAGTCACTGAACCCGCTGCGGTCCTTCGACGCAGCGCACGGCTCGGAGCTGATGACCACGCTGGAGAGTTACCTGAACAACAACGGCTCGGTGGCCGCGGTGGCGGAAGAACTCACGCTGCACCGCAACACCGTGCGGTACCGGCTGGCCCAAATCACCGAGCTGACGGGTTATGACCCCTCCATCACCGCGGACCGGGTGCAGTTGTGGCTGGCCCTGGCGGTGGCGCGGTTGTCCGCACGGCAGGGCAAATAGCCCGGCCCTAGATGACGCCGCGGCTCAGCACCTCGCGCGATTTCTTCCGGGCCTTCCGGTATTTGGCGTGCGCGGCCAGCATGATTGCATCCTGCTGGCTGAGCAGCTCGGTGTAGATGGCCGCGGTTGCCGGGTCGCTGCCGTCCGCCGCGGTGGCCGCCAGCAGTTCCCTGGCCACCACCGCGTCCTGGAAGCTGCCCAGGATCTTCTGCTGCCGGCGGGCCGCCTTGGCGACTTTGGCGGCGCGCTTGCCGCGGACCAGTCCGGCCGATTCAGCCACGTAGCGCAGCCGCTTTGCGTCCTTGCGTACGCGGTGCAGGGCAAGTTCCTGGTCCGCGCCGCGCCGGGCTCGCTTGGCCGCCTTCTGCGAGCGCTTCAGCCGCTTGGCGCCCTTGTCCACGGCTTTCGCGGCCGCCCGGCGACCGGATGTGACGGCATCGGCGCGCACCGGCGGGTTGTCGCGGAAATCCTCGAGGTTGTCCAGGAGCCGGAAGTAGCGGTCCGAACCCAGCGCTTCCTGCAGGAGGCGGTAGGCGGCGTCGAAATCCTCACCGGTCCGGTGTTCAACCGCTGCCGTGGCGGCGGCGAGTCCCTCACCCGGTGGCAGGTCTGCCAGCTGGTTGCGGAGCTGCGCGCGCAGGACTTCGGCGTCGCGCGGCTGGCCCAGCAGCTGGCCCAACCATTTCAGTTCGTCCCGGAGCCGGCGCACCGGCGATGCCCGGTACAGCTTGCCGTACGCCGCCAGGACGGACCGGATGCGGCGGGCGGCGGAGCGCATGGTGTGGACCGATTCCGGTTGCTCCAGCCGGACGGCGGCGTCGATGGCGAGGATCTCGTCGATCTGCGAGGTCACAAAGACGGTGACGACGGCGGCTGCCGGGGCGCGCTTCCCGGCCAGCAGTGCCGGGCTGCTTGCGGAGTCACTGCCGGGCGCATCGCCGTCGGGTGCGGCGCCGTTGGAGCGCTTCGCGGCTGCCTTGCCCGCGCCCAGGGCGCGCGCCAGTTTGGAGGCGTGCGCGGCGGGCCGGGCACCGGCGGCGGTCAGCAGTTCTTCCATCGGTCCGAAGAGGGCAGGCTCCCCGTGGACCAGTTCCACTTCCCACTCACGCCACCGCTGGCGCACGGTGGTGTCCTTTTTCCCTCCGGCCAGCCGCTCGGCGGTGACGTGGTCGTCGGCGAGGTCGGCGAGGTGCACGCCCTCGTCGCCGTACAGGGGGTAGGTGGTGCGCCGGGTTTCCAGCCGGACCACCGGCACCGGAACGGATCCCCGCAGGTAGGCGTGAAGGTGGGCCAGGAGGCTGTCCGGGACGGCGTCGGGACGGCCAAGGGGTGCGTGCAGCTCCGTCCGCGGCTGCGGGCCATCACCCGGGGCGGCAGCCTTTGGCGGCAGCTTCAGGTGCCAGCCCGCGTCGGCGCCGCCGGTGCGGCGTCGGAGGGTGATCCGGCGGCCCGCCAGGTCATGGGCCGGGGTGTCGAAGTACACCGCCTCGAGGAGGTCGGTGTGGGGCTTTCCGGCCCGGGCCACCCCGGCGGCCTGCTCCAGCGCCGGCACCACGGCGTCAGCGCCGACGTCGTACTTCTTCTCAACTTCAAGTCCCCGCGAAGCCTCCACAGCCGCCCTTCCGCACCACCTGGTCCAAGCCAGGCCCTCCGACAGTCCGTTCGCAGTCTATTCCAGCCCCGGCAGCAGGGAGAGGTTGACCACAAAACCACAAACATCAAACGTCTAACCTTTAGGGTAGAGGGTATGCCCGCCACTCTCCCAGCGTCCGCGCCACCAGCAACCGCCACCAAACCGGCCGGCAACGCCGCCGGCACCGTGTCCGCCAAGCCTCGCTCCGCCGTCGTGTTCGGCGTGATTGCCCTGGTGCTGATCGGCCTGAACCTGCGCGCGGGCATCACCGGAGCGTCAGCCCTGCTGCACGACCTGCAATCGGTGCTGGGTTACGGAGCCCTGGTGGCGGCGATCATCCCGTCCATTCCCACCCTGTGTTTCGCGGTGGCCGGCGCCGCCACGTCCTGGCTGAGCGGCAAGCTGGGCGTGGAGAAGGCCATCCTGCTGTCCCTGACCCTGCTGGCCGGCGGCCTCCTGCTGCGCGGTATTCCCGCCACCGGAATGCTGGTGGCCGGCAGCGTGGTGGGTATGTCGGGGCTGGCCGTATGCAATGTGGCGATGCCGTCCTTCATCCGCGAACACTTCGCCTCCCGGACGTCGCTCATGACCGCCGTCTATACGGTGACCATGACCACGGGCGGCACCCTGTCCGCCGTCCTGGTGGTGCCCCTGGCCCAGGCCCTCGGATCCCCTTCCGCGGCCGTGGGCATGGTGGGCATTGCCGCCGTGGCGGCACTCCTGGGCTTCCTGCCCGTGGCGCTGCACGCCCACCGCCACACGGTCCGGAGCACCGCAGCCCACATCTCCCCCTGGCCCCTGCTGCGCACCCGGAAAGGCCAGCTCCTTACCGCGATCTTCACCCTCCAGGCGCTGCTGGCCTACGCGCTGTTGAGCTGGCTGCCGTACATGCTGACCACCATGGGCATGAGCGCCTCGGACAGCGGGCTGATGTTTGGGCTGATGCAACTGGTGTCCGTCCCGGCCGGCATGGCGCTGATTGCCATCGGCTCCCGGCCGCGCATGCTGCGTCCGGCGTTCTACCTGGCGAGCGTCACCATGGCCGTGGGAGTCGCGGCGCTGCTGGTCCTGCCCGTGGGGCTGGCGGCCATTCCGGCTGTCCTGATCGGTTTCGGCCTGGGCATCTTCCCCCTGGTGATGGTGATGATCAGCCGCAGCGGGACCAGCACGGCCGAGACCACGGCGCTGTCCACCGTGGCCCAATCCTCGGGGTACCTGCTGGCGACGGCGGGTCCGTTCGGCATGGGTCTGCTGCACAGTGCCACGGGCGGCTGGACTCTGCCACTCGTGCTGCTGCTGGCGCTGGCACTGGTCCAGATCGTGGTGGCCCACCTGATCACCGGGCGCGGCATGTCCGGAACCCGTACGGCGGAAAGGAAGTAGCACCGTGTCCCTGAGCCCCTCCGTACGTCAGCCACTGGCCGCCGAGGTCACCGCGAAACTGCGCGCCATGGTCCACTCCGGCGAGTGGGCCCTGAACCAGCGCATCCCGCCCGAGCCCGAACTCATGGCCAAGCTCGGTGTTTCCCGCGGCACCCTGCGCGAAGCGGTGAAAGCCCTGGCGCACGGCGGCATGCTGGAGGTCCGGCGCGGCGACGGTACGTACGTGCGGGCTACGAACGAGATGTCCGGTGCCGCGCGGCGGCTGTACCAGGACCACACCGAGCAGCACATCCTTGAGGTCCGGCTGGGCCTGGACACCCAGGCTGCCCGGCTGGCCGCCCGGAATGCCACGGACGACGACGTCACGTCCCTGAGAGCCTTCCTCACCGCCCGGGACCAGGCCTGGAAGAACGGGGACTTCGAGGCGTGGGCAGACGCCGACTGGGAGTTTCACCTGGGCGTTGCCCAGGCGTCCGGCAACCCGCTGCTGCTTGAGCTTTATGCCAGCTTCGGGACCGTGTTCCACCAGGACCTGCTCACGCAGCAGCGCCGGCCAGGCTTCAACGGGCTCCCCCGGGACGGCCACGAAACCCTGCTTGACGCCATCGAGCAGCGGCACGAGGACGACGCCGTGGCCACCGTGAACCGGAACCTGAACTCCTGCGCGGAATGGCTGGCGGAGTAGCGCCGTCTCGAGTTCCGGTGGCGCTCCGGTTTCCGGAAATCGACGCGCACATTCCCCGGCGCGGACGTTATTTAGTGCGCGCCAGGGAATGTCGATGACGCAATCAACTGTGTGCGTCGCTGCGGAATGTGAGGGTCGCACATGGCGGCGGCCCGGCACTGTGGCGCCGGGCCGCCGTCGTCCGTCCTGCGTGTGCCGTTAGTCGCGGCGCAGGCCGGCAAAGACGTTGGTGGGGCGCTGCATCTCGCCGTGCTTGGCGCCCAGGATGATCACCAGCGCGGCGAAGCCGGGGATGGCCCACTGCAGGAGCTTCAGCTGCTGCTGGGCGGACTTCAGCTCGTCCGACGCGGCCGGATGCGGCTCCGTCGCGCCCTTGGCTCCCTCATCGGCAAGCTTCTCCACTTTCTTGCCCAGGATGCCGGAGTACAGGGTCACCCCGGCGCCCGCGAGCGTTACGGCGGTCTTGATGGCGGTATCCCGCGCTACGCCGTCCTGCTTGGCGATCCGGCCCTTGTTGTCCCAGGCGATCGCGAGGTCCGCCGCCAGGTGGGCAGCGAACGCCGCAGTCTGGACCGGCGCCCACCGCATCCAGCCGGCAGTCGATAGCCGGGTGCGTTCCGCGGGGTCCTTGGCCTGCGCCGTTGCACCGTTCAATCCGATGGCACCCATCAGGGATCCACCGAACCATGCTGCCGCCGTCAGGTCGTGAACTGAACGCGCAATGAGATTTCCTGCCATGATGTGCATTCCTAACGTTGTGAACTGGTACCGGATTGCCGCCCTGCGCGGGCTTCGCGTGCCGTGTCCCATCAAGGTATGGTGCGCCCATACTAAGCACACTTACTAATATTACGAAAGCCCGGCCCCGACCCCGGCCAACCGCGTAATATCAACGCCATGGGAAACACAGGGACATTGTTCGGCTGGGCCTTCGGGAACCCCGCCCGGGAAAGTGACAGCGGCTACGTGGACGCTCTGGAGCGCGAGGCCCTCGGGAACGCCCGGGAAACCGCCAAGGCCAAGGGCGTCAGCGTCCTGGCCGGCTCCGAAGTGTTCACCATCCTCAGCGGCCACGATTCACTGGTGGAACTGGACAACGCCCCCGGTCAGCTCGTGGTCCGCTGCACCGTCCACGTGGAAGGCCCCGGAGCCGAAAAAATGCGGGCCGAAGGGCCCATGAACGGCTGAGGCATGTCCGACGGCGATTCCACCCTCAGCCAGGCAGCCGACGCTGTCGAAGACGCGTCCAACCACAAGGTCATCGACGTCCTGGCCCGTGCAGGATTCGCCGTCATGGCCCTGCTCCATGTGATTGTTGGGGCCATCGCGATCGCCATCGCCTTCGGCCACCAGGGGGACGCTGAACCGACCGGCGCCATCGCCCGGCTGGCTGACAACCCTTTCGGAACAATCGTCATGTGGGCGTGCGTGGTGGCATGCCTTGCCTTGGCTCTGTGGCAGGCCAGCGAAGCGACCCTCCGCGCCCGGAGCCTGCCCCGCAAAGAACGGCTGGCCAAACTGGTTTCGTCGGGTTTCCTTGCCATCGCCTACGGCAGCGTGGGGCTTAGTTTTGCGGGTTTCGCCGTGGGGCAGCCCAGCGACTCGGGCGACAACACCCGGGATTTCAGTGCGGGCATGATGGCGCACCCGGCGGGGCCCTGGATCCTGGTGGCCCTGGGCCTGACCATCCTTGGCATTGGCATCTATTTCATCGTCAAAGGCCTCCGGCGCGGATTCAAGGAGGAGCTGTTCCATTTCATCGGCACCCGGCGGGGCAGGCTGATCGACAGCCTGGGCGTTACCGGCCACGTGGCCAAAGGGATTGCATTGGTCCTCACCGGGCTGCTGTTCGTGATCGCCGCCGCCAGGCACCGGCCCGACGAATCCACAGGTCTGGACGGCAGCCTCAAAGCCCTCCAGGACCATCCGTTCGGGCCTACCCTGCTGGTGGCGATTGGCGCAGGCTTCATCGCCTATGGGATTTTCGCATTGATCCGGGCCCGGTTCGGCCGCATGTAACATCCGTTTTTTGCCCAAGAAGAGAGAAGGAACCCATGTCCACCGTCTCGCTGCTGTTCAAGTGCCCCCCGGCCGACGTCTGGCGGGTCATCGCCGACGGCTGGCTGTACTCCGGCTGGGTGGTGGGGGCGTCCCGGATCAGGGATGTGGACGCCGAATGGCCCGGGCGCGGCTCCCGGCTCCACCACTCCGTGGGCGCCTGGCCGCTGGTGATCAATGACAGCAGCCGCGTCACAGCAGTGGAGCCGGGACGCTCACTGGAACTCGTGGCGCGCGGCTGGCCGGTGGGCGAGGCGAAGGTGGAGATCACGCTGGAGGACCGCGACGGCCAGTGCCTGGTCACCATTGCAGAGGACGCCATCCGCGGGCCGGGCACGCTGATGCCAAAATTCCTCCGGGATCCCGTCATCTCCGCCCGGAACCGGGAGACGCTCCGGCGGCTGGAACTGATGGCTATCGGGGGCGCCGGAAAATAGCGCACCAGGGTTAAATGGCAGGAGCCGCGGAACGGTGGTTCCGCGGCTCCTGCTGTTTCAATGGCCTAGACCTGGGCGGTCACGCCGTCACGGGAGATGGACACCATGTCCTCGCGCGGCACCACCTTGATGCGTTCACGCTTGACCTCGACGCCGTGCGAGCCGCCGGCCTCGGTGGCCGCCGCGCCAAGCGCCAGTTCGTGGGCGTCCAGGGCCAGCCAGCCTTCCCAGGACGTGAACTTCACGCCGCGGGCATCGAAGAGCTCGACGACGGCGTCTTCGGCAGGTGCCTCGGCAACGGGGAGGTTTTCGCGGTCTTCCAGCAGGTAGGTCACGGTCTCCAGGGCATCGCCCTTGGTGTGCCCGATCAGGCCGATGGGGCCGCGCTTGATCCAGCCCGTGGCGTAGATGCCCGGCACGTGGGCGCCCGAGGCATCCAGGACGCGGCCGCCGGCGTTCGGGATGACGCCCTTCTTGTGGTCGAACTCGATCTCCGGCAGGGCGGAGCCGAAGTAGCCGATGGCGCGGTAGACGGCCTGGACCGGGTAGTCCACGTATTCGCCGGTGCCGCGGGCGTTGCCGGTGCCGTCCAGCTCGGTGCGCTCGAACTTGATGCCGGCCACCTTGCCCGGCGCCTCGGCGTCGTCATAGATCTCCACCGGGCTGTGCAGGAAGTGCAGGTGCAGGCGGCGGGAAGCCTTCAGCTCGGAGACGTCCTCGGGCTGTTCGGCGATCCAGTTGGTGAGCGTGCCCACCATGGTCTTGGTCTGGTTGTTCGTCTGGATCTGGCGGTCCGACTCCTCGTCGAACTCGAAGTCCTCCGGGTACAGGATGATGTCCACGTCCTTGGAGTGGGACAGTTCGCGCAGCTCCAGCGGGGTGAACTTGACCTGGGCCGGGCCGCGGCGGCCGAAGACGTGCACGTCGGTGACCGGCGATGCCTTCAGGCCGGCGTAGACGTTGTCCGGGATTTCGGAAACCAGGAGGTCATCGGCGTGCTTAGACAGGACTCGGGCCACGTCCAGGGCCACGTTGCCGTTGCCGATCACGGCGATTTCCTTGGCTTCCAGGGGCCATTCGCGGGGCACGTCAGGGTGGCCGTCGTACCAGGAGACGAAGTCGGCGCCGCCGTAGGAGCCGTCCAGTTCGACGCCGGGGATGTTCAGGTCCGCGTCCTTGATGGCACCGGTGGCGAAGATGACGGCGTCGTAGTGGGTGCGCAGGTCCTCGATGGTGAGGTCCGTGCCGTAGTCCACGTTGCCGAAGAAGCGGATGTCGCCGCGGTCCAGGACCTTGTGCAGGGCATTGACGATGCCCTTGATGCGGGGGTGGTCCGGGGCCACGCCGTAGCGGATCAGGCCGTAGGGTGCCGGGTAGCGGTCGAAGAGGTCAATGCTGACGGTCAGCTCGCCGCTCTTGACGGCCTCGCTCTTGGTGAGGATGTCGGCTGCGTAGACGCCGGCAGGGCCGGAGCCAACGACGGCGACGCGGAGCGGACGCGCAGCAGATCCTACGGTGGTGCTGGATGACACGGCTGTGTTCCTTTTCTTCTGCATCGATTGCTGAGTTATCGCCGTTTTGAAGGCTCATAACGACTAGTACGGAGCAATCGATGGGTTTCAGGTGGTGAGGGCGGTCTTGCGGGGGCTGTTCGGGGTGGTGGTGCCGTAGTCAGCGGTTTTGAAGTGCGACGGCGCGAACGGGCTCACGCGCACCACGTCACCGATGACGATCACGGCCGGGTTGGCAACACCGGCGGCTTCGGCCTGGTCCGCGATGGAGCCAAGCGTGCCGATGGTGACGCGCTGGTCCGGCAGATATCCGTTTTCCACGATACCAACAGGGGTGTCCTCCGGCAGGCCGGCTTCGCCCAGCGCGGACGCAGATTCCCGGAGTAGGCCGACGCCCATGAGCAGGACAATGGTGTGGTCCGGGCGGGCAGGAACTTCGGAGAGTTCCTCGTGGCCGGTAACCACGCTGAACCCCTTCGCCAGTCCACGGTGCGTGACGGGAATGCCCGCTGCGGCGGGGACGGAGATGGCTGATGTAACGCCGGAGACCACCTCAACTTCCACACCGTGCTGCCGGCAATACTCGGCTTCTTCACCGCCACGGCCCAGGACGTAGGGGTCCCCGCCCTTGAGCCGGACCACGCGGTGGCCGTTTTGTGCCTCCGCCACCAGGATGCGGTTGATCTCCGCCTGCGGCACTGGGTGGTGGCCGGGAGTCTTGCCGACTTCGATGACCCGGACGTCCGGGGCGAGTTCGTCCAGGAGGCCGCGCGGGCCCAGGCGGTCAGCAACGACGACGTCGGCCTGGCCCAGGAGCCGGCGGCCGCGGACGGTAATGAGGCCGGTATCGCCGGGACCGCCACCCACCAGGGCAACGGTTCCCTGGTGCGCACGGCGGCGGCGCAGCGGAAGGTCGCCGGTTTCGAGGGCGGTGGCGACGGCGTCCCGGACTGCCATGGCGCGGCGCGGGTCTCCCCCGGCGTTGACGGCGATCTTCACGTCATCCACCTCTGCCACGGCGGGTGTCCAGGCGGCAGACGCTTCATGGTTGGAGGCGTTGACGCACCACACCCGCTGGGCCTCGGCGTCGGCCGATACCTGGGCATCCACCTCCGGATCGCCGGTGGCGGTCTGTACGAACCACACGCCGTCGACGTCGCTGGAGAGGTAGGGCCGCGCTTCCCAGGTGAGCAGGCCGGCGTCGGCCATGTCCTTCAGCGCGGGCGAGGCAACCGGGGCCACGACGGTGACCACTGCCCCGGCGTCGAGCAGGCCCTTGGCGCGGCGGGCGGCAACGGGGCCGCCGCCCACCACCAGCACGGGGCGGCCGAGCAGCCGGAGTGCCGTGGGGTATATGTCCTGAATTGCCATGAATCAACGGTAGGGCCGCGTCACATTCGCCAACAAAGGCCGAGCAACACCAGTTCACGTAAGGTAATGCTGCGTCACAAAGGGTCCAGTGCTGTCAGCGCCACAGGCCATCGGCCTGCGCCTTGGCCAGCAATGCGTTGGCAGTCCACCGCATTGACTCGATGGCTTCCTCCCGGCCCAGCCCGCCCACATCCGTCAGCCAGACCAGGGCTTCAATGCCAATGCAGCTGCGGATGGACAGCACCAGCTTGTGGACCTGGTCATCAGTCAACTCCCCCCGCAGCGGCGCCAGCGCTTCGGCGAGCCAGCCGATGGCACGCCCCTGGCGCAGCGGCAGGCTCCGGTCGGGACCGTCGACGGACTCAAGCGACAAGCGCAGCATGGTCCGCTGCTGCGCCTCGGTCTCCAGGATCATCCGGGTGAACTCCACCACCACGGCGTCGAGCCGCCCGGCCGCGTCCTGGGGCGGAGTGTCCGGCAGCATCGAGGTCCGTGCGGTCTCAGGGTGCGCTGCGGCGAGCAGGTCCCGTTGGCCCGGGAAATAGCGGTAGGCAGTACTCCGCGCGACCCCGGCCGCCTGTGCGGCCTCGTCCACGGTAGGCGTCCTGCCGGCGGCAACCAGAGTCCTGGCCGCGGCCACAAGCGCATCCATGGTCCGGCGCTTCTGGCTGGTCCGTCCGCTGTCCGCATAGGGTCTTGACATGTCCTTCATGGTACCCCAGTCTTGTTATGGGACGTCCGTCCCATAAAGTTTCCCGACGCATCGAGGCGAACAGCATGGAAACGAAGAACGGCTCATCATCCCTGGTCCGCCAGCCCGGCGAAGGACCCAGACGCTGGTTCTACGGCGGCGGAGTGCACACCTGGAAGGCCAGGCAGGAGGAGACGGCCGGGGCGTTCCTGCTGTTCGAGGACGAGATGGCCCTTAACAAGGTCACCCCGCTCCACACCCACCCCGACTCGGACGAAACCCTCTACGTTTTGGCGGGCGAGATCCTGGTGAACCTGGACGGAACTGAGCACCGGATCCCCGCCGGCGGTCTCGCCATGGCACCACGCGGCCTTCCCCACGCCTTCAAAGTGCTGCAGGAGGGCACCCGGATACTGTGCCTGCAGACGCCGGGCAGCGCCCAGTCCTTCTACGACGGCGCCAGCGAGCCACTGTCCGGGGCCGATGCTCCGAACGGTTCAGGAGTGGTGGACTTCAGCCGGATTCGCGCATCCGGCCAGGCCCACGGCGGAATCGAGATCATTGGCCCGCCGCCCTTCGCGTAGCTCTAGAGGTTAGCTGACCCGGCAATCCGGTCGGTCGCGAGGAATCGCCCCCGCTGCCTGATGAGGCGCTCCAGGTACCGGGCCAGGAACAGGCGTTCGACGCCGCGGCCCAGCACACCCAGCGGCGCGGTGAACTCTACCCGGTCCGTCATGACGCTGCCCGTGGGTGTCGCCGCGAAGTCATGGACATGCCGGAAGGCCTTGAAGGGGCCCTTGGCCTGTTCGTCGGTGAAGCTGCGGGGATAATCCAAATGGGTGATCCGGCTGGTCATGGTGAGCGGGATGCAGAAATGCCAGGCCCGCCACGTCACCTCTTGGCCTTCCCCGATAAGGCCGCTGGTGACGCCGGCCACCGCGCGCTCCCCCGACGCCCGCTGCGAGTCCACATGCGCATCGATGCTGCGGGCCAGGTCGAAAAGCTGGTCCACGGGCAGAGGAGACTCGGTGCGGCACACGAAGCTGGCTGTCATGGCGCCAGTCTGCCACGGCTCGCCCTGGCGGGAGCCGCGGTCGCGGGGCACTTTGCCGCATCCCGGCGTCGAACCGGCCCCAAAATCCGGCGTGTCCGTGTCAAAGTGCCCCGGCACCGGCCGCGGCAGGCCGCCAGGGGATGCAGGGAGCCCGACGGCGGGAGGTCGCCGTCGGGCTCTGCAGTGGTTGGGCGCCGGGTTGGGCTAGCGGGTGCTGCCTGTCAGGAGGCCCCGGCTGCGGAGGAGCCGCTTCTCGATGGGCCCGAAGACCAGCAGCTCAATCAGGATGCCCACCGCGAGGATCAGGAGGATGGCAGCCATGACCACGGCCATGTCGGAGAGGGTCCGCCCCTGGTCCAGCAGCGAACCAAGGCCGAAGCCGATGGTGCCGCCCACCGCAATGATTTCGGCGGCCATGAGGGAACGCCAGGAGAAGGCCCAGCCCTGTTTCAGGCCGCCCAGGTAACCCGGCAGCGCAGCCGGCAGGACAATCTGCAGGGCCATCTGTAGCCTTGACGCGCCCAGGACGGTGCCCACCCTGCGGTATTGCGGCGGGATCTGGTCCACGCCGGAGATGAGCCCGTTGATGATGGAGGGGATGGCGCCCATGAACACCACGAAATAGACGGTGGCGTCTGTGAGGCCGAACCAGATGATGGCCGCGGGGACCCACGCCACCGAGGGCAGGACCTGCAGGCCTGAGATGAGCGGGCCAAAGGCGCGCCGCAGCGGTGCCACCTGGGCCAGGAGCAGACCTACCGGGGTCGCAATGGCCACCGAGATGACGAAACCCACTACGCCGCGCTGCAATGAAGTCCATACGGATTCCTGCAGGTTGCCGTCGCCCCAGAGAACGCCCAGCTGGCCGAGGACGTCCAGCGGTCCGGGAACCAGGTCGCGGCGCTTGACGCCGAGCGAGACATAGAACTGCCAGACCAGTACCAAAACCACCAGGGCGGCCACGGGCAGGAGGATCCGGCTCCAGTCGATCCGGTGCTTCCGGTCGGCGTCGGACTGCAGGGAGTCCAAACCGGATTCGAGTTCGCGGAGGTCCTCGTGCCCGCTGGAAGTCCGGGTCAAAGCGGCATGGACGTGCCGGGTTTCAGCAGTTGTGGTTTCGACAGGCTCAACCACCGGCTCCTCCTCAACCAGGGGTGGGTTACTTGGCATGGCGGCGAATCTCCTCCCGCAGCCGGGCGGTGATGACCCCGGTCAGCTGGCCGGCGAGCCCGGCGTCGGTTCGGTGTTCCTCGGTGACGGCCCATTCCTGGACTACGCGTCCGGGGCGGGAGGACAGCAGCAGGACGCGCTGTCCCAGCCGGACGGCCTCGCGGACGTTGTGGGTGACGAACACGATGGTGCGTCCGGTTTCCTTCCAGATCCGTTCCAGCTCGTCGTGCAGCAGGTCACGGGTGATCGCGTCCAGCGCGGCAAACGGTTCATCCATGAGGAGCAGCTGCCGGTCCTGCGCCAGCGAGCGGGCCAGTGAGACGCGCTGCCGCATGCCGCCGGAAAGCTCGTGCGGCCGCTTGTCCCCGGCCGAGCCAAGGTGTACCAGTTCCAGGAGTTCCTGGGCCTTGATGCGGCGCTCAGCCTTGCCCACGCCCCGGAGCTTCAGGGCCAATTCGATGTTTTCCCGGGCCGTGAGCCACGGGAAGAGCGCGGCGTCCTGGAACATGAAGGCGGCGCCGTCGCTGGGCACTTCCAGGGCGCCCGACGTCGGCGCTTCCAGTCCCGCGATGATGTTCAGGAGGGTGGATTTGCCGCAGCCGGAGGCACCGAGGAGGGCAACGAACTCGCCCTGCATGATGTTGGCGTTGACGTCGTCCAGTACCGGGGCGCCGTCGCCGAAGCGCTTGCCCAGGTGTTCCAGTACGACTGGCATGGTGCCGTCCTTAGGTAGTGGGTGGGTCAGTCCTGGCCGAGGCCGGCCGCGGAGATCTTGCTGGTGCCGGTGACCTGGTTGAGCGCACGGAGGTCGAAGAGGCCGCTGATGTCGGCCTTCTTGGTGGTTCCCGCGTCCACGCCATCCTGCAGCAGCTTGGAGTAGCTGCCGGCCAGCGGGTCGAGGGTGAAAGTAATGTTGGCCAGCGACCTGGTAAGGACGTCGTTTGGCAGTGCTGCCCCGGCGGATTCCTGCAGGGCGGCGTTGATGAGGTTCGCTTTCTCATCGGCCGGCGCGGAGTTGAGCCACGCCACGGAATTGGCATTGCCCTTGAGCAGCGCCCTGACGGTATCCGGGTGGTCAGCCGCGTATTTCTGGTTCACGATCAGGACGGTGGTGGGGAACTCGCCCGGCTTGCCGGTTCCGGTTCCATCCCACAGGTCCTTTTCGTCCACCAGCACCTTGGCTCCGGCCTGGAGCACCAGGCGGGAGGCCCACGGCTCAGGCAACCACGCGCCGTCGAGCTTTCCGTCCTGGAACAGCTTCAGGGTCTGGGCGTTGTCCGTGGGGTTGATGGCGACGTCGCCGCTGCCGTCCACGTTGGTCTTGTAGCCCTGTTTGGTCAGCCAGGCCCGGAGCGCGACGTCCTGGGTCCCTCCCAGCTGCGGTGAGGCAAGGGTCTTGCCCCTGAGGTCCGCCGCGGAGTTGATCCCGGGCTTGACCACGAGCTGCGCGCCGCCCGCCGCTGCTCCGGCGATCACGCGGACGGACTGGCCCTGGCTCTTGGCGAAAGAATTGATGGCGGGGTTGGGGCCGATGTATGCGGCGTCGATGGCTCCGGCGTTCAGGGCTTCGATGGCGGCCGGCCCGGCGTTGAAGGTTTCGGTGCTGAGCTTGGTGCCGCCAAGTGCATGTTGCAGGAAGCCTTTTTTGAGACCCACGAGGGCCGGCGCGTGCGTGACGTTGCCGAAGTAGCCGAGTTTCAGCTCGGCCGCAGGGCTGGGCTCTGCCGCCTGGGCCTCGGTGTTGCGGGAGACGTTCGAGGCAACAATGGCCCCGACGGCAATCAGGAGGACCAGCCCGATTGCCAGGGCGGCCTCGACGGCACGCTTGCGCTTGGGAACCGCGCTTTCGCCTGCCACGATGCGGGTCATCCCGGGCTTGGAACTAGTCATTGTTTCACCATAGGGAGTGGCCCAAACCCGTTCAACGACGCGGAAACGGGGGGTCACGCACGTTCATGTAGCGTCACATTCGGCCGCCCGGATGCCCGGTTTTGCAGATTCAGGCGCCGCAACGTTGACCAATTGCCGCAGCATGTGCCGCACCCGCCCGCAGATGCGGCTTCTCCGCGTCCGGGCTAACGTGGCTTCGAGGCTTACCGCAACCGCACGCCGCAGCTGCAAGGAGACCATGCATGGTGAACGTCCAGACCGAGATCCACATCGATAAGCCCCGAAGTGAAGTGGCGGAGTACGCGGCGGACCCTGAGAATGCGCCCAAGTGGTACCGGAACATCCACAGCTCGCAGCGGCTCGGCGAGGGCCCTGCCGGGGTGGGCTCCAAGGTGGCGTTCACCGCAAAATTCCTGGGCCGGGAGCTGAAATATACCTACGAGTTCGTGGAGTTCGTCACCGGCGAGAGGCTGGTGATGCGGACGGCCCAGGGCCCCTTCCCCATGCAGACCACCTACACCTGGACGGACGACGACGGCGGGACGCGCATGACGCTCGGCAACAGCGGGAGCCCCTCGGGTTTCTCCAAGCTGGCAGGGTTGTTCATGGAGCCAATGATCCGGCGTGAAACGCGCCGGGACCTGCAGAAACTGAAGTCCATCCTCGAGGGCCGATAGCGGAGGTCCACTGACGGGCCGGGAACTCAGGCGGTGCTTGCCAGGCGGTGGCGGGGCCCTGCCACGCTCGCCCGGTGCTGGAACAGACGGCGCACGTTGAGCCAGCAGAACAATGCCAATCCCAGGTACAGGCAGAGCTCCATCACTTCGGAATACTCAGAAATTCCGTAATCGGCCGCCGGCCAAACCAACAGGCGGAAGAGCCGGTACGCCGCGGCCAGCCCGAAAGCCGGCACCAGGCCCAAGGGCGGGATGAGCAGTTGCAGGGACGCAGCCTTCTTCCAGCGTGCCCGGACCGCCGCCCAAACGAGGGGGGCGCGTGCACCGTACAGGCTGGCCAGGAGCATGGCGGCCGGGACCAGTTCCTGCACGCCCCGGATGTTGTGCAGGGTGGTTTCGCCCTGCCCGTTGATTTGCTCCATGGATTCGGGAGTCTGCCAGCCAAAAATCCGCTGGCCCCAGGAGATTTCCTCGCCGGCGAGGAACCAGGCCCCGGCGCCAACCAGCCCGTAAACAAGAGCCATGCCCTTCTGTCCGGACGCCGGGAGCCGGACAGCGAGGAAGGTCAGGAAGATGGCCGCGCCCAGGAGGCTGAGGAACTGCAGCCATTCCACCAGCGAGTCTTCGGCGAGGAGCCAGATGTACAGCGGCGGATAAAGGACCGTGGCCGCAGCTGCCATCGCAATGCCGACGGGGAGCAGGGCGAGCATCAGTGCCTGCCGCCGGGTGATCCGCCAGTCCCGGGCATCGCGCGCGAATACCAGTACCGCTTTGGTGCGCCACCGGTGGATGGCTGGCATCGCGCCTCCTGAACCAATGGCCCGGGCCTGGAACCCCGGGCATCGAGTAAACAATGCCTGAGCTTCCCATGCCGCCATTCGCCGGGAAAGATCCGGCGGGCACCAGTGCGGTTAACGTGCGGGTTGCCGCAGGAACGCGAAATCGCCGGAACGCTGCGGGGGAGCCGTAGCGTTCCGGCGACCTTGCAGCGTTCCGGCGATCCGGACAGGAACTAGATGCTGTAGCGCTCGTCCTCGTGGTCCCCCGGGTGGTCCTTGACCAGGCCGGCGGCCAGGGTGTTGCCGTCCAGCGGATCGATCACCAGGAACGCGCCGGTGCGGCGGTGGTGCAGGTAGTTCTCCAGCGGCAGCGGGGCGGCGAGCCGGAGCTGCGCGTTGCCGATGTCGTTGAGCTCCAGGCTTGACGCCGCCTCCAGCTTGAAGGTGGCCAGGTCCAGCTTGCCGGAGACGTTGCGGACCATCCCCTGCACCGTCCGGGTACCGTGCTTGACCAGCACCTTCTGGCCTTCGCGCAGCGGCTTGGGCGAGAGCCAGCAAAGGGCGGCGTACAGGTCGGCGGAGGCTTCCCGGACGGTCCCGGCAGCGGCGATGGTGTCACCCCTGGCGACGTCGAACTCGTCCGCCAGCCGGAGGGCCACCGACTGCGGGGCGGCGGCTTCCGCCAGCGAATCACCGGCGAAGTCGATGCCCACCACGGTGGTGGTCCGCGGGGACTGGCCCGGCGTCAGGACGGAGACCTGGTCCCCCACCTTCACTGAACCTTCGGTGATCTGCCCGGCGTAGGCACGGTAGTCACGGTACGCCTCCACGTCCAGGCCGGCGGCGACGGCGTCAGGAGCCAAGGCGCCCTGCGGCCGGACCACCAGCTGGACCGGGAAGCGGAAGCTTTCCAGGTGGCTCTCGAGCTCATCAGCGGCGGGGAGGGTCTCGAGGACCTCCAGCAGCGCGGGGCCGGTGTACCAGGGGGTCCGCTCCGAGCGGTCCACCACGTTGTCGCCGTCGAGCGCCGAGACCGGGATGACCAGGAGGTCGGAGATGCCGTCCGAACCGAGGCCCAGTTCACGGCCCACCTGCTGCACGTCGGCTTCGATCCCGCGGAACACGGATTCGCTGAAGTCCACCAGGTCAATCTTGTTCACTGCCACGATCACGTGCGCCACGCGCAGCAGCTGCAGCACGGACAGGTGCCGGCGGGTCTGCTCCAGCACGCCCTTCCGGGCGTCAATGAGGACGACGACGGCATCCGCGGTGGATGCGCCGGTCACCGTGTTCTTTGTGTACTGCACGTGCCCGGGGCAGTCTGCCAGGATGAAGCTGCGGCGGTCGGTGGCGAAGTAGCGGTAGGCCACGTCGATGGTGATGCCCTGTTCGCGTTCGGCGCGCAGGCCGTCGGTCAGCAGGGCCAGGTCGATGCCGCCCTTGTCGCCGCCGAAGCCGCGGTCCGCGGAGGTGCGGGCAACGGCGTCGAGCTGGTCGGCCAGGATCGCCTTGGAATCGTGCAGGAGGCGGCCCACCAAAGTGGACTTGCCGTCGTCGACCGATCCCGCGGTGGCGAAGCGGAAGAGCGTAGTGGGCAGGCTTTCGTTGATTGAGCCTGTCGAAATCTCGGAAATCGTGCTCATTAGAAGTACCCGTCCTTCTTGCGGTCTTCCATGGCGGCCTCGGAGATGCGGTCATCTGCGCGGGTGGCGCCACGTTCGGTGAGGGTTGAGGCGGCGACTTCCACCACGACGTCGGACACCGTGTAGGCGTTGGACTCCACGGCGCCGGTGCAGGACATGTCGCCCACGGTGCGGTAGCGGACGGTCTTGGTGATGACCTCTTCGCCGTCGCGGGGCTGGGACACTTCGCCCACTGCGCGCCACATGCCGTCGCGGGCGAAGACCTCACGCTCGTGGGCGTAGTACAGGCCCGGCAGTTCGATGTTCTCGCGCTCGATGTAGCGCCAGATGTCCAGCTCGGTCCAGTTGCTGATGGGGAACGCGCGGACGTGCTGGCCCACCGTGTGGCGGCCGTTGTACAGGTTCCACAGTTCGGGGCGCTGGTTGCGCGGGTCCCACTGGCCGAACTCGTCGCGCAGGCTCAGGATGCGCTCCTTGGCGCGGGCCTTGTCCTCGTCGCGGCGGCCGCCGCCGAAGACGGCGTCGAACTTGTTCTGCTGGATGGCGTCCAGCAGCGGGACGGTCTGCAGCGGGTTGCGGGTACCGTCGGCACGTTCTGCAAGCTCGCCGCGGTCGATGAACTCCTGCACGGAGCCGACCACGAGCTTGAGGCCCAGCCGCTCAACGGTGCGGTCGCGGAAGTCGATGACCTCGGGGAAGTTGTGCCCGGTGTCCACGTGCAGCACGGGGAACGGCACCTTGCCCGGCCAGAACGCCTTGGTGGCCAGGTGCAGCATCACCACGGAGTCCTTGCCGCCGGAGAACAGCAGCGCAGGCTTCTCGAACTCGGCAACAACCTCGCGGATGATGTGGATGGCCTCGGACTCCAGGGTGTCCAGGCTGGACAGGCGCGTGGATACGGCGGCGTCAGTCACCTGGGTCTCCTCGGTAAGTGAAGTGCTCATACGTGTAGCCCGCATTCTGTCTTGTCGGATCCTGCCCAGCGGCCGGCGCGGGGGTCCTCGCCGGGTGCCACCTTCCGGGTGCAGGGCTGGCAGCCAATGGAGGGGTAGCCCTGGGAAAGCAGCGGGTTGACGGGCAGGAGGTTGTCGTCGGAGTACTGGACCAGCTGGTCGAACGTCCAGGCAGCCATCGGATTGACCTTGACCAGGCCGTTCGCCTCGTCCCAGGTGATCAGCGGGGTGTTGGTGCGGGTGGGGGCTTCGTCACGGCGGACGCCGGTGAACCAGAGCTCGTAGCCGGCCAGGGTGCGCTGCAGCGGGGCCACCTTGCGGAGGGCGCAGCACTGGGCGGCGTCGCGGGCGAAGAGGTCCTTGCCCAGCAGCCGGTCCTGCTGCTCCACCGTGTTCTCCGGCAGCACATCCACCACGTTGACGCGGAGGTTCGCGGCCACCTCGTCGCGCGTGGCGTAGGTTTCCGGGAAGTGGTAGCCGGTCTCCAGGAAGAGGACGTCGACGCCGGGCATCTGGTCCGCCACCAGGGCGGGCAGGACGGCGTCGGCCATGGAGCAGGCGACGGCGACGGCGGGCAAGTCAAAGTTACGTTCAACCCAGGCGATGACGTCGCGGGCGGGGGCGTCCCAGCCGAGCTCGGCGGCACCGGCTTCGGCGATGGCCTTCAGCTCTTCCTTGGTGCGGAGTGTGGTTGTCACTGGAGTGCCTCCTCGTCTGCTGCGTGGGCCCATTCGGCGAAGCTCTGGCCTTCGGCGCGGTCGGCCACGAACCGGCGTACTACACGCTCAACGTAGTCGGGCAGGTCGTCAACGTACACCTTGAGGCCGCGGACGGTGCGTCCCAAGCCTGCTTCCTCGCGGTCGTTGGAAGCCAGGCCGCCACCGAGGTGGACCTGGAAACCCGGGGAGGGGTCGCCGTCGGGCGTTGGCAGCATCATGCCCTTGAGGCCGATGTCCGCCGTCTGGATACGGGCGCAGGAGTTGGGGCAACCGTTGATGTGCAGGGACAGTGCCTGCGGCAGTTGGCCCGAGCCGGCGAGGTCGGCCAGGCGGCGTTCCAGCTCCGCCACGGCCGTGGCGGCAGTCATCTTGGTTTCAACGATGGCCAGCTTGCAGTACTCGATGCCGGTGCAGGCGATGGTGCCGCGGCGGAAGACCGAGGGCCGCGCGGAAAGGCCCAGTGCGTCCAGTTCTGCCACGAGGGGCTCCACCTGGTCCTTTTCGACGTCCAGGACCACCAGTTTCTGGTGTGGCGTGGTGCGCAGCCGGAAGGAGCCGCGGGCTTCGAGGGTGTCCGCGAGCTTCACCAGCGCGGACCCGGACAGGCGGCCGGCCAGCGGCGTGGCGCCGATGAAGAACTTGCCGTCCTTCTGCTCGTGCACGCCCACGTGGTCACCCGGGGTGGCGGGCTTGGGTGCGGCGGGGCCATGGGCAAGCTTGTAACCGAGGTATTCGTCCTCCAGGATCTGGCGGAACTTCTCTGTGCCCCAGTCGGCCAGGAGGAACTTCAGGCGGGCCTTGGTGCGCATGCGGCGGTAACCGTAGTCGCGGAAGATGCTGGTGACCCCGAGCCATACGTCGGCAGCCTGGTCCGGCTTGACGAACGCGCCGAGCCGCTTGCCCAGCATGGGGTTGGTGGACAGCGCGCCGCCCACCCACAGGTCGTAACCAATGCCGAGTTCGGGGTGCTCGATGCCCACGAAGGCGCAGTCGTTGATCTCGTGCACCACGTCCTGGCTCGGGTGGCCGGTGATGGCGGTCTTGTACTTGCGCGGCAGGTTGGACAGCAGCGGGTTGCCGATGAACCGCTCCCCCAGCTCGGCGATGAGCGGGGTGGGGTCGATGATCTCGTCCTTGGCGATGCCGGCTACGGGCGAGCCCAGGATGACACGGGGTACGTCGCCGCAGGCTTCGGTGGTGGACAGCCCAACAGCCTCCAGGCGGTTCCAGATCTCGGGGATGTCCTCCACCCGGATCCAGTGCAGCTGGATGTTCTGGCGGTCGGTGAGGTCGGCGGAGTCCCGGGCGAAGTCCACCGAGATCTGGCCGATCACGCGCAACTGCTCGGTGGTAAGCGCACCGCCGTCGATCCTCACGCGGAGCATGAAGTACTTGTCCTCAAGCTCGTGCGGCTCCAAGGTCGCCGTCTTGCCGCCGTCGATCCCCTGCTTGCGCTGGGTGTACAGGCCCCACCAGCGGAACCGGCCGTGCAGGTCCTGGCCGGGGATGGCGTCGAAGCCTTCCTTGGCGTAGATGGTCTCAATACGCTCGCGGACGTTCAGGCCGTCGTCTTCCTGTTTCCAGGTTTCGTTGGCATTCAGCGGCGTCTTGCCGTCCACCTTCCACTGGCCATGCGGCTTCGCGGCGGGGCGGGACGTGCGTGCGGGGCGCTTGGGGGCAGCCGAATCCGCGGACGCTCCGGCTAGAGCTGTATCAGTCATGCATCGACTGTAGGGCGCCCCCGATTTACGTCACAAAGGCCCGGAAATGCAGAGTCACCTAGGGAAATATTTCGTCACGAAACGCCGGACGGCCTTGAAGAAGCCACCCTCCTGTGCATCGGCAGGCGCCCCGGCTGCTGCTGCCTCCGGCGCTGCCGGTGCGGCTTCCGGGGCAGGCTCGGAGGGCGTTTCACGCATCTTCGCGACGGCGGCGTCGTACCTGTCCAGCGCGATTTCAGCGAGCGTGGCGGACGGCAGCAGGGGCTCGGTGACGACGTCGGCCCCCGCCTTCGCCAGCTGGTCGTGGAAGTAGCCCGGCGCCAGGAGATAGGAGGCAATCACCACGCGGCCGCCGACGTCGACCGCTCCCGCGGACTCCCCCGCCCCCGCACCTCCTGCCAGCTCCTCCCGAAGCATCGCGACGGCGTCGGGCACGGAAGGCTTGGCGGAGGCACCGTAGGCGGCCACGATGCGATTGGACCGCAGCGCCTGCAACTGGCCCAGCACTTCCTCAACACTGACCGCGGCGTTGGGATTGGACGAGCCCGCGGCGGCAAGGACGACGACGTCGTTGTCCGTGGTGCCTGCCTCCCGCAGCCGCTGGTCCAGCAGCGCGGCAAGCCGATGGTCCGGGCCCAGCGGAGCGGCGGCGGCACTCCCAGGTCGACTCTTCACCGCCCGCGCAATGTCCACCTTCACGTGGTAGCCAACACTGAGCAGCAGCGGCACCACTACCGCGGGCTCCCCCTCCGGCAGGCCCGCCACCACATCCACCAGGTCCGGCTGCTGGACGTCCACATAGGCTTCGCGGACGTCGAGCCCGGGGCGCAGTTCCGCAATGGCGACGCGCAGGGCGTTGACCTCCGCGGCCCCCTGTGTGTTGGACGTCCCATGGGCGCAAGCGATCATGATGGGGCTGTTCATAGGGGCTAGCGTAACGTTGGAGCCGCCCTGTCCGCCCTCTTTGAAATACCGGGACGTCCCATGACATTCGCCTTTGACAACTCCCCGGTGTGGCTGGATCTGCTGGGCGTGTTCTTCTTCGCGGTCTCGGGTTCACTGCTCGCGGCGCGGAAGCAGATCGATATTGTGGGATCGCTCCTGCTGGCGTCGCTGGTGGGGCTCGGCGGCGGCGTCATCCGGGACATCATCCTGGGCATAGTTCCGGCGGCCTTCACCAATCCGGCGTACCTGGCCCCGCCGGTGCTGGCCACGGTGCTGGTGTTCTTCCTGTTTTCCAGCGTCCAGCGCTACACATCCCTGCTGATCCTCTTCGACGCCGCCGGCCTGGCCCTGTTCTGCATGACCGGCACGCTCAAGGCGCTGGCCACGGGCCTGAACCCGGTGGCGTCCGTGCTGCTCGGTGTGACGACAGCTGTGGGCGGCGGCCTGCTGCGGGACATCACCGCCAACGAGGTGCCGGAATTGTTCAACCCCAAGGACATATACGCGCTGCCGGCGTTCCTGGGTTCGTCGCTGACTGCTGCCCTGTGGGTGGTGGGCGTATTCAACGTGCTGACGGCGGCCGCCATCGCGGCACTGGTTTTCACGTTCCGGGTCCTGGCCTGGCGGCGGTCGTGGCAGGCGCCGCTTGCCGTCCGCGGATGGCACCGGCGGGCGGGCGATACAGGGTTGTAGTGGCTGTTCCATGTCATTTTGAGGGGTCCGGGATTGGCTAGGATATGACCATGACTGACATGTTCCTCGAGAAGTTCCGCGCGCTTGTTCCGAAGTATCTCGAGGATGAATGGCAGGAAGCGGACGGCCTGACCCAGGCGGAGCTGGACGAAGCCCTCGCCGAGCACCAGTTTGAGATCCCGCTGGTCCTGCGCGAGTTCTATCTGGCCCTGGGCGGCTGCGAGGACCTGATGGAGGCGTACCACTACTTCTGGGACCCCGAAGAGCTTGAAGTCGATGATGAAGGCTTCCTGATGTTCCTCGAAGACGAAGAGGAACAGTTCACTTGGGGCTTCCGCGTGGGCGACCTCGGCGTGCCGGACCCCATCGTGTACCGCCGCAACAATGCCCGCGGCCAGTGGAAGTCCGAGGAAGGCACCTTCTCCGAGTTCGTCTTCGACATGTTCGAGTGGGCTTTCGAGGAAGACGAAGAGGAAGAGTAGGGCTCTCCCCGCTTTTTGGCGCTGCCTTCCCGGGGCCCGCTGAATCTCCCCACCTTTGAGGGGTGTCGACGGCGTGTCCCCGGTTTTGCCGGCGCGTCTTGCAGTTTCAAGATTCAAAGCCGGTGAATTTCAGCGGATAACCCTGCCCCTCAGCACCTGCCAAACTTCGGCGACCACCTTCTCGGGGTTATGGACAACGTCCGCATACCCATACCGCAGTACCGCGTAGCCGCTGAGGGTGCTGGCATTGTTCCGTGACCGGTCCTTCTTCACTTGTCGCGGCTCGAGGTGGCTGCCGCCGTCAATCTCGACGATCAGGAAACCCTCAAGCAGGAAGTCCACGAAGCCGATTCCGGGCAATCCGACCTGGGTTTGCGTATGGATTCCCGCGCCACGAAAGAGAATGCGGGCCACCACTTCAATTGGTGAGTCCGCGCTGCCGTCGACAAGGTCCAGGACTTTGCGGGCGGCTCCGTTGCGGTTCCCCGGCAGCCGTTGATGCAGGTAGGGCAACGTCGTCACGCCCAGCCGCACCGCGCTCTCCACCATCACAGCGGCCTCGATCTCAGGCAGGCAGCGCAAGCCGTGGATGAGGATATCGGTGGTGCTGGCAACGGGCTCCGCCGTACCATGCTGGACCAGGGACCCGCGGTGCACCACGGCATTCGGCGGCCCGCCGTGCCGGCACAGCAGATGTACCTTGTCCGGCCCGTGCAGCAACCACAGTCCGCGGTGCGGAGCCCCTGAGGCGCAGGTGAGTAGCCCGTTACCGAGCACTGCAGTAACAAAGTCCTGAGGGGCTTCCCGCAGGGCCAGCACTCCGTGCCTGAGACGGCAGAGCTCACCAGATGCCGCCGCATTGCGGATATCCCGGTCCGAGAACCCGGCTTTCAAAATTGTTTGGGTGCGGGCCACAGAACCGGCATTGCGAAGGAAATGACAAACATCCATAAGGCCAGCACAGCGGACGGACGCACATACCCAAGAGCCTGGTTCACGCTATGTGCATAACCCGCGCCGCTGAAACTCCTCAAGTTCGGGCAGCGGTCCCGGCGCGCCACGGCAACCCGCCGACGCTGGTCCACCCCTGGTGCTCAAACATGGGCAGACTCAGCGCCAAAACTTTTTGACACCCGCAGTTACAGAAGACTTGCGCACTGTGACAAAGCTGTCATAAGCTATTCACGGATCCGCTAAACGCCTCCGGCGGGTCTGATGCGAACGGAGAGATAGCCCCGGTTCACAGCAGCTTCGGTTGTTGAGGACCGGGGCTATCCCGTTAACGCCACACCCCAAAGGAAAAGCCCGGCACCTGCTGGCTGAACCAGAGGCACCGGGCTCCCACCAAGGATCAGCTGGCGCGGTCCACCACGGCCAGCGCAAAGTTGGACAGCGATTCCTTGACCACGCCCTCGGGCAACGGGGCCAGGGCGGCGATGGCTTCGTCGGCCCAGCGGCGTGCCACCACCCAGGACTCGGCCGTGACAGGGTGCTCGCGCAGCCCGGCGACGGCGGCGGCAAGAGCTTCGTCCGAGGTCAGGTCCCCGTCAATCAGCGTCAAAAGGTCGACGGCGGACTGGTCGCCATCAGCGGCAGCCTTGCGCAGGAGAAGCACAGGAAGGGTGGGAACCCCTTCACGGAGGTCCGTTCCGGGCGACTTGCCGGACTTGACCTTGACACCGGTGACGTCGATGACGTCGTCGGCCAGCTGGAAGGCAACGCCCACCTTCTCGCCGTACTCCACCAGGATGTCCTCAAAAGCCTCGTCGGCGCCGGAGAAGATGGCACCGAACTGGCCTGAGGCCGCCACCAGGGAACCGGTCTTGTCCGCGATCACCGAGAGGTAATGCTCCACCGGGTCCTCATCCGGACGCGGGCCCACGGTCTCGTGCAGCTGGCCGAGGCACAGGCGCTCAAATGTGCGTGCCTGGATGCCCAGCGCCCGCCCACCGAGTTCGGACACCAGGATGGATGCCCGGGCGAAGATCAGGTCGCCGGTGAGCACTGCCACCGAGTTGCCCCACACCTCGTGGGCCGTGGGGGCGCCGCGGCGGAACGGTGCGGAGTCCATGACGTCGTCGTGGTACAGGGTGGCCAAGTGCGTCAGTTCAACCACGACGGCGGCCTGGACCACGGCGGGCAGCGATGCGTCGCCGAGGTGTGCGCAGAGCAGGGTCAGCAGCGGCCGGATGCGCTTGCCGCCGGCTTCCACCAGGTGGCGCGACGTAGCATCGGCCAGCGGGTCCGAGTTGGCGATGGCCTCGCGAAGCTTCTTCTCCACCTTGGCCAGGTTGTTGGTGATGGCCGGGCCCAGTTCGTCGTCGCCCGCAATGGCTGCAAAGCCGGCAGGAAGCTGCAGTCCCGTGGCAATGGCGGTGGTATTGAGGCTGGGTTCGGAGTCCGGCAGGCCGTGCCCGGCGTGCGTCCAGCTGTGGTCTGCGGATTTGGTCACGGGTTAACCCTAACTTTTTGTTGCGGATACCGCTGGTTCGGAGCTGACGGGGCATTGGATGTGGCCGGAACCAGCGATTCCAGGACGCGGATCACCCGGTCCTCGAGGCCCTTCGCTGAGGGGTCCGTAAGGTTGGCCAGGAGCCGGACCACGAACCGCATCAGGACCGGGATGGGCATGCCGGTCCGCAGCGCGAGCTTCATGACGGCGGGCTTGCCGATGAGCGCGGCGAAGGCCCGGCCCAGGGTGAAGTGCGAACCCCACTGGCCCCGCACGTAGTCGGCGTACCGCGAAAGGTGCGCATCGGCGTCGTACGTTCCGCCCAAAGCAGCCGAACGGGAGGCGGCGTCGATGATGAACTCGGCGGCAAACCGCGCCGACTCCATCGCGTAGGAGATGCCTTCGCCGTTGAACGGGGACACCATGCCGCCGGCGTCGCCCAGAAGGAGCAGGCCCGGAGAGTAGTGGGGTGTGCGGTTGAAGCCCATGGGCAGCGCGGCGCCGCGGATTTCGCCCACCTGGTTCTCCGGAGTGAAGCCCCAGTCGGCGGGCATGCCGGCGGTCCATTCGCGCAGGACCTGCTTGTAGTCCAGCTTGCCGAATTCCTTGGAAGAGTTCAGGATGCCCAGGCCCACGTTGGAGGTGCCGTCGCCCACGCCGAACACCCAGCCGTAGCCGGGCAGCAGCTTGCCGTCGCGGCCGGGCAGTTCCAGCCAGCCTTCCATCCAGTCGTCGTCGGTGCGGGCGGAGGTGAAGTAGGTGCGGACGGCGACGCCGAGGGGGCGGTCGTCGCGCTTTTGGATCCCGAGCGACACGGCGGTGCGGGTGGAGTTGCCATCTGCAGCGAGGACGACGTCGGCACTGAAGTCACGCGTCTCCCCCGTCTTGCGTCCGGACTCGTCAAGGAGCGCTGCGCGGACCCCGGTGACGCGGCCGGCGTCGTCCCGGAGGGCCTCGGTGACGCTGTGCCGCTCGAGGATGGTGGCACCGGCAGCCTCAGCATGCCGGGCCAGTTCCTCGTCAAAGCCCAGCCGGGTGCGGATCAGGCCGTACTGCGGGAAATCGGACACCTCGGGCCAGGGCAGTTCGATGGTGCGGCCGCCGGCGATCAGGCGCAGGCCCTTGTTCCGCCGCCAGCCGTCATTCTCGGGGTGCGGGAGGCCCAGCTTCTGGATCTCACGGACGGCGCGGGGCGTGAGCCCGTCCCCGCAAACCTTCTCGCGGGGGAAGCTGGTCTTTTCCAGGACCGTGACCTCAACTCCCGCTTTGGCGAGGTAGTACGCGGCAGTGGATCCGGCCGGTCCCGCGCCGACAATCAGTACCTTCACAGGTCAGCGGACGATGTTGCGGCGCAGCTTGGCCACCGGGCCCTTGTGCGCAGCGATGGCTGCAGCGGCATTCTCGGAGGCGGGCTTGAACGCCCGGTGCACCGCCACGATGCCGCCGGTGAGGTTGCGGTACGTGACCTTCTCCCAGCCGCTTTCCTGCAGCCAGGCCGCCAGGTGGTCCTGGTCCGGCCAGGCGCGGATGGATTCGGCCAGGTAGACGTAGGCGTCCGGGTTGGAGGCAACCTTGACGGCGATGGCCGGCAGGGCGCGCATCAGGTATTCGGTGTACATAGTGCGCCAGAGCGGGACCACGGGCTGCGAGAACTCGGCGATGACCAGGCGGCCGCCGGGCTTGGTGACGCGCAGCATCTCGGCCAGCGCCTTCTTGGGCTCGTTCACGTTGCGCAGCCCAAAGGAGATGGTGGTGGCATCAAAAGTGTTGTCCGCGAAGGGGAGGTTGGTGGCGTCACCGGCGATGAAGTTGATGTCCGGGCGGCGGCGCTTGCCCACCTTGAGCATTCCCAGGGAGAAGTCGCAGGCCACCACGTCTATGCCGGCGTCGGCATACGGCTCGCTGGAGGTGCCCGTGCCGGCCGCGAGATCAAGGACGCGCTGGCCCTTGGAGACTTCCATCGCGTCCACCACGATCTTCCGCCAGCGGCGGGTCTGTCCCATGGACAGGACATCGTTGACGACGTCGTATTTCGGTGCGACGTCGTCAAACATCGTGGCTACTTCGTCCGGACGCTTATCCAAGGATGCTCGGTTCACCATGACATTGTCTCAAATGTTCGCGCGGGTCCGGACCAGCGGCTCCATCTCCTTTTTGACCCTCCCTGGCCCCCGGAGAAGGCCGCCGCCTACGCGGGAGTAGTGTTGTCTCATCATGACGAGCACGTTCCGCACCTTGACAGTCCCCCTGGATGGCAAAACATTCCCCGGGGGGCTGCCTTCGTTTCTGGTCCGGGACGACATCCTCTGTTGGACGCGCCGCGAGGCCGGACTGGCGGGCTTCGGGGAGATCGCGCGGTTCACCGCCACCGGGCCGGAACGGTTCCTGGAAGCGGATATCTGGTGGCGGCACCTGGTCCTGGAGGCGGACGTCACGGATGCGGTGGAGCTGCCCGGCACCGGCCCGGTCGCTTTCGGTTCCTTCGCTTTCTCCAAGACCTCCCGGTACGAGTCGCGCCTGATCGTGCCGGAGATCGTGGTGGGCGTCCGTGACAGCCAGGCGTGGCTCACCCAGTTAACGTTCGACGACGCCCCCCTCACCGAAGAGACGGCCGCCGCCGCACTGGAACGCTGGCTCAGCAGCAGTTCCGCAGGTTCCCCCACCGGTGAAGGTACGACGGCGGCAGCGGGCCTGGCCGGGGACGGCACCTTGGATGGGACGCAAGGTCCGGCCGGCGGCGCCGTCGTGCGTCCACTCCCCCTGGCCGCGGGCGCAACACTGCACACCGGCTCCCTCAGCGAGGAAGCCTGGATGGATGCCGTGGCCGCCGGCGTCGCGGAAATCCGCACTGGGGCGTTGGAGAAGCTGGTGCTGGCGCGGGACGTGGTGGCAACTATTCCCTCCGGCGTGCATGCAGCGGATGTGCTGCGCGAGCTCGCGGCCAGGTACCGCGAGTGCTGGACCTACGGGGTGGATGGCCTGGTTGGCGCCACGCCGGAGATGTTGATCCAGGTGGAAGGGCGCACCGCCCAGGCGCGCGTGCTGGCGGGCACACTTGACCGACGGGACGCCCACGGCGAGGATGGCGCGCCGATGGACTACGCAACACGGGTGCTGGCGGGCTCGGAGAAACAGCGGCATGAGCACGAGATCGCCATCCAGTCGCTGACCAAGCAGCTGGCGCCCTTTTCCGAGGCAATGAATGCGCATGATGAGCCGTTCATCCTGGAGCTGCCCAACGTCTGGCACCTGGCCTCCGACGTCAAGGCCGAACTCACCGAGGTGGAAGGGCACGTGCCCACGTGCCTGGCGCTGATCAATGCGCTGCACCCCACCGCGGCCGTCTGCGGGACGCCCACTCTTGTGGCGGGCGAATTGATCCGCACGCTGGAGCACCTGGACCGTGGACCGTATGCAGGCCCGGTCGGCTGGCTGGACGCCGCGGGCAACGGCGAATGGGGCATCGCGTTGCGCGGCGCCGTCATCGAATCTGCCGACACCGTCCGGCTCTATGCCGGTTGCGGAATAGTCGATGGCTCGCTTCCGGCGGCCGAATTGGCCGAAACGTGGGCCAAATTCCGGCCGATGCTGGAGTCCCTGGGCATCAACAGCTGACGCCTGGCGGGACTGAGTCTGGGATGGCAGACAACTCCTGCTCCGAAAGGCTTGATTTTGCCCCCGCTACAGTTATCCAATAGTGAAACTTAGTTGCGTGTGACGTACCTCTCTTGTTGAGCGTTACACTATAAGCCGCGTTAGTACCTCATAGCCCCTGCAACAAAAGGTAAGAAATGCAGACTCCCCGTACCCTCCTGGGCACTTCCAAGCTGACCGCCGCCACTATGATCGCCATCAGCGCCCTGGCCCTCTCAGCATGCACCAACGCCTCGGAAACGGGTCCTTCCAGCGCGGCTACCTCGTCGGGCAGCGCCGCAGCCAGCTTTGATCCCACCACCATCAAGAAGGACGACGCCCTGGCCGCCATGGTCCCGGACGCCATCAAGTCCAAGGGCACCATCACGGTTGGTTCGGACACCAGCTACGCACCCGCCGAATTCCTCGGTCCGGACGGCCAGACTCCCGTGGGCTACGACGTGGACATCGCCAAGGCCATCGGCGCCACCCTTGGCCTCAAGGTCCAGGTCCAGACCGCTGAGTTCACTGGCATCCTCCCGGCCCTCGGCCCGAAGTATGATCTGGGCATCTCCTCGTTCACCATCAACCCCGAGCGCCTGGGTGCCGTGAACATGGTCAGCTACTTCAACGCCGGCACCGCCTGGGCCGTGCAGAAGGGCAACCCCAAGAAGTTCTCCCTGGACGACGTCTGCGGCAAGTCCATCGGCGTGCAGACCGGCACCGTGCAGGAAGACCCGGACCTTGCCGACCGCAACCAGAAGTGCGCCGCCGACGGCAAGAAGCCCATTGACATCGTCACCCTGAAGAACCAGACGGACGTCACCACGCGCCTTGTCAATGGCAGCATCGACGCCATGGCCGCCGACTCCCCCATCATCGGCTACGCCCTGACCCAGACCAACGGCCAGCTGGAAAAGCTGGGCGACGTCTACGACTCGGCTCCCCAGGGCATCGCCGTGGCCAAGGCCGACACCGCCTGGGCTGACGTCATCCAGAAGGCCGTAACCAAGCTGATGGCAGACGGCTCCTACAAGAAGATCCTGGAAGGCTGGGGCAACTCTGAGGGCGCCATCACCAAGTCCGAGGTCAACCCGGCGGTCAAGTCTTGAGTTTCCGCGTTACCGACGACAAGTCAGGTGTGCACATGGAACACCATCAACAAGGGGACGCACCGGTACTGAATAAGTCCGTGCCGGTGCGCCACCCCGGCCGGTGGATCAGCGCCGTCATCATCCTCCTCCTCGTGGCCGGGCTCGTGCAGAGCCTGTTCACCAACTCCAACTTCCGCTGGGACGTTGTGGGCACCTACATCCTGGACGTCAAGGTTGTCCAGGGCGTGGGATGGACGCTCCTGCTGACGGTGGCGTCGATGGTCCTGGCAATCGTCCTGGCCATCCTTCTGGCAGTCATGCGGCAGTCCGACAACCCGGTCTTCCGCTGGTCCAGCTGGGTGTGGGTGTGGTTCTTCCGCGGAACTCCGGTCTACACGCAGCTGGTGTTCTGGGGCCTCGTAACGGTTCTCTACCCGGCCTTCACGCTGGGTATTCCGTTTGGTCCCGAGCTCTTCAGCTATGCGCTGTCCGATCCCAGCAAAGGCCTGATCCCCGCGATCCTCGGCCTCGGCCTGAATGAATCGGCATACTTGGCGGAGATCTTCCGGGCCGGCCTCAAGTCCGTGGACAGGGGCCAGCAGGAAGCCGCCGAGGCGCTCGGCATGTCCAAGGGCAAGATCATGTGGCGGATCATCCTGCCGCAGGCCATGCGGATCATCGTTCCGCCAACCGGCAACGAAACCATCGGCATGCTGAAGACCACCTCGCTGGTCCTGGCGGTCCCGTTCACGCTGGACTTGACGTTCGCCACCAACGCCCTGGCAAACCGCATCTACCTTCCGATTCCGCTGCTGATCGTTGCCGCGTTCTGGTACCTGCTCGTCACCAGCATCCTCATGGTGGGCCAGCACTACCTCGAGGCCTATTACGGCAAGGGCGTGGACAACCTCGCTCCCGCAGCCGTGAATCCGGCCGCCGCCAAGGCTGCCGGCGCCGGTGCTGACGCCCAGCGGTCGATGAAGACGGACTTCCCCGAGGAGAGTGCACGATGACGGTCACAGCAGAAAAGCCGCTGGTCAAGATCGAGGGCCTGCACAAGTTCTACGGGCCCCACCATGTCCTCCGGGGCATCGATATGACGGTCCAGCAGGGCGAGGTGTCGGTGGTGATCGGGCCGTCGGGTTCCGGCAAGTCCACCATGCTCCGCTGCGTGAACCTGTTGGAGTCCATCAGCGCCGGTCGGATCTCCGTGGGTGGCCAGCTGATTGGCTACCGCGAGGTCAACGGCAAGCTCCACGACCTCAAGACCAAGGAAATCGCCGCCCAGCGCCGCGAAATCGGCATGGTGTTCCAACGGTTCAACCTGTTCCCGCACAAGACCGCGCTGCAGAACGTGATGGAAGCGCCGGTGCACGTAAAGGGCCAGTCCAAGGCTGCCGCCCAGAAGCGTGCGCTGGAGCTGCTGGACCGGGTGGGTCTCGGTGACCGCGCCGGCCACTACCCGTCCCAGCTCTCGGGCGGCCAGCAGCAGCGCGTCGCCATTGCCCGTGCCCTGGCCATGGACCCGGAGCTCATGCTCTTCGACGAGCCCACCTCGGCGCTCGACCCGGAGCTGGTGGGCGATGTCCTGAACGTAATGAAGGACCTGGCAAAGTCCGGCATGACCATGATCGTGGTGACCCACGAGATCGGTTTTGCCCGCGAAGTGGGTGACACCCTGACCTTCATGGACGGCGGTGTGGTGGTGGAATCGGGCGATCCCCGGGAGATCATCGCCAACCCGCAGCATGCCCGGACCAAGGAGTTCCTGGGCCGCGTGCTCTGACGCGCCGCATTTTCACTTTCGATACGCACATTCCCTGGCGCCGCCGTTATTCCGGTAGCGCCAGGGAATTTTTGCGTCGCGGGCTAATTCGCGCGTCGGAGGCTGGCGAATGCGACGGGGCCGGCTGCCTACTGGCCCGCGAGCACTCCCGCGACGGCGGCGGCCACGGCATCCTTAATGCGGGCATGGAGCTGCCTGAGCTGCCGGCGGTCCGTACGGACTTCCACGATGCTGCGCCCCTGCACAGGCCGGGCGAGCGCTTCGGCGAGTCCCGCCGTCGTACTTACCAGCGAGTGTCCGACGCCGTATGCCCCGGCGAGTGCCGCGATGTCCACCGAGTGCGGGGTGCCAAAGAGGCGTTCGACGGCGTCCCCGTAGCGGCCGGCTGCCTCCACGCCGCCGTGCTCCAACAGGCTGAAAATGGCGCCGCCGGAGTCGTTGAGGACCACGATCCGCAGGTCCGGCTGCTCTTCCCCCGCGCCGAGGAGGAGGCCGCCGATGTCGTGCAGGAACGTCACGTCGCCCAGCAGCACCGTGGTTTCCTGCAGGCCGCCCAGCGCGATGCCGGTGGCCGTGGAAATGGTGCCGTCGATTCCGGCCAGCCCCCGGTTGGCGTAGACGGTGGCGGCGGGTTCCGGGGCGGGCAAACCGGCGAGGTCAACATCCCGGATGCCGTTGGAGGATCCGAGCAGCAGTTGGCCGCGCGCATTCCTCCAGACCAGGGATCCGACGGACGGACCGGTGGCGGCGGCTTCGTCGGTGACCACTTGGTCCAGCGCGTGCTGGGCGGCCGAGCCGGCGAGGAGCCAGGTGTCCAGCCAGGCGGCGGTCCCGCGGCCAGCAAATCCGGCCACGTCCGCGAGGTTCTCCAGCGGCAGTTCCGTGCGGCGTCCGGGTTCGTACCAGGCGACCGGAACCGGCTGGTACAGGGCTGACTCAACATCCGCGCGGGCAAGGAGTGAGGCCACCGGGCGGGACAGCGTAGGCCGGCCGAACAGCACCACCCGCTCGATGGGCTGGGTCGAGCCGGGCCCGAAGTGCTCCAGCAGCAGACGGTAGGGGCCCACCGCGTTGGGGCCAAACCGGGCGTTGGAGGAGGGCTCGGCCAGCAACGGGAGGTTGTGGGCGCGGGCGAACGCCTCGGCGACCGGCCCGGCGTCGTGCCCGGCGAGGACCACCGTCCGCCGCCCGGGCAGGTCCTCCGGGGCCGGCGGCAGGTTCATGACCAGCGGCTCGAAGCCCACCCGGTAGCGCGGCCGCTCCACCGCCTCCGGCAACCCGTCACGAGACGACGGAACCAGCGGGTCACGGAACGCGAGGTTGAGCTGGACCGGTCCCGGCGGCAGGTCCGGGAACGCCCCGGTTGCCGCTGACAGCCCGGTTTCCACAGCGCGCTGCGGGCTGGACCCGGCGGGAACGTCGGCAGCGAACCGGACCTGCTCGCCGAACAGGTCAGGCTGGACTGTGGTCTGGTTGGCGCCGGTCCCGCGCAGTTCCTCGGGCCGGTCCGCCGACAGGACGATCAGCGGCACGGCGGCATGGTTCGCCTCCATCACCGCAGGCATCAGGTTCCCGACGGCGGTCCCGGACGTGGTGAGGACGGCTGCCGGCGTGCCGGTGGAGAGGGCAAGGCCCAGCGCCGTGAAACCGGCGGACCGTTCGTCGATCCGGACCAGCAGGTCCACCCGGCCGGCGGCCGACGCCTCGGCCAGGGCGTAGGCCATGGGGGCCGACCGTGAACCGGGCGAGACCACCACGTGCCGCACACCGCCGTCGAGCAGTACATCCACCGCGATCCGGGCCGCAGCAAGCGCGCTCAACTGGGGTGCGTCCACCTCGGGGATATTCGGTGCAGAATCGTTCGGCAAAGTCACCCAACCAGTCTGCCACCACCCGGCGCCCACCCCGCTCCCCGGATGCCCTATCACTTATGGTCCCTAAACCGAGGCTTTGGGGACCATAAGTGATAGAGCAACGAGGGGGTTAGCCGCGGAACACCTGAACCACTGCCGGACGGGGCGCGCGCACCTTGCCGGCGGCCGGCGTCGTACCTGCCGGGACGTAGTCCGGGAAGAAGGAATGCGGCGCCTCGAAGGTGCCTTCCTCGCCCGGGTGCTGCACGGAGACAAACACGGTGCGCTCGTCGTCGTGGATGACCGGTCCGCAGGTCTCGGCGTCGCGCGGAACCGAAAGGAACTGCTCCACCTTGCCGCGCTCCGCACCGCCCAGGGTGACCTTGAAGAGGCCATCGTTGTAACCGATGCCGGAGGGGGCGCCGTCGGTGGAGATCCAGAGGTTGCCCACGGAGTCGAAGGCCACGTTGTCCGGGCAGGAGATGGGCGAAACCTTGTCCACCGGGTAGCCGGAGAAGTAGGTGACATCGCCCTGGGCCGGATCGCCGCAGACCATCAGGAGGGTCCAGTTGAACTTAGTGGACGTCTGGTCGCCGGCTTCGGTGATTTCCACGATGTGCCCGTCGCGGTTCTGCGTGCGCGGGTTGACTTCGGTGGCGCCTTCCTTGGTGCCGGTGCCGCGGTCCGAGTTGTTGGTGCAGACTACGTACACCTTGCCGGTGTGCAGGCTGGGCTGGACGTCCTCGCAGCGGTCCATCTTGGTGGGGCCCACTTTGTCCGCGGCCAGGCGGGTGTAGACCAGGACCTCCTCGACGGACATGTCGGGCACCGCGGACTTGCCGCCGACCACCAGGGGCAGCCACTGGCCGGTACCGTCGAAAGCGCCGTCAGCGGGAAGCGCCCCGGTGCCGGTGATCTCCGCGGCGGGTGAGTTGCCGGCGAACTTGGCGACGTACAGGTCGCCCTCGGAGAGCAGGTCCATGTTGTGCCGGCGGTCGCCCTCACGGTACTTCTCCGTTGAGACGAACTTGTAGAGGTAGTCGAACTTCTCGTCGTCACCCATGTAAGCCACCACGTGCCCGGATTCGGCCACGATCACGTTGGCGCCCTCGTGCTTGAAGCGGCCCATGGCGGAGCGCTTCTTGGGGGTGGAGGTGGGGTCGAATGGGTCGACTTCGACGATCCAGCCGAATCGGTTGGTTTCGTTCTCGTAGCCGGGGTTTCGGGTGTCGAAGCGGGGATCGTCCAGCTCCCACTGGCGGGCGGTGGGCTTGGCGGTGAGGCCGTAGCGCTTGTCGCTGGCGGAGGTGCCGCCGGAGACGAAGTAGCCGTTGAAGTTCTCCTCACCCGAGAGGATGGTGCCCCAGGGGGTGGTGCCGCCGGAGCAGTTGCCGAACGTGCCCTTGATGGCGCGGCCGGAGGGGTCGGCGACGGTCTTGACCAGGGCCGAGCCGGCAACCGGGCCGGTGAGTTCGTAGGTGGTGTCGGAGAGGTAGCGGCGGTTCAGCGGGGCCCCCTTGACGTAGGACCAGGGCTTGGTGGTGTTCTTGCGTTCCAGTTCCACCACGGCCAGGCCATGGGCGGCGCGGCCGATGGCGCGGGTTTCCTTGGCGTCGTAGCCGGCGGGGACCATGATGTTTTCGTTGGTGTACTCGTGGTTGGTGAACAGCACGGCGCGGCGGCCCTTGCTGTCCGGGATCTCCACGATGTCCGTGTAGTCGTTGTTGTAGCCGAACTGCCGGGCCTGCGCTGCCGCGGTCTGGTTGTTCAGGTCGAAGTCCGGGGAATCGTTGAACAGCGGGTCACCCCAGCGGATGATGGGCTGCCAGGTGAATCCGTCCGGGACGGTGAAGGCGTCAACGGCCTTGTCTACCGGCTTGATGGCGGTGAACTGCAGCTTGGACTTGCCGAAACCTTCCTTGGCGGCCTTGGACAGGCCGGCGGCTGAGGCGGGCTCGGCGGAGGTCACGGCGGAACCGAGGGCGACGGCGAGCGCACCGGCGGCGCCCAGGCCCAGGGCGGCGCGGCGGGACAAGGTGGCGGAGGCGATGTCGCGGAAGTAGCTGTTGGAGCTGGTGTTGCAGACCTCGCCGGCGCAGGCGTTGTCGCATTTGAGTGCGCATGTGACCGGGCTGCGCTTGCCCTTGGTATGGCCGAGCATGGGCAGCAGGGTGAACTTGCGGGCAGTTTCAGACATGGGGAACCTTCCGAAGGAATGTCTTTGGGGTGCCCGATCACCCTTCCAGCCTGTTCCTACGGGAACCCGTCCTTTCGATGAAGTTATGGTTAACCGCCCGTGACCTGCAGGAACGCCGCCAAAAGTGAGCGGGCGTGCCAAGAGAAACCGCCAGAAGTGAGCGGGCGTGTCAGGAAAAACCGCCAAAAGTGAGCGGGCGTGCCGGGAACAGCCGAAAGAAGTGAGCGGGCGTGTCAGGGGGTGAGGAGGGCGTGGACGCGGCGGAGCCGGGCCAGCCACCAGTCCCGGCGTTCCCCGGGAGCCGCAAACCGCTCCAGCAGCCCGGCGTCCGGAACGGCATCGCGGAGGCCGATCGCGCCGTCGTCGGCCACCAGCGGGTCCACGGTGACGTCGGATTCAAACAGCGACACCGTGCCAAGCCCGCACGCATAAGGCAGCTCAGGCAAGGCCGCCGCCAGCGCCAGGCCGGCGCGGATTCCCACCGAGGTGTCCAAGGCGGAGCTGACGACGGCGGGGAGTCCGGCCTGCGCCACGATGTCCAGGGCGCGCCGCACTCCCCCCAGCGGGGCCACCTTGACGACGATCAGGTCCGCCGCCCCGGCCCGCGCCACGCGCAGTGGGTCGGTTTCCTTGCGCACGCTCTCGTCAGCGGCGATGAGCACCGGCGTTCCGGCCTCGCGCAGCCGGGTACGGACCTCGGCCAACCCTTCGATGGTGGGTACCGGCTGCTCGGCGTATTCCAGGCCTACGGTCGCCAGCCGGGTCAGGGCCTCCACCGCTTCGGGCACGTCCCAACCGCCGTTGGCGTCCACCCGGACGGCGGCATGGGGCAGGGCCGCACGGACGGCACGAAGCCGGGCGGCGTCGTCGTCCAGGGACTGTCCGCGCTCGGCAACCTTGACCTTCACCGCATCCACCCGGCCGAACCGGGCGAGTACCTCCGGCACCCGGTCCGCGGAAACGGCCGGCACGGTGGCGTTGACCGGCACGGACGTGCGCAACGGCGCCGGGAAACCCTGCCAGCCCGCTTCGATGGCGGCGGCCAGCCAGCGGGAGGCCTCGGCGTCGCCGTACTCGGGGAAGGGACAGAACTCGCCCCACCCGACGGGACCGCGCAGCAGCAGGGATTCGCGTTCCATGATGCCGCGGAACTTCACCCGCATGGGCAGGCTGACCACGCGCGCTCCTGCCAGCAGTTCATCCAGCGGGGGTATCAGGGCATCATGGGCGGGCATGCCGTTTACTGTAGCCGCACTTCCCTACTGCTCCCGGACCACCCGGATGGTGCCCAGTGACGGGTCCGCAGGATCGGGCAGCACCATGCCGGCTTTCAGCCCCGATTCCAGGTACTCGATGACGGCCTGGTTGATCCTCTCCCCCGGGACGAGCACCGGGATGCCCGGCGGGTAGGGGGTAATCTGCTCTGCTGCCACCCGTCCTGCCGTTTCGCTTCGGGGCACATCCTCCGTGGGGCCGAAGAACGCGTCCCTGGGAAGGGCCACGGTCTCCAGTTCCAGGTCCGACGGCGAGGGCAGGTTCACCTGCGGAGGCCCGGGAAGTGCCGGGGCCGCTTCGATAAGGGCCTGCAAAGCCTCCATGAGCCGCCGGGCAGAGGCGTCGTCGTCGGCCATGGAGAGAGTGGCCATGATGCGGGCGTGGTCGCTGAGGCCCATGTCCACATTGCGGTTTTCGCGCAGCCAGTCGGCCGCCTGGTAGCCGCTGATGCCCAGCCCCGAGAGGTCCATCAGGACCTGCAGCCGGTCCAGGTCGTGTGAGGATTCGGCCGCCAGCAGTTCGTCCTCGAGCACATGGATGCCCGGGAGCGCGTCGATGTCCCGGCGCAGCCTCTTGGCCAGGTCCAGCGCGTTGCCGAGAAGTTCGGCCCCATGCTGGACCATCTGGCGGCGCCAGCCGTCGATGGCCGAGTACAGGATGGCGTTCGGACTGGTGGTCATCAACAGGTCCGCGCATTGGGACAGATGCGCAGGATCCACCAGGTCGCCCTGCAGGTGGTAGACGGAGCCCTGTTCGAAGCCGGCACCCATCTTGTGCACGGAGACCACGCAGATGTCGGCGCCGGCACTCATCGCCCAGGTGGGGAGGTCCTCGTGGAAAGGCAGGTGCGCACCCCAGGCCTCGTCCACGATCAGGGGCTTGCCGCGGTCGTGGCATATCTTGGCGATGGCGGCAATGTCTGCGCAGGTCCCGTAAGGCGTGGGGCTGACGATCAGCGCCCCGGCGGCATCCGGGTAGCGGTCCCACATTTCCTCGACGTCCGCGGCCGACGGCGGGTGGGCCAGGTGCAGCTTGGGGTCCCAACGGGGACGGATCCAGCGGGGCTGGATGCCGGAGAAGACCAAGCCGGCGGTAATGGATTTATGTGCGTCGCGGCTGACCAGCAAATCACCTTTGCCGGCCGCTACGGCGATGACGGCGGCCTTTACCGAAAGGGAGCTGCCGCAGGTGGAGAAGAAGGCCTGTTCGGCACCCACGGCATCGGCCATCAGCTGCTCGGCCTTCTTGAGGTAGCCGCCGGAGGATGACCGGTCGTCAAGGCCGGCCGAGGCAAGGACGTCAGCCCGGAAGGTGTCGGCCCCGAGGATGTCCCGGACACGCGGATCCGCCCCACGGCCCTGCCTGTGGCCCGGCGGGGTAAAGCCGTAGCGGTCCAGCTTGTGGTAGCGGTCCAGGGCATCCAGCAGTGGCGCTTCGTTGTGGTCCACGTCGTTCTCGCTTTCTGTTGGCGGGCCAGCCACCGTCTCCCGGTAAACCACCCAAATGCTAAGCAGGCTTACGATCCGTAGCCCATGGTAGGGCAGGAAGCTGGGAAGTCGATTCGGCGGCGGTTCAGATCCACTTGTTGTGCTTGAACGCCAGGTAGAGGACAACTCCCATGGCCACCATCAGGCCCAGCGCGTAGGGGTAGCCGTAGGTCCAGGACAGCTCGGGCATATTGGCGAAGTTCATGCCATAAATGGATGCCACCAGGGTCGGGGCGAACAGGATGGCCGCCCAAGAAGAAATGCGCTTGACCTGCTCGTTCTGTTCGAAACTGGACTCGGTCATCCGCTGCATCTCATCGTTCTGCCGCTGGGCCACCAGGGCGGCGTTGACTGCGAGCGCGTTCTGCAGCAGGGCCCTGAAGGAGGCCACCCGCTCGTTGAGCCGGATGACGTGGTCCAGGACGTCCCGGTAGTGGTCCCGAAGCTCGGTGGCATCGCCGCGGTCCGGAGCACCGGCCATCAGGGCCTGCAGGATCCCGGCGAGAGGGCTGGTGGCCCGCTGGAACGTGATGACCTGCCGGGACAGTTCGTAGATGCGGCGGGAGACGTCCGGGTCGGCGCCAAAGAGGTCATCCTCGATCTCATCAATATCGTTCTCGAGGCCCGCCACCACCGGCTCGTATTCATCCACCACCTGGTCCAGGATCCCGTACAGCACCGCATCCGGCCCGAGGGCCAGGAACTCGGGCATTGACTCCATCCGGCGGCGGACCTTGGCCAGGTCCGGAGACTCAGCGTGCCGGACGGTGACCACATACTCGTCTCCGGCAAAAACGTGGATCTCGCCGAAGTCCACCTTTTCCTCGTCATCCCGGTACCGTGCCGGCCTCAGCACCAGGAACAGGCACTCGCCGTAATGCTCCAGCTTGGCCCGCTGATGCCCGGCAAGCGCGTCCTCCACGGCAAGGGCATTCAGGTCGAACTCCTCGCCCACGGACTGCAGCTCCTCAGGGTCCGGCCGGTACAGCCCAATCCAGGCCATGCCCTCGCGCTGGCGGAGCAGGAAATAGGTCTCGTCAAGGTCCTCCGGGTCCTCGGTGCGCAGCCCATTCACGTACACCGCGTTGTCAACGATGGTCACGGCGCACCCTCCGCTGTCCGTTCCCGCTCCCAGTCGTCCAGCAGGGCCGGCATGCGGGATTTGAGGAACCGATAAAATCTTGCCATCTCCGCCACCCGGGCCCGGGCCGCCGAACCCTCGGGCAGCGTTTCGGCAGTGGCATCCGTCAGGTCGGCCAGCTTCTCGTAAATGGGACTGTTCCGCATGGAGACCACGTACCACTCGTCATCGTGCAATGCGTAGAGGTCGCGGCGGCTGCCGGGCTGGGATACCCGGTGCACGAATCCCACGGTCTGCAGGTAACGCACCGCCCCGGACACGGCGGCGGCGCTTGCCCCCAGCCGCTCCGACAATTCGGCGGCAGTCAGGCTCCCCTGCTCGGATGACACCAGGGCCAACAATGTCCGGGCGGGCATCTTGGGGAAACCGGCCGCGGCGAACGCAGCCGCGGTGCGTTCGGCAGCTGCGGCCGACACCCCGGCGTCCCGTGCCGCAGCCACTTCGGCGTCGGCGCTCATGCGGACCCCACCTCCCGCCGCCGCATCGCCGTGACGGCCAGCGCGCCCGCAACGACGGCGATGGCCAGCATCCACCACGCCCCGCTCCAGTCGGTCGCGTCGCCGTGCGGGACCGGGGTGTGGGTAAACGGGGACAGGTCGCGGATGCTTTGGTCCAGGCCCAGCATGCCGCCGAAGATCCCCAGGAACACCCCGAGCCCCAGCAGGGACCAGCCGGCGCCGATGGTTGCCGCGGGCCACAGGACGAAGACCAGTGCGGGCACGGCCAGGTAGATCAGCGCCGCCGGCAATTGCGCCACGGCGGTTTCCCAGAGCGCGTCGGCTGGCATGGCCTGGTCTCCGGACCCCGTCAGCGTGATCCACGCGCCCACACCCGTCAGGCCAATCACCAGCACCACTGCCGCGGCCCCGAACACCAGATAGCCCGCCAGCCAGCGGATCCGCCCTACAGGGGCGGCGAGCAGCAGTTCCGCGGTTCCTGCGGCTTCTTCCTGCCGCAGCCTGATGACGGCCTGCAGTGCGCAGGCAGCGGCAAGGATCCCGGCCATCGAGAACAGGACCGAGACCATGAGCTGGGTCAGGGAGGTGCCCTGCGACTCGAGGATGGACCTCAGGACGGCGGTGATATTGGTGTCAGGGGTATCGACGGCGGCAATCGCCTTGCCCAGTGACCCTGCCAGCAGCCCCAGGGCCAGGCCACCCAGGCCCCAGCCGACGATGGAACCGGCCTGCAGGCGCAGGGCAAGCGCGGCAGGGCTGCGAAGACCGGACCGGGCGGCGGTGCGGCCGGGCCGTGCACCCCACACACTGGCTCCGCTGTCCCGGGCGCCCAGGATGGCCCATGCGGCTCCAAGGCAGGCGACGCCGAGCCCCACCGGCAGCCACAACGGCCAGGCGCGGTTGCCGGAGAAAGCGAACGTCTGCTGGCCCCAACCGATGGGTGATAACCAGCTTGCGGCGCCTTCGGTCATGGACGTTCCGTCCGCGTGCGGGGTTCCGGTGGCGTCGCCAATCCCGCGCAGCACATAGGCCAGGACAACCAGGGCGGAGGAGACGCCGTTCGCCCCACGCGATGTGCTCATGAACTGGGCCACCAGGATACCCACGCCAAGGAAGGCAAAACCGACGGCGCCCGTGGCGGCGCCCGCGGACAGGCTCCCCTGCACGTCCAGGCCCTGGACGGTGAGTCCGGCGCAGACGGCAAGCGCCACCAGGACATTGGCTGCCGCACCGTGCAGGACGGTGGCAATGGTGGGCAGCAGGCGGCCCGCTGGGGTGGCTGCCACCAGCTCGGCGCCGCCGGTTTCCTCGTCGGCACGGGTATGGCGCACGGCCAGGAAGGTGCTCATCAAGCCAGCCAGCAGGGCCAGGAAGGCGAAGACCAGGAAGAAGGTGAAAGCCCCTTGGTCTGCGCCGCGGGGCAGACCGCGCAGCATCAGGATGGCCGGGGTGGCGATGGCCACTTGGAGGATCTCGGCGCGGCTGGCGGCGTTGCCGTAGGTCTGGCTGACGGAGGAGGCGGCGAACAGGGCGAAGGCACCAATTCCCAGGATCCAGCTCAGAAGCTGCCATCGGTCCCGGCGCAGACGCTGGCCCCAGAGGATCATGAGGACGGCCATGTCAGCCACGACCCCTGGCACCCATCAGGTGCCGGCGCGCACCGTGCCGGTGGTCCCCGTTGCCGGCCACCGCCGCGGGCCGGGCGCCCACCGTGGTATCGCCGTAGTGCCGCAGGAACAGCTCCTCAAGCGAGGGCGGCGTGATGGTCAGCCCCTTCACGGCCAGGGCCCCCAGGGCGGGAAGCACCTCCGCCACCCGGTCCGATTCGGCGCTGAACTTGACCCGGCCGGCGTCGAACGTCAGGTCATGCACGGCACCCAGCCGCGCCAGGGCGTCCATGTCCATGCCGTCCGCGGCGAAGGAAATCTCGGTCCTGGTGAGGTGGCGCAGGGAGTCCAGCGTGCCGCCGTCCACAATCCTGCCGGCGCGGATGATGCTCACGCGGTGGCACAGCACCTCCACCTCGGTCAGGATATGGCTGGAGAGGAGCACGGTGGCCCCGCGGTCGACGACGGCGAGCAGCTCCCTGCGGAAGACCGCCTCCATGAGCGGGTCAAGTCCGCTGGTGGGCTCGTCGAGCAGGTACAGCTCGGCGTCCGTGGCGAGGGCGGCGATCAGCGCCACCTTCTGCCGGTTGCCCTTGGAGTAGGCACGCCCTTTCTTGGCCGGATCAAAGTCGAAGGCCTCGCACAGGCGGTCCTTGCTGCGGCGGTAACCGGCACCGTCCGCTGTTCCGCCGCGAAGGCGGGAGAGCAGGTCGATGGTTTCGCCCCCGGAGAGGTTGGGCCACAGCCGGACGTCGCCAGGGACGTAAGCCAGGCGGCGGTGCAGTTCAACGGCCTGGGTCCACGGGTCCACACCCAGGACGGTGGCGGAGCCGGACGTTGCCTTGGCCAGGCCCAGCAGGATGCGCAGGGTGGTGGATTTCCCGGCGCCGTTGGGTCCCAGGAAGCCGTGGATCTCCCCTGCCTGGACGTCGAGGTCGAGTCCGTCCAAGGCCCGGACCCTGCCGAAGTTCTTGTGCAGGCCCACAGTTTGGATCACAGTGTTCATGGATTAATCTTCGGAGTTTTCACAAGTTTGTGAAGGTACTAAAGTCCCAATCATGAGCACTGAACGCCAGGCTGCCCGCGCATCCTCGGCGCCTCTGTATGCAGCGGGATTTGTCACAGCCTTCGGCGCCCACAGCATCGCGGCCGGGCTGGGCTCGCAGAGTGGAAATATCGGCCTGACGCTGCTGAACCTCGGCATCCTCCTGGCCCTGTACGACGTCGCCGAGGTGTTCCTCAAGCCTGTCTTCGGTGCGCTCAGCGACCGGATCGGTGCCAAACCCGTCGTCGTGGGCGGGTTGCTGGCCTTCGCCGCGCTGTCCCTGATCGGCCTTGGCGCGGCCGACCCCCTGGTCCTTGCCCTGGCCCGGCTGGGACAGGGGGCGGCGGCGTCGGCCTTCTCGCCGGCGTCGTCCGCGATGGTGGCCAGGATGGCACGCGGCGGGAAAGCCGGCACCTACTTTGGCCGGTACGGATCCTGGAAGAGCCTTGGCTACATCATCGGGCCGCCGCTGGGCGCGGGACTGATCGCGGCGGGCGGTTTCCCGCTCTTGTTCGGCGCCTTGTCCGCCCTGGCCGCGGTCACGGCGCTGTGGGTGCTGGTGTCCGTCCCGCACCTGCCGCCGCTGCCCCGGAAGCGGTATACCGTAATGGACCTTGCCCGGCAGATTGGCGAGCGCCGTTTCCTGGTACCCACGCTGGTACTGGCCGCTTCCACCGGAGCGCTGGGTGCCGCCGTCGGCTTCCTCCCCGCGCTGGCCGCCCGCCATGGCATGGATGCCTTCGCCGGCACGGCCGCGGTGAGCGTGGTGGCGCTAGGTTCGGTGCTGACCCAGCCCTGGATCGGGCGGCTGCGGGACCGGAACGCCGTCACCGACAACAAGGGCACCACCGTGGGCCTGCTGCTGATTGCCGCGGGCATCGCCGTGGTTGCTGCCGCTCCGGGACCGGTGACCATTTTCGTGGCTGCAGCGTGCATCGGGACGGGCATCGGCGCCGCCACGCCCTTGGGCTTCGCACACCTTGCGGACGCCACGCCGCCCGAGCGGATGGGCCGGACCATGGGCTCAGCCGAACTGGGCCGCGAACTGGGCGACGCCGGCGGCCCGCTCCTGGTGGGCGGCATCGCCACGGCCACCGCACTGCCGTTCGGCCTGGGCGTCCTCGCGGTCCTGGTGGCGGCGGCCAGCATCCCCCGGCTGGACCCCGTCAAGCCGGGTGCCACCGGCCCCTGAGCAGCCGTCCAGCTTTCTGTGTCACCCTTAAGCGCGATGACTTCTTTCCGGCAACTACCCACCAGGACACCGTCCCGGCCCGCTCCCGGCTCGGCTTTCCTTTTCGTGCTGTCCACTGTGGCCTGCATTGCCGGGCTGGTTGCCACCTACTGCTTCTTCGTCCAAACCGCCACGGGCCAGTTCATCGATGAGTCCGCGCTGGTGGAAGCCGTGGATATCCACGGACCCGCCGGTAAGGCCGCCACCCAGTTCCTTGACTGGCTGCCCACCATCTCCCTTGTGATGGCCGCCGTCGTGGTCCTGTTTGTCACGGTCATCCGCCGGCACTGGGCGGAAGCGGGAATCGCGGTGGCGGCGTGCATCGGCGCCAACGTGGCAACCCAGGTACTCAAGGATCTCCTGCCCGCACGCCCGGACAAAGGCGTGCTCACCCTTGAACTCAATTCGCTGCCGTCCGGCCACACCACGCTGGCGGCGTCCGCAGCGGCCGCCGTATTCCTGATGGCATCCCCGCGCTGGCGCCCCATGGCAGGCTTCATTGGCGGATCTTTTGCCATCGCATCCGGCGCCTCCACGCTGATCAACCAGTGGCACCGGCCAGCGGACGTGGTGGCGGCGTTCCTGCTGGTGGGCGCCTTCATGATCCCGGCGGGCTGGCTGATCCTGCGCCGCGGTTCCTGGAACGAGTGGGACGGGTTCGGCAGGCATCTTGGCTCGGCCCGCATCTGGCTGACCCTGCCGGTGCTGATCGGGTTGGCCTCAGCCGGGGTGGCGGTGTATTCGCTGATCCGTATTGCGCCCAGCCCCTGGCAGGAGACCAGCACCACCAACTACTTCTGGGCCGGCATTTCGCTGATTGTGATCGCGGGGTACCTGGCCACGGTGGCAACGACGTCCCTGTTCGCGTTCGCCGCTCGACGCCGGGACGCGCCCGGGCCCTAGAGGCTCACCGGGCGCTCCTCAGTGGGTCTCGCCTGGGTCAGCCGGGTCCCGGCCAATGCTCTCCTCCATGGCGGCGGCAAGCTCAACTTCGTCAATGTAGCGGGCGGCCGGCTGGCCCGTCTCCTCTGCCAGCCGGTCCATGGTGGCCAGGTGCTGGCGTGCCAGTTCGATGGCAAGCTGTTCAACGATGCGGGGCCCGTTCCGCACCACCAGGTCGCTGAGGTACGCCTGGAGCCGGCCGACGGGCCGCCCCGGGGACTGGGCTTCTGCGGCGACGAGCCTGGTGAGGGCGGCCGCGGCAACGGCTGGCTTATCGCTGAACAGTTCCACGTTCGTTCCTCAGTAGCGGCGCCCGGCCGGGTAGCGCCCGGAGCTACAATCTAGTCCTTCCGCACTGCGCCGGTAAGGGTCCTTGTGCCCCGAATGGAGCATGCCAGGAGCCTTGCGCCGGCCGCCGGGCAGCCATTGTACGGAGACTCCCAGCACACCCAGCCTCCACCCGGAAACAATTGAGCGATTCTTGCGGAATTTGTACCACGCAGCTTGAGCAGTGCCGTCAATAGTTGCAAGTGCCTGGCGGCGTCTTGAAGTGGGCGCCCCCAGGCAATCCAGTATCCGGGGTCACCGGCAGGCACGTTCAGGGTTCGAGCGGTTCGAGCCGCCTGCGCAGGAGGCAGAACTCGTTGCCCTCCGGATCCTGCAGGACGTGCCATTGCTCCCCGCCGGTCTGCCCGACGTCGGCCGGCCGCGCACCCAGTGCCAGCAAGCGTTGCAGTTCGGCGTCCTGGTCCCGGTCCACCGGGTTGACGTCGATGTGCAGCGGAAGCCGTCCCACCCGCGGGTTGCTGCTGGGGCTGAAGATGATGGTGGGCTGCAGTCCGCCGAACCCGGCGGCCGGCCCGATCTCGATCGAACCCTCCTCCCGGTCCAGCTCGACGTAGCCAAGGACCCCGCTCCAAAACCGCGCGAGCAGTTCGGGGTCGGCGCAATTCAGGACAAGTTCACTGATCCGGCATGACATGACCGCAGTCTACCGACGCGCAAACCCATTTTCGCGGCTCATATTCCCCTGCGCGCCCCACATATCGGGTGCGTGCCGGCGGCTCCGGGTCGCAAATGGATGTGGACGTCGCCAGGCCAGATCGGCGGGAGGCGGCGCCGCTGCAAGGGGGGATGCAGCGGCACCTTCTTCCGCCGAGCTGGCAGAGGGTCAGGCGCCTAGAACGTGGTGGACAGGCAGGTGACCTTGTTGCTGTTGTTTCCTTGCTCCAGCGACACCGTGGCCGAGGCAGTGGTTTGTGACTGGTCCGCATAGGTCGCTGTCACCCGGATGGTCAACGGGGTGGTGGTCCTGTTGGCCACGACGATCTGCGACGTGATGGTCAGGGCGACCGTGCTGGTTGTCCCAAGGCTCACGGATTCGGTGTAGGACGGCCCGTACGTGCCGTTTGACTGGAGCGCGGCGTAGCTAAGAGCCGTTGGCGCCGCCGCCCCCACGGCTGACAGGGTGGCGGTCTGCCGAGGGTTGTCGTTGGTGCAGGTGAATCCTGAGAACGAATGCGCCGGCCAGGTGCCGGACGCCGTGACGGCCATGGTCGCCGTCGCGCTTTGCTGCCACAAGGCCGAGGCCGTGCCAACGCCAGCGCCCAGCAGGACCGTGAGTACGAACGCCCCTACGGCGAGTCCGGCGCCTGGAATGCTCCTTAGCCGAGGCATTCAGGCGGCCTCGGCAGCGGCGTCGTCCGGCTTGCGGGCCTTGCGCACGGATTTGTAGACCGTGATGGAGCCGTAGCCGATCAGCGCCACGGCGGCGATGACCGTCCACATCTCCCGGTCGGAATTGCCCAGGAAGTTTGCGACAAAGCCAACGTACGGGACGGCGTAGAACAGCTTGCCCTTGACCTGGATGGCCCGGATGGGCTCGGGATCGTTGGCGCCGTTGTTGTCGCCCTTGGTGATGAGCGTCTTCTCGCCGGACTGGGTGGAACCAAACCCGACAATCCGGTGCGTTTCCACGTCGGGACGGCCCGAGTACAGCTGGAAAGTGATGACGTCGCCGTACTTGAGTTCGTCGAACGGCGCCGGTTTCATCACCATGAAGGTGCCCGGCGGGTAGTGCTGCGCCATGGACTTGGTCAGCACGGTGTAGGTCTGCGAACCCGTCGCCACCGGCACCACGATTAGGACCAGCGCGGCGAACAGCGCCACCAGCATCACGGCCATGCTCAGAATGCGTCCGACGACGGCCCAGGCGCCGTTGCGCCCACGTGACCGTTTCGGGGCCGCTGACGGAGTTTCGGGATCGGTGTCCGCGCCGACAAGGCGTTCGGTCAGGTCAGCAGCCACTGGGCACCCCGCAGAGTTGACGTGCGGTGAGTGGAAGGGAGATGTTCACTGCTTGTCCTTTCACTGTTGAGGGGGCGCCGGAGGTGAGGCTGACCTGGAAGCAGAAGACCGTGGACCCGGTTTTGCCCACCGTGGGCGAGACGAGCCCGCTGGTGCCGATCTGCGCGTAACCCGTGCTCGAGCTGCATTCCGAGGTGGAACTGGCGGTCTTGGCGTTGACGATGATGTAGGAGGCCAGGGTTCCGCCGCCGGTGTTAGCCACCGTTGCCTGCCCCACCGTAATGGCGGTGTTGAACTGGCCGCCGGCGTTGGTGTTGTTGGTGACCACCACTCCCCCGGTCAGCGAGGTTCCCGGCCCGAGGGTCCCTGCGGGCGACAACGTCAGGTTGGCCGCGGTCCCGTTGGCAAGGGTCATGTTGGTGGTCTGGCCGGAGTTGACCGCTGTCAGCGCCACATCGAACGAGGCTGCCGAGACGGTTCCTGGAGCGGCCACCGCGGAGGCATTCCAGAGGGCAAATGTTCCCTGCACGGTGAACAGGCCCAGGACCACGGCCGCGGCGATCAACGCCGCTGCCTTCAGTGAGCGCTTGATGCGCATGTGGCTTCCTCCTGGTCCTGTTTCCTGATGCTGCCGGCCGGGTGGCCCTGGGGCCACCCGGCCACGTCAGGCTAGGAAAGTCCGGACTGGGTTACCTGGGTCAGCTGGAATGCCACGTTGTTGAAGCTGTAGCTGGCGGTGGTGTCCGCGCGGCCGGTGGTGGTGGACAGGAATTCGAAGGTGATGGTTGCGGTGACCGTCTGGTCCGCCCCCGTCGGCGTGGGCTTGAGCGGGTTGGCGACAGCCGTGCCGCCCACCGTGAGCGCAGGAGTGCTGACCGATACGTTGGCCGGAGTGAAACCGTTGGTGGCAGTGATGCCGGTGGTGGCAACGTTGGCGGCCATCTTGTTGCCCGTCAGGGTCACGGTCAGGTCCTGGGTGAACGTGAGCTTGTCGCCCGGAACAACCTTGTAGGTGCTGATGTCGATGGTGGCCCCGTTGCGGTCCTTCCACACCCCGTTGACGCTCTTGACCACGTTCAGGTCGCCGGAAACGATGGTGCCGGGCGCGGCGGTTGCCTCTGCGTTCCAGTTGGCCAGGGTTCCCCCGCCGCCCAGCAGCAGTGCGGCGCCAACGGCGATAGCGGCAGTTCCCTTGACCAGAGTGCTGTTCTTCATGATGTCCCCTCAGACTTTTTGGTGTTCGTTTGACTAGCTGGGACCTACTTTGCAGGGCCAAGCTCAGGAAGCGAGGGGGTAAAGAGTCAACAAAAGCTCAAGGTATTTGAAATTTCAACTGCTGTTTGACCTGCGGTTATATCACAGCCCACATGGCGGCCGCAGTAGCCGGCCGGTCCCGTGGGCGGTCAGGAAACCGTGTAGGAATTCAACGGCCGGCCGGTGCTGCCGTAGGTAAGGTCCAGGACCAGGAGGCCCTTCCGTTCCAGCGTGCTCAGGTAGCGCTGGGCGGTTGGCCTGCTGACGCCGAGTTGTTCGGCGATTTCCGCGGCGTTGACGGGCCCGCGGGCGGCCCGGACGGCGTCGAACACTTTCTGCATGGTTGGCTGCAGGCGCGCGGCCGGGGCCGCTGCCTTGATCCCGGCCAATCGTGCCTTGTAGAGGTTGTCAATGGTTGCCTGGTTTGCCGTCGAAACGGACTCCAGCTCCTCGCGCCACTTCTTGTAAGCCTCCAGCTGGGTGCGGAGCCGGTCGAACCCAAAGGGCTTGACCAGGTAGTAGATGGCTCCGCTGGTCATCGCGGACTTAACGGTGGCGAGGTCCTGCGCAGCAGTGATCACGATGCTGTCCACCTGGGTTCCGGCTGCCTGTAGCGACCGCAGGAGGGAGAGTCCGTCCTCGTCCGGAAGATGGATGTCCAGCAGGAGCAAGTCCGGATGAAGGCGGGCAATGGCTTCCCGCGCGGCGGCAGCACTGTAGACCTGGCCGACGCATTCGAATCCGTCCACCCGCGCCACCCGGGCCGCATGAATGCCGGCAACCCGGAAATCGTCGTCCACCACGAGCGTCTTAATCAACGCCTGCACTCCCGTCCTCTACCGCTGCCTGCGTCTTTGCCGGCAGCCACACCTCAAAGTTACCGCCGGGACCGGGAAACACATCCAGTGTTCCCCCTGCCCTGCGAACAATCCTGCTCACCAGGGCCAGCCCGATGCCTCGCCGCATCCCTGGCCGCGGGTCCTTCGTTGAGTAGCCGTCCACCATGACCTGGGCAACCTTGTCAGCGGGGACGCCGGGTCCGTTGTCCCGCACCGCAATGAAGACGCCGTCCGCGTCGTCGAACTGTACCGTCACCCGGCGTGGCCGGGGCGTATTGGCCAGCGCGTCCACGGCGTTGTCGAGGAGGTTGCCCACGATGGTTACCAGCTCGGTGGGATCCACCTCCGGATGTTCCAGCCTGGAGTCCGCGGTCACCTCCATCTCCACGTCCTGTTCGGCGGCGACAGCCACTTTGGCCAGCAGCAAGGCCGCCAGCTCCGGCGGCGAAATCGTGGCCCGCAGCCGTTCCCCCAGGGACCTGGACATGTTTGATACCTGCGAAACATACCTCTTGGCCTGTTCCAGGTCACCCATCTCCAACAGGCCGTCAACAATGTGGAGGCGGTTGGCGTACTCATGCTCCAGGGCGCGCATGGCCTCCATCAAGCCCTGGATCGAGTGGAGGTCGCGCACCAGGCCTTCAATTTCGGTCCGGTCCCGAAGCGTGACCACCGAACCAATGCTGCGGCCGGCGGTGGCGACGGGCATCCTGTTGACAACCAGCAAGGCGTCCTCGGTCAGCGCCACCTGGTCGGCCCCGGGGAGCCGGCCGGCCAGCAGGTCCCGGAGGCGGCCGCGCGGAAGCAGTTCGGCAATGGGCTGCCCCAATGCCTCCCCTTCCAGGTGGAGCAGCCGCCGGGCCTCCTCGTTGATGACCGTCACCTTGCCGTCGTCATCCAGGCCGACGACGGCCTCCCGGATTCCGTGAAGCAGGGCCTCGCGTTCCTGCAGGAGGGAGGCGATCTCGGCCGGCTCCAGGTCGAACGTGACACGTTTGATGCGCCGGGAGAGCAGCAGGGAACCAACGACGCCCAGGGCCAGCACCAGTGCGGAGAAACCGGTGATCAGCCAGATGTTCTGCATCTGGTTGCTCAGGACCTGGGTGTCCTCGATCCCCACCGAAACTTGGCCCACCACGGTGCCGTCGGCGCCGAAAATGGGTGCCTTGGCGTTCGCGGAGCGGCCCAGGCTTCCAGGGTCGAAACCAACGTGGGTTTGTCCGTCCAGGACGGCCACCGGCTCCTCCAGCCGCTGGCCGATCAACGCCGGGTCCGGGTGCGAAAACCGTACCCCCTCCCTGTCACTGACAACGACGTAATCGGTCCGGGCAGCAGTCATTACCTGATGGGCAATTCCGTTGATGACATGGTCCGGGTCCCCGGAGGCCACGGCTGAGCGGATCTCCGATATCTGCGCGGTGGTGGTCGCTATGCCCAGTGCGCGCAACTGGTACTGCTGGTCCAGCGTCTGGTTGCTGATCATCGAGAAGAGAAAACCGCCCAAGGCCACCGTGAAAATCAGCAGCGACAGCGAGGCCAGCAGGATTTGGGCGGTCAGCGTTGTAAAGCGCCTGCCGGCCCGGGGCGCTGCGGCTGCCTGGCTCACCGCGGCTCCGGAGGCGCGGTTCTTATGCGGTGGCAGAAAATGCACAAAACGTGCACTTTTGCGGCTAAAGCACACATCTTACGGAAGTCTTTCTCGCCGGAATGATCACTTCCTAAGCTTCACACAGTTCCAGTGATCAACATCACTCAATCCGAACTACATGGACTAAAGACAGCGAGGTCTTGCAATGAACAGCACCCCCACCCCCGGGCCGCCCGGCCCTCCGCAGAGAGCCCCCGAAGGGGCAAGGATCGAGGTGACCGGCCTGACGAAGCGCTACCTGACGCCGAAGGGCGAGACCTTCACGGCCATCCGGGACGTATCCGTCACCGTCGAGGCCGGACAGTTCTGCTCCATCGTCGGGCCCACCGGGTGCGGCAAGTCCACCACCCTGGCCCAGGTCTCCGGCCTGGAGCAGCCAAGCGCCGGATCGGTGAAGGTGGGCGGCAACCTTGTGGAAGGCATCACCAACGGCGTGAGCTACATGTTCCAGGCGGACGCCCTGTTTCCCTGGAAGAGCGTGCTCGGCAACGTCATGATGGGACCCATCCTGCTCGGAACGCCAAAGCGCCAGGCCACGGACCTTGCCCGGGACTGGCTCCGCCGGGTTGGCCTGGCGGGGTTCGAGGACCGTTACCCGCACCAACTCTCGGGCGGCATGCGCAAGCGCGTAGCCATGGCTGCAGCCCTGATCAACAATCCCCGGATCCTCCTCATGGATGAGCCGTTCGGAGCCCTGGATGTGCAGACCAAGGCCATCATGCAGAACGAACTACTCAAGCTCTGGGAGGAACTGCGCCCCTCGGTCCTGTTTATCACCCATGACCTGGACGAGGCCGTGGCGCTGTCCGACAGGGTGGTCATCATGACCAGCAGCCCCGGCTCGGTCAAGGACGTCTTCGACATCGACCTTCCCCGGCCCCGCGGCAACGTCCAGGAAATCCGCCATGAGGAGCGGTTCCTGGAACTCCAAGGGCGGATCTGGGAATCCCTCAAGGACGAGGTTACCCGTGCCTACGCGGTGTCGGCAGGTGCGGCATGACAACCCTTACTCACAGCGAAACCCGCAAAGGCGAGAAGCCAGTGGAAACAGAGTCAGCAGCCAAGAACGCAGGCCGGATCAAGGCCCGGCGCCACTCCATGTCCATCTGGATCGGCCGGGTAGTCCTGGCCGTCGCCGTCGTGGGCGGCTGGCAGTGGTTCACCACAGCGGGGTGGGTGGATAAATTCTTCTTCGGCCAGCCATCGGAAATCTGGGACAGCCTGGTCAAGCTCTTCACGGAAGGTACGGCGTTCGGCACCATCTGGGAGAACCTGGGGGTCACGGCGCAGGAAGCATTCTTCGGTTTCCTGCTGGGCACGTTCGTAGGCGTAATCCTCGGCATCCTCCTGGGCTCCAACAAGTACCTGTCGGCCGTCGTCGGGCCCTACATCAGGATCGTGAATTCGATTCCGCGTATTGTGCTCGGCTCCATCTTCATTGTGGCGTTCGGCCTGGGTGTCTTCCCGAAAATCCTGCTCGCCGCCGTACTGGTGTTTTTCGTGGTGTTCTTCAACGCCTTCCAGGGCGTCCGTGAGGTGGACCAGAACCTGGTGGCGAACGTGCGGGTACTCGGAGCTTCGCCCTATCAGGTGGCGATGCACGTGACCATTCCGTCCGCCATGACGTGGATCATCGCCAGCCTCCACACCGCCTTCGGCTTCGCCATCATCGGCGCGCTTGTTGCCGAGGTGCTTGGCGCGCAGAAAGGAATCGGCCTGATCATCAGCCAGGCGCAGGGAACATTCGATCCGAATACCGTCTTCGCCTGCATGGTGATCATCGCCGTCGTCACGCTTTTTGCCGAATCCCTGATCAATGTCCTTGAGCACAGGCTCCTCAAGTGGCGGCCGCCGAACCGTTCCGAGGCACAGGCCATCTGATCCCCGATACACCCAGCTATCCAACCCCGCAATACCCAAACAAACACCACCGTCCCGTTGGGGACAAACAAAAGGATGCGTAAAACAATGATGATGAAGCGCCCTATTCTTGCCGCCGCAGCTGCCGGAGCCGTTGCCCTCAGCCTGGCAGCGTGCGGCAACAGCTCCACCCCCGCAGCCGGCGGCAGTTCCGCGGGCGGCAGTGCGTCTGCCGACACCAGCTCAATGCCCACAGTGAAGATGATGGTGGGCGGCATCGACAAGCAGATCTATCTTCCGTACCAACTGGCCCAGCAGCTGGGCTACTACGAGAAGTACGGGGTCAAGATGGAACTCTCTACCGAGCAGCAGGGCGGCGTTGGTGCCGAGGAGGCCATGGCGTCCGGGCAGGTGGACATGGCCGGAGCGTGGTATATCCACACCGTGGACTTCCAGGCCAAGGGCAAGAAGGTCACCAACCTCATCCAGCTCTCCGGCGCCCCGGGCGAGCGCATCATGTGCAGCCCCAAGGCCAACGTCCATTCCGGCGCAGACCTCAAGGGCAAGACGGTCGGCGTCACGGACCTCGGCTCAGGCACTGACGAACTCACCCAGTTCATCGTCTCCAAGGCAGGCCTGTCCAAGAGCGATTACCAGACGATCGCCGTGGGCTCCGGTGCCACCGCTATCGCCGCCATCCAGCGCGGGTCCGCCGACTGCGTCATGACCACCCAGCCAACCGTGGGCGCCCTTGAGGCCAAGAACCTTGCGGTTCCCGCCATTGACCTGGCGACAGCGGACGGCGCCAAGGCGGCCCTCGGCAGTTCGCTGCCGTCGGCAGGCCTGCTCGCCCAAACGGACTGGGTCAACAGCCACCAGGATGAGGCCCAGAAGGTGGTGGACGCACTGGTGGACACCATGCATTGGATCAGCACCCACTCGGCACAGGAGATCGCGGACAAACTGCCCCCGGCATTCGTCCAGAACAGCACCATCAGCAAGGACGATTACGTCAAAGCCCTGGATCAGGACAAGGGCCAGTTCCTTCCGGACGGCATCATGCCCGCCGGTGGCCCCAAGACGGTCTTCGAGGAGGAGAAGACCATTGGGGTTGACACGTCAAAGGTCAACATGGCGGACACATTCGACCAGAAGTACGCCCAGGCGGCGCTGAAGCTCGAGGGCTACACGGCCACCACCACCCCGGCCGGCACCGACGGGTGATACCGTCCCGGACAGAGTAGTTGCGCTCCTCCGGAAGGCCGCCAGGGCTTTCCGGAGGAGCGTTTCATTTAACGGACCAGCGTGCGTGGCTCAGCCGGGGTTCCTAAGCAGCAGCCGGCACCACGCATCGGTCAGCCACCCGGCGAACCGTTCCGGATCCCACCCGCGCTGGTTCACCAGGAGCCCCCAGTACTCCGGCCCGTTCATGCTCCACACAGCGTCGGCGAGTTCCGCGGCCGGTCGGTCCGTGCGCAACTCCCCCGTTGTTGCGAGGTCCTCGATGAATTTCCGCATGTTGGCCGCGCGCCGGTCCGAAATCTCGCGCCAGAGCGCGCCGCAGTCCGGCTCAGTGCCGGCAGCATCGCGGAGCGCCTCGTAGACCGGCGCAAGCCGCGGCTGGATTTGCGCCAGGGCCTGGGCGTACAGGGAGATCTTCTCAGCCGCCCCCGTCGCCTCGCGCACGCGGATCACGTAGTCCCGGCGCTCCGCGGGGACGGCCTGGCCGGTGCCCGAGATTGCCGCCTCCACCACCCCGCGCAGGAGGTCCGGTTTCCTCCCGATCGTGGCGTAGATGGTATCGACGGCGACGCCCGCCCGCCGGGCAATGGCGGCAACGGTGGCGGCCCGGTAGCCCTCGCCGACAAAAAGGTCGCGGGCAGCGGACAACACCGCGTCACGGGTTGCCGCTGCCTGTTCCCTCCGCAAGGGCGAGTTGTAGCGACGTGCGGGGGCATTGACTTCACTCATGGCCGGGCCTAGCCTTTATTCATCCGAACTTCATTCGGATGAATTGTAGCAGGTAGCCCGGGACCGCGGCGGAGCGGGACGGACGGAAGGGCAGGCCACCATGTCGGAGCACTTCAACACCGTGGTGATCGGCGGCGGCCAGGCGGGACTGGCCATGGGTTACCACCTTGCCCGCCTCAAGCGTCCCTTCGTCATCCTGGATGAGCATGCGAAATCCGGTGACAGCTGGCGCGCCCACTGGGACTCCCTCCGGCTCTTCACCCCGGCCCGGTACGACGCCCTTCCCGGCAGCCGGTTCCCCGCACCGCCGTGGTCCTTCCCCTCCCGCGAAGAGTTCGCGGACTACCTGGGCAGCTATGCGGAAGAGTTCGGCTTGCCCGTCCAGCGCAATGTCCGGGTCACCAGCCTCAGCCACAACGGCCAAACCTTCGTCATCGATGCCGAGGGCCACCACTTCGAAGCCGACAACGTGGTGGTTGCCTCCGGCTGGGACCGGAAGCCCAACATTCCCGCGTTCGCCGAACAGCTCAGCCCCGCCATCCGGCAACTGACTGCCGGGAGCTACAAGAATCCAAACGGCCTTGCACCGGGCCCGGTCCTGGTGGTCGGCGCCGGCAACTCCGGCGCGGACATCGCCCTGGAACTTGCCTCCACCCGCACCACGTACCTGTCCGGCCGCCATCCCGGCGAAATCCCCTGGCGAGTCGACGCCGTGGCCGCCCGGCCGCTGACGCTCGCCGTCTTCTTCGCCTTCTCCCATATCCTGACCCTCGGTACGCCCGCCGGCCGGAAGGCCCGTCCACGTGTCCTCTCCCACAGCGGACCACTGGTGAGGGTGAAGAACCGGGACTTGGTGCGTGCCGGCGTCGTCCGCGTTCCCAGGACGGAAGGCATCAAAGGCGGGCTGCCAATGCTGGCGGACGGCAGGACGCTGGAGGTGGCCAACGTCATCTGGTGTACTGGCTTCACGCCGGACCTGGACTGGATCGACCTGCCCGTGATGGGGGCGGACGGGCGGCCGGTCCAGGACCGCGGAGTGGCCACCACGCAGCCCGGACTCTACTTCCTGGGCGCGACCTTCCAGCACTCGCTGGCCTCATCCATGGTCCACGGCGTGGGCCGCGACGCAGCTTTCATCGCCAACCGGATCGCGGCCGCGGAGGCGCCAGACGTGGTCAGGCCGGCAGGCTCAGCTGCTCCACGATGATCCGCGCGGTCCCGGGATCGCCGAGGATCCGGAAGTGCCCGGCCACCGGCAACTCGATATTGGTGGCGCCGGGGAGCACGCTGCCCTCCGGAATGTGCGGATCGAACGGGCCGTAAAGGGATGTGATGCGGCTGTTGATGGTCTGTTCGCGCGCCATCTGCAGGGTCAGGGCATTGCGCGGCGAGAAGATCCGCAGGCTGGGCAGCAGCATGTACCGGGCGTAGCGGGACCCGGAAAACGGTGCACACACCGCAATCATCCGGTCGATCCGGTGCTCGGGGTCCAGGGACAGCATGGTGTACTTGCCGATCAGCCCGCCCTTGCTGTGGGCCACCAGGATGGCATTGTGGAGGCCCGCCTCCTCCAGGTGCTGGGCCACCAGCCGGGCTGCGTCCGGAACTTTGAGTTTGTTGCGCTGCAGCACCGTGACCACGTGCACGGGGTGCCCGGCGTCGTGGATGGCCCGGATGAGCGGCATCATGAACTGCCAGTTTTCGTAGACGCCGGGGATGATCACCACGGGCTGCAGGGTGCCGTTGCGGAAGGACCCCGGCTGCACGCGCGAGAGGAAACCCCGGACCTGCCAGCCCGCGGCATAGACATAGTCCTGCACCCACCACACTGCTTTGTGCAGGGGGCTGATGCGGGTGCTCACGCCGGGGTCGGTCATGTGTCGAGAATAGCCTGCCCCGTTGCCCTATCAGTTATGGTCCCTAAATCCGGGGTTAGGGACCACAAGTGATAGCGCAAGCGGGGTGGTCAGTAATTCCGGCGGTGCTTGAGGCGCGGAATCACGACGGCGAAGACGCCCGCCGCCGCGAACCCCAGGATGCCCGGGGCTGAGACCCCCGGCCCCAGTGAGGCCAGGGCCGTCACCCCGGAGAGGAGCACCGGGCCGCCGGTGGAGCCGGCATCCGCCATGAACCGCCAGAGGCCCAGGAACTGGCCGCGGCCGCGGTCGGGCGAGAAGTCTGCGCCCAGGGTCATCACCAGCCCGGAGCTGATGCCGTTGCCGAAGCCGATCAGCAACGAAGCGAGCAGCAGGCCGGTGAAGGATCCTGTGAGCGGGATCAACAGCAGCGCGGTTCCCATGAGGAGCGTGGAGGGGATGGCCACCCATTGGCGGCCCTTGCGGTCCATCAGTTTTCCGGCGGGATAGAACACCAGCATGTCGATCGCGCCGGACAGGCCGTAGATCAGGGACGCGGAGGTGGCGTCCATGCCCAGGTGGTCGGACCAGAGCGGGATCACTACCTGCCGGGAGGACCGCAGCGCGCTGAGCAGTAGGATGCCCACGCCGAGCGAAAGGAACACGCCGGCGTGCGAGACCGCGACGCTCCGGAGCGTGGGCTGGGAGGCGCCGTCCCCGCCCGAGGGGACGTCCGGCGTCGCCAGGTCCGGGATGGTCAGTGACAGCAACGCTGCCGCCGCCATGGCCGCCACGCCCACCCAGTACGCGCCGGCGATGTCAAAGAACTGCATTGCGGCGGCGCCGGCGAACGGGCCGATGAACACGCCGATGCGGTTCACGCCGCCCAGCGTGGACAGGGCCCGGGCACGGAACGCCACGGGCACGGCCTCGGTGAGGTACTTCTGCCGGGCCAGGCCGAACACCGCCCCGGACATGCCGACGACGGTCATCGCCACGGCCAGCAGCCACAGTCCGTTGGGGGCCAGGGAGGACGTTGCGGCGGCTGCCAGGGCCAGTCCGGCGGCGACGGCGGCGCCCACGATGGACCAACGCTCACCGAAGCGGAGGGTCACCAGGGACGCCGGCAGGTTGAAGAACCAGGATCCCAGGCCGATGAGCGTCACGACCAGGGCTGCCACGGCCACTGTTGCGCCCAGCTCGCGGGCTGACAACGCCACCACCGGGAGGATGGCCCCCTGGCCGATTCCGAAAAGCAGCGTGGGACCGAACGCGGCGACGGCAATACTGCGCAGGCTGAAGGGCTGGGCATCATCCGGGGAAGTCATCAGATTTATCCTATGGCCGCCGCCATCGCATCAGCGTGCGGTGTGACGCGCAGGACAAGGCGTGGCAGGTCCCCGGGACGCTAACGCCTGCCGGGCCGGGGCTCTCGATTCCCGCCAAGGCACGGACCAGGTTGACCAGCTCTGCCACGGCCCCAATGACCGAGCCCACCATGGCGATCACCAGGAGCACCCGCACCAGCACCGGCCAGCCGGTCCAGCCGCCGGTGAAGTCGAACGGGAAGACCTCCCAGACGCGGACTATTGCGGCCATTCCGAAGCCCAGCGCCACCAGGTTTCCCACGGCCAGAAGTGCCCGGGCCCGGATCAGCACGCAGACCACGCCCACCACGATGCTGGCGATCAGGGACGCGTTGATGAGGTCCAGCGCGCGGGCCATGTCGGCGGTCAGGAAGGGCAGCACCTGCCACCCAGGCCAGATATTGATCCCGTACATGAACAGGGCGTTGACCACGGCGGAGCCAACGTTGCCGCTCCTGCCGGTGGAAGTCCTGTCCGCCATTTACCCGCCTGCCTTCTGCTCAAGGTAGTCCTGCTTCAGCCATAGCAACAGGCTCCAGCCGAACAGCCCCGGCCAGAAGAGCCGAAGGTCCCCTTGCCCATCGGGGGCAGGAACCGGACAACAACGGTGGGCTGGGCGGCGAATCAGTAACCAACCAGCATTTCCTTGGCTTTGTTGTTTCCCGCCGCGTTGACCAGTTCCTCTGCCACGATATGCAGTTTGACGTTGGCACGCTGGCTCCTGGCGGCAAGGACCTGGAATGCCGACGCTGCGTCCACACCCTGCAGGGCCATGACAATTCCCTTGGCCTGTTCGATCACGGCCTTGTTCGCATAGGCGCCCTCGATTGCTTCGGAGGCCGCGTGCTGGGATTCGATGCGCAGGCTCTGGGATACATCCACCATGAACCCATGCGCATGTTCCACCTGGCCGGATGGCGTGGCCTCGACCTGGATGGCCGAGAACACGCGCCGCTCCCTGCCATGTACGTCGAGGACGCGATGCAGCAGGGCGCCCTGGCCGCCGGCACGCAGCAGGTTCGTCCATAACGCACGCACATGCTCGCGGTCCGATGGATGTTTGTGGGACATCAACAGCTCAAAGGTGGGAACCACTTCCCCGGGTCGGAGCCCATGAATGTGGAACATCCCCTCGGACCATTCCATCTGCCCTGTGGCAACATCAAGCTCAAACGTGCCTGACGGGCACTTTGTCCCGGGGCTGAGCGGAAAAAGGTAGCTTTCCAGCGTTGACCACATGTCTTTCTCCACGTCTGCTATCGACCCCCAGCCGGCTCTCGGCATCACAGTATCCGAACTTCTTTCCATCCGGGCCGGCAATGGTCCCGGCGGCAAAAATACAGGGGTCACAAAAGGCCCGGCGAGGAGTAGCGTTCGCCTTATGGGGCGCTGATCCGTGCCCACAGCCAAGGGGAGGTCATTCATGGGTGAAGTGTGGGTCCGCACGCTGGGCAACGGGCTGGTCCGGGCAGATCGAGTCACCGAGATTTCGTCCACCCGGGGTTCCTTGCACGAGGACCGCGGGTATTCGCTGAAGGTCATTGTGGACGGCAAGGGCCACGTGCTGGTTGACGACGCCGGGCTGCAGGGCTCCCTGCCGGAGCGGCTGGAATATGCCCGGCACATGGAGGACGCCCTGTTGCTGGCCATCGACGAAGCGCGCGAGAACGACGCGTCGATGGTGATCTCCTACGAGCCTGAACGCGAACGCTGGTCCTCGGCCCCGGTCTCTGTATTAACAGGCAGGCTCCCCGAAGTGGTCTGACCCCGGGGTTCCGGCCGCCGGACTGCCCGTCAGTTGTGCGTCGGTTCCTCCACCAGCGCAGTGGCGATACTGGCTGCGTCCTCCAGCGCGGCCAGGAAACGCTCCGCGTCCAGGGCGGCCGCGCAACCCGTGCCGGCGGCGGTGATGGCCTGCCGGTACCGGTGGTCCACAGCATCGCCGCAGGCAAAAACCCCGGAGAGGTTGGTGCAGGTGGTGGGGGCTTCCACCTTGATGTAGCCTTCCTCGTCCAGATCCACCTGGCCGGCCACGAGTTCGGTGCGGGGCAGGTGCCCGATGGCCACGAAAATGCCGGTGGCGTCATGGTGCCGGGTTTCACCGGTGCGGGTATCCGTGAGGGTGACACCGGTGACCTTGCCGTCGCCGTGGATGGCGGTGACGGCGGAGTTCCAGGCGAAGCGGATCTTGGGGTTGTCCTTTGCCCGTTGTGCCATGATGCGGGACGCCCGCAGTTCGCCCTTGCGGACGACGACGGTGACGGTCTTTCCGAAACGGGTCAGGAAGGTTGCTTCCTCCATGGCGGAGTCGCCGCCGCCAACGACGATGATGTCCTGGTCCCGGAAGAAAAACCCGTCGCAGGTGGCGCACCAGGAGACGCCGTGGCCGCTGAACTTCTTCTCCTCGGGCAGGCCGAGTTCCTTGTAGGCCGAACCGGTGGCCAGGATGACGGCCTGGGCCTCATAGGTTTCCCCGCCGCCGGTGACCACGCGCTTGACGGGACCTTTCAGGTCAACGGACGTGGCGTCGTCGTACTCAATGCGCGCGCCGAACTTTTCCGCCTGCTGCTGCAGCCCGTCCATCAGCTCCGGACCCTGGATGCCGCCCGGGAATCCGGGGAAGTTTTCCACCTCGGTGGTGTTCATCAGGGCACCGCCGGCCGTGACGGAACCGGCCAGGACCAGGGGGTTCAGCCCGGCGCGGGCGGCATAGATGGCAGCGGTGTAGCCGGACGGGCCGGAACCGATAATGATCAGCTGTTCTTTGCTCATGGAATGTCCTTAAGGGGCGGTATGTCTTGGTGCGTGCCTTGATCACATCACGGATCGGAGCGGGAGGGCCAACACTCACTTCGATGTAATAAAGGGCGCGGTGTTGCGCACATCACATTCAGTCCCTAATCTGGTTGAGGCTTAAGCAAACAGGCCATGCAAGAAGCTGCAGCGTCGCAGCCAATGCCGGGGAAGGCTCTACAACTTGAACTCCAAGCTCAACATCATGGTCCGGATTGATCTGGATCGCAGCAAGGCCCAGGTGATTGCAAAGGGGCATATCACCATCCACAGCATCAACGCACTCTACGTAGTGGCAAAACGTGCCAACTCCCTGAAGGGAGGCCTGGACCTGGAGCTCGATATCTCCGGCGCCTGGGTGGACGAGGACGCACTGGAGATGCTCCGGTCCGCGGCCCAGGCCAGGCACCTGCCCACGAAAATCGATCCCGAACAGGCGCCGTGCACCATTAGCGTCCTGGCCAGCCGGCGACATCCTTCCGCAGCGGCCGCCCGACTGGCCGCATAGCGAATTCCGGCCGCTCGCTGCGCCCCCGATTCGGGCCAGAGCCGGCCGGCCACACTCTTCTCCATCGCTTTAAACCAACGAAGTGCAGCTGCACCCGAATAGACGGGTGGCTGCACTTCGGGGCCCTCAGGGCCAACGACTCATGTCCCGGAAAAGGGTCCGGCCGGCAACAACCTGGACCTACAGCAACCGGGCGCTGCCGGCCAGGAATTCCTGGAGTTCCACTTCGGTCAAGCCCGCCGCGCCCCCAAGGGCGTCCTGCGCGGCACCGAGCCCTGCAGCGGTCCGGACGGCGTTCGCGAACCCCTCCTGCGCGGCGTCCAGTTCCCACTGCAGGCTTTCCACCCTTGCGGATGCCAGCCGCACCAATTCCAGCGGATCACCAGCGGGCTCGCCGCCCATCCTGTACCCGCAGGCACAGGACCATTCGGAAGAACCGAGCTCGAGCGGCGCCCAGCCCAGCGAAGCAATGGGGATTGGGGTGGCCGTCATTGCCACCCCACAGTGCATGGGGGCGGCGGGCTCCTTGACGTCCAGCGCAGGGCTTTTCACGGGCTTGCCGGGAATTTCGGTGTTGATCCGCACCGGGATCGAATGCCCGGCGGCTTGGGGTTCAAGTACTGCAGTCATTCGATCCACCATCCGATAGTCCACTAACAATGTAGCTAGTCTAACTAGTATTACGAGGTTGTCTACCGCGCTCCGACTTGCTGAGCCAGGTTTACGGCGTCCACCGCCTCGCGCATGCGCACGAGGAAGTGCATTACCGCCTTGATTTCGTCCGGAGACAAGGACTCGGCGGCCTCGAGCATGCGTTTGTGCATCTGATTGAGGTTGTGCCGGACTTCCTCGTCGGCGCCGGGCGAGGGCCGGAGGATGATGGCGCGACGGTCCGACGGGTGGCGTTCGCGCGTGAGGTGGCCGCCGGCAACCAGCCGGTCCACGAGGGTGGTCATGGACGCCGAGGTGATGCCCAGCCGGCCGGCCAGTTCCGTGGGGCGGACGCCCACGCCGGCGGCCTCTGCGTCGATGAGGTACCGCAGTGCCAGGAGGTCGGTCTCCCCCATCGCCGGCGAAGACCGGGTCCGTCGTCGCATTGCGGTCTCTGAGGTGCGGAACTCACGCAGGGCGTTGATCACATCAACGGGCCCGGGTTCTGCCTCTTCCAGGGTGGGGTACGAGTAGCCTTCGCTTGCACCGTGCGGGTTCATGCGAATTCCTTCGATATCCTATTTGCTTGGCTGTCTAACCAATATCGTAGCCCATGGATCGGACGTCGGCCGGAAGCGGCCGAGGGCAAGTAGCTTCGCGGGGGGCCGGGAAAAGTAGAGTACCGGCTACTCGTGCGCCGGCCCGGGCAGCCCAATAAATTTCATACAAACCTGCGGCGGCCGATGCCACTGGGTACGACTTGGATGGGGGTGCGGGGTGGCGGTTGGCCCGGCGCATAACAGGGGACCCGAACGGCAAGGGTTCCTGCTGGACCTGGTAACAGATGCCGACGACGATGCCGGGTCCCTGCAGAAACTCGCCGATGCAGGGGCCAGGTGGCTGAGTACGACGGCCGGCTCAAAGATTGAGTGCGGCGCCGTGCTGTACAGGCAGCGAACCTACGCCGCAGGTGCCGGAAGCACGCCGGACGCGGCCCACCTCGCAGCAACGGAGGAAGAGCACGGAGACGGGCCCACCGCACTGGGGGTGACGCTGTCAGGTCCCGCGGTGGTCAACCCCACGGGCTCCCCCGCCCGCTGGCAGGCGTACCGGAACCGGCTGCTGGACAGCGGATACGGAGCGGCGCTGGTCCTCCCCCTTGAGCTGCGGCCCGGATCGTCGGGAGCCCTGGTGTTCCTGGCCCAAGGCAACTACGCCTTTATCACCAGGATCACCACCGAGGCGGCCTGGTTTGCCGGGGTGGCCTCACAGAGCCTGAAGCTGGCGCTGGACGTCCATGGCGTCATCCGCTCCGGGGACAACCTGAAACAGGTCCTGGAAAGCAGGACCTCCATCGATGTGGCCTGCGGCGTGCTGATGGCCCAAAACCGGTGCTCCTATCCCGAGGCTTTCAGCAAGCTCGCCGGCGCCTCGCGCCACCGCAACCTCAAGGTCCGCAGCGTTGCGGACAGCATCCTGAGCACCATGCCCAGCGGCGCAGCAGGTACCCGGCTCGAACCCCCGGCGTTTGCCTGAGGACTGCTGCGGAAACAAGGACCGCTGCGGAAGAAGCCTAGTGGCGCGCCCGCGCCCGGATGAGCCCGGCCGCCACGAGCCCCGCACCTCCGAGTGAAGCCAACATGCCGCCAAGTGCCACGAAGTAATCGGTAATGGTCATTGCTTTGCGCTCCGTCCGTGCCGCTGTGAAACCTGCCTGATGAGCCCAAGCTACGCGCCGAATCTCAGCGTTGGCTGAAGGATCGCCAGCATGTTTGGTCAAGATCCGGTTAAGGACAGTTGCGGGCATCCACATAGTTGAGGTCCCCGATGTTCCCTTTGCCGGGGCGTTCCGTATTATTCATGCATGTGGACAAAACAAAGCCAGAGCTACTGCCCCACCTGCGGCAGGGCCACTAAACACGTCACCCATTTCCGCAAGGACGACGCCGGCTCCCTGGTTGCCGACGTCCGTTGCAGTGAATGCCCCGAGATTGAGAGTGCCGTCGCCTGAATCCCGGCGGCGCCTCGTCAGGGCGGTTCAGGGCCTGCCGGCCTGCGGACGGACGACGACGAAGATCACCATGGCAACTGCCTGCACCACGGTGATGGTCACGGCCAAAGCAAGGATCGATTGTTCGTACAGCAGGCCGATGAGGAAGCTCCCGGCAAGCCAGGCCAGGCCGTAGCAGGCGGTGAACATCCCATATGCACTCCCCCGCCGGGCTGCGGGTGCCAACCCTGCGACGCCGGCCCGCATGGTGCTTTCCTGGACCCCCATGGCGGCTCCCCACACCAGGACCCCGGCCACGGCGAGCGCTGTGTTGTTGCTGAACCCCAGCCATGGGACCGCCGCCGCCAGGACCGGCAGGACCAGGAGAACTTTCAAGCCCACCCGGTCAAAGAGCCAGCCGGAGGCCAGGGCCGCCACGGCGTCAACGCCCATGGCCACGGCGTACAGGACCGGGACCAGCGCCGGTGGCAGCAGACCGGCATCCACCAGGTGGTATGAGAGCAGCCCGAACGTCGCATAGCCAAACATGGTCAGGCTGCTGAACGCGGCATAGAGCCAGTATTGCCGGGGCAAGGGAGCAACCCGGTCAGAAGATGCCGCATGGCCCTCAGGGCCGCCGGCCCCCGCTGCCGGCGGCTGAACCGGAACGGTCTCGTACGCAGCCGGGTTGGGCACCCGCCTCTTCAGCCAGAGAAGCACCAGCATGGCGGCCACCCCGGGAACGGCAAGCAGCAGGAATCCCGGCCCGTAGCTTCCCGTCAGGGCAAGGGCCGCACCCACCAGGAGCGGCCCCACCAGTGCCCCCACCTGGTCCAGCGCTTCGTGCAGGGCAAAGGCCTTCCCCTGCCCGAGCGTGGAACCGGCCTCCGCAAGCATGGTGTCCTTTGCCGGGCTCCGCACGGCCTTGCCCAGCCGCTCGGCCAGGACAAGGAGGCAGGCGATCCACAGTGCGTTGCTGATGCCCAGGAGCGGAACGGACAAAGCGGTGAGGGCGTAGCCGGAGATGGCCAGCGCCCACCGCAGCCCTGGCCGGTCCGCGAGGCGCCCGAACACGAGGCGGAGGACCAGGGCAACGGCTTCACCCGCGCCGGTGACCACGCTGACCAGGAGGGCCGACGCGCCCAGGGCGCCAAGGTAGGGCCCGGTGACACTCCGCGCGCCCTCGTACACCATGTCCATCAGGGCACTGACAATCCCGAACGCCACGATGAAGCGGACGGCCGTCATGGGCACGGCCGGAACAGTCCTCCCGGCGCTACCGCTGGTGCGCGTGTTCCCTCACCTGCTTTGCCGGGGCCGCGGCTTTAGCCGGGGATTTAGTGCCGGGACGTTCCGGCCGGGTCACGGCCAGGATCACGCCGATGCCGGCCAGGGAGGAGACCATGGCCGAGCCGCCATAGGAAATGAAGGGCAGCGGGACACCGATTACCGGCAGCAGTCCGCTCACCATGGCGATGTTGATCACCGCCTGGCCCAGGATCCAGGTGATCACGCTGCAGGCCACGATCCGCGAGAAGGTGTCCGTGGTGCGGGCAATGGTCTTGAAGACGGTGATGGCAAGGATCGCGAACAGGCCCAGGACCAGGAGGGTTCCGGCCAGCCCGAGTTCTTCGCCCAGGATGGAGAAGATGAAGTCGTTGTGGGCTTCCGGGATCCAGTTCCATTTCTGCCGGCTCTGCCCCAGGCCCACCCCGAACCAGCCGCCGGAGGCCAGCGCGTAGGTGCCGTGCTGCGCCTGGTAGCCCATGCCCTGCGCATCCTCCTCCGACCCCATCCCCAGCCATGAGGAGATGCGCCCCATCCGGTTGCCGCTGGTGGCCGCGAGGACCAGCGCGGCAACCATGCAGATGATGCCGGCCACGGAGAACACCTTCATCCGCACGCCGCCGTAGAACATGGTGGCGGCAAGGATCATCATGATGATCATGGTGGTACCAAGGTCATGCCCCAGCGCCACAATGATCATGATCAGCCCACCGGCGGGGCCCAGCGGAACCACGGCATGTTTCCAGTTCGCCAGCAGGGCCTGCTTCCGGTCAAGGATGGCCGCGGCCCAGACAATCAGCGCCAGCTTGGCGAACTCGGAGGGCTGGGCGGTGAAACCGCCCAGGCTCAACCAGTTCCGGTTGCCGTTAACGGACATGCCCAGCGGTGTGAACACCAGGACCAGGGCAATCAGTGAGCCGATCAGCATCGGCCACCCCAGGCGCCGGATCCGGCGGACGGGCATCCGGGCCAGCAGCAGCATGATCACCACGCCTGCCACGGTCCACATGGCCTGCTTGAGAGGAAGATCGTAGGGATTGTTTCCTGCCGCCACGGATTCCACCGACGACGCCGACGCCACCTCCACGAGCCCGATCGCCGAGAGCGTGAGGACCACCGCCAGGATCAGCGGGCGGAGGCGGCCCGGCGAGTCATCCTCCAGCCAGAGGGCAAGTTGTCCCCATCCGCGCCGGGCAGGGCGGGCGGCGCCGCGTTGTTGTTGTCCTCTGTCCATCTGTCCGTTCCTCAGCTGCACCCCGGGCTTCCTCCACGGCCGGGCCCTGCTCCGGGGCGGGTACCGCCGAGAAAAAAGATTACGCCCCCGCGGGCCGGTGAGCGGACCGGCGCGGCCGGAAACCCGGCATTCTAGGGGAATTGCCAGCTTGGGCCTGTAGGGTAGCGGAAACCTGTCCCCTCCCGAAGGTCATTTCGTCGTGTTCGGTTCCAGAAAATCTCCCGGCCCGGAACAGGAAGGCTCCACTCCCGTTGCCTATCCAGGCCAAGGCGAGCTGTATGCCGCCAGTTCCCGCCACAGCAGGCCGCGCCGCCGCGCGCCGCGCTGGGTCAAAGCGGTGGTTGCCGTGGTGTCTGTCCTCCTCCTCGGCGTCCTGGCGTTCGGCGGGTATTGGGCCTGGCGCCTGCAGTCCAACATCAGCACCGCGGCGCTGACCGCCGGCGGTGAACGGACCGAAGGTGCGGTTAATGACAGCACGGACCGGATGCAGATCCTGGTCCTGGGCTCGGATACCAGGACCGGAAACAACAGCGAGTACGGCAGCCCGGACGATTCCTCCGGCTACGGACAATCGGACGTGATGATGCTGCTGGACATCTCGGCGGACAACAAGCACGTCAACGTGGTGAGCTTTCCCCGCGACCTCCTGGTGAATATTCCGGCCTGCACGGACTCGAAGACCGGCCAGAAGTATCCCGCGCAGCAGGGCGCCATGATCAACAGCGCCATGAAGCAGGCAGGAATCGGTTGCGCCGTGGATACGGTGAACAAGCTCACCGGCCTGGAGATCGACCACTTCATGATGGCCGATTTCAACGCCGTCAAGGAACTGTCCAATGCGGTGGGCGGCGTGGATGTGTGCGTCAGCGACGCCGTGGACGATCCCGATTCCGGGCTGCACCTGCCCGCCGGCACCTCCCAGGTGCAGGGCGAACAGGCCCTGGCGTTCCTGCGCACCCGGCATGGCTTCGCCAACGGCGGGGACCTGGGCCGGATCAAGGCGCAGCAGGGTTTCCTGGCTTCCCTCAGCCGCAAGCTCAAGTCGGAGGGAACGCTGGCGAATCCGGAGAAGACGCTGACCATTGCCGATACGGTCACCAAGAACCTGACCGTGGATTCGGGACTCTCTTCTGTGCCCTCGCTGTTGACCATCGCCAACCGGCTGAAGAACATCGATCCGGCGAACGTCAACTTCATCACCACACCTACCGTCCCGGCACCGCAGGACCCCAACCGGCTGGCCTTGGACGAGCCGGCAGCGTCCAACTTCTTCGCGGCGCTGCGCAGCAACCCCGACCTAAGCCAGCCGTCTGCCGCCCCCACCCCGGCGCCCACGACACCCGCCGCACCGGCCTATGACAAGGCGCTGCAGCCTGTTTCCGTTGCCAATGGCACGGGCGTGACAGCCCGCAGCAACGCCATCGCCGGCCTGTTGTCCGACGCCGGCTTCACCAAGGTGACCAAACTCCAGGCCACCGTGCGCACCCAGACCATGGTCTACTACAGCGCCGGATACGAGGACGTGGCAGCGGATGTCGCCGCCCTGTTCGGCCTGCCGGCCAGCAGCGACCAGCAGGTGGCCAACATCCAGGGCGTGCAGCTCTCTGCCGGCACGGACTTCGTTACGGGCACCAAACCCGCCGCGCCGCCGTCGTCATCTGATTCCGGAAGCGTGGTGGCGCAGACCGGAAGCGACCAGACCTGCGAGGCCACCAACACCTCCGGCTACTAGCGCGCGCTGCCAAACGTCCACCCCGGGGTTCGCGTCGACGCACCGCCGGACCTGCCCTGCTGTGCGAGGTGGCTCTGCGGGCCCCCTAGTACACAGTTGCCTGAATACAGCCAGCTATGTACTTTGGGATGATGCAGACCCTCACGCAGGCTCCCGTGCTGGCCCGGTTCGGCTACGCGGTGTCAGACCCCACCCGTGCGCGCGTCCTCCTGGCGCTGTCCGAGGCGCCGTCCTACCCCTCGGACCTGGCGGACAGCCTGGGGGTGTCGCGGCAGAGCATGTCCAACCATCTGGCGTGCCTGCGCGGCTGCGGCCTGGTGGTAGCCGTGCCTGATGGCCGGCGGACCCGCTACGAGCTCGCGGATAGCCGGATAGGCCACGCCATCCATGACCTGATCAACGTCGTGCTGGCGGTGGATCCCACCTGCTGCGGCCCCGACGGGGAGCGCGTCGCGTGATGCCGGCACTTCACATCCCCGGTACCGAACGCCGGCGCCTGCTCAGCCGGCGGATCCGGCTCTTCGCCGCGGCCACCATCACGTACAACGTCATCGAGGCCGTCGTGGCGCTGTGGGCGGGCGGCGTGGCTGATTCCTCGGCCCTGATCGGCTTCGGCCTGGACTCCGTGATCGAAGTGACGTCCGCGCTGGCGCTGTCCTGGCAGTTCTCGGCCAAGGACCCGGAGCGGCGGGAGCACCTGACGCTGCGGATCATCGCCGTCTCCTTCTTTGCCCTTGCCGCGTTCGTGGCCGTGGACGCCGTCCGTTCGCTGGCAGGCGCGGGAGAGGCCCGGCACTCGGTTCCGGGCATCGTCATTGCAGCCTTGAGCCTTGCCATCATGCCCGTCCTGTCCTGGGCCCAACGCCGCGCCGGGCGCGAACTCGGATCCAGAACAGCGGTGGCCGATTCGAAACAGACCCTGCTCTGCACCTACCTCTCCGCCGTGCTGCTGGTTGGCCTGGTCCTGAACAGCACCCTGGGCTGGTGGTGGGCGGACGCCGGCGCAGCCCTGGTGATCGCGGGAATCGCGGTTCGCGAGGGCATCAACGCGTGGCGCGGGGATGCCTGCTGCGCGGTTCCGCACGCCGCGCCGGACCAGGCCGGGGACGATTGCTGCGGGCCGGCTCCGCAATCACTGGGCATGCCCACCATGAGGAAGGGCTGACCCATGGGCAGCGGACACGACCACTCCCACGGCGCCGCGGACAACCACGGCCAGCGCGGGAAGCTGCTGCTGGTTTTTGCCATCACCTTCACCGTGATGCTTGCCGAAATCCTCGGAACCATCCTTACCGGCAGCCTTGCCCTGCTGGCCGACGCCGGGCACATGTTCACCGATTCCGCCGGGCTGCTAATTGCAGTGATTGCCGCCTCCCTGGCCCTGAAACCGGCCACCCACAAACGCACCTGGGGATACAAACGCGCCGAAATCATCGCGGCGGCCGGCCAGGCCGCACTGCTGCTGGGCGTGGGCGGATTCGTCATCGTGGAGGGTATCCGCCGGCTGTTTGCCCCTCCCGAGGTTGGCGGCTCCCTCATGCTGTGGTTCGGCGTCATCGGCCTGGCAGGCAATGCCCTGGGGCTGCTGGTCCTCGCCTCCGGCCGGCACCACAACTTCAACGTGAAGGCCGCGTTCCTCGAGGTGCTCAACGACGCCCTCGGTTCCATCGCGGTGATCGTGGCGGCGCTGGTCATTGCCCTGACAGGTTGGACCCGTGCGGACGCCGTCGTCTCCCTGCTGATCGGTGCGCTGATCATCCCCCGCACCCTCAGCCTGCTCCGGGACACCGTGAACGTCCTGATGGAGAGCACTCCCCCGGGCCTGGACCTGGCCAAAGTCCGGGAACACATCCTGGCCCTGCCGCACGTCATCGACGTCCACGACCTGCACGCCTCCCTGGTGGCCTCCGGCGTGCCGGTCCTGTCCGCCCACGTCACCGTGCAGGATCAATGCATGCGCGACGGGCACTCCGCCAGCATCCTGGCCGACCTGCAGCGCTGCGTGGCCAAGGATTTCGACGTCAGCATCGAGCACTCGACCTTCCAGATTGAACCCGCAGCGCACCGCGACCAGGAAAGCATCCAGCACTGATGACACAGCCCGGACGCTGACCACGCTCTGGACCGGTTGGGATGCGGGGCCGGCCCGCTCAGGCAGCCACCGGCTCCTTGGAGCGCTCCGGGGGTGAAGGCTCGACGGCGGGCTCCAGCTTTGCGTTCGCCCATCGCCGGAGCGGCCGCTCCACGAAGCGGAAGGACGCACACGCCACCAGAACGGTGAGGACCGCGGTCAGTGCGATGCGGAGGGGCAGTGCCGGGATCAGGCGCATCAGGAGCAGATAGACCGGCAAGTGCCAGAGGTACATCGCATACGAAAGGTCGCGGCCGGGCTTGGCTAGCCACGGGTGGCTCAGTATGCGCGCCAGGAAACCCGCCGGCTGGAGCACCAGGGCGCCTATCAGCACTGCGGACAGCAGGGCGAGCACTGCGGGCCCGGCCGTCCAGAAAGCGGTGAACCACGCACCGGGAGTGTCCGGTTCCTTCAGCAGGAACAGGGCGGCCGCCAGCGTGATGGCCGCCAGTGGGGCTCCCCAACGGGCCACAGACACCAACGCACCGTGCAGCCGGGAGCCGTGCCGCAGGGAGGTGAACAGCAGGGCGAGTGCGCAGCCAATCAGCAGCTCGTCGGCGCGGGTGTCCGGGCCGTTGTAGATCCGGGCAAGCGGTTGGCCCGCGCTGACCAGCAGGAACCGGTTCAGCAGGAAGGCGCCGGCCACCGCCAAGGTGGCGAAGGCAACGGTGCGGACCTTCCAGAACCGGAGCATCGCCAGCAGCAGCAGGGGCCACACCAGGTAGAACTGCTCTTCGACGGCCAGGGTCCAGGTGGGGCCGAGGGTTTCACCGGCGATGGAGTCGCCGAACATGCCGAAGTGCGCCAGGTTCATCACGTAGGCTGCGGCCGGCAGGACGAAACCGGCCTGGCCGCCCCAGCCGGAGGCCGGGAAAAGGAAGCCGGCCACGAGGATCACGGCGCAGAGCGCCAGCAAAGCCGGCCAGAGCCGGGCCAGGCGCTTGGCGTAGAAGATTCCCAGGTGGAGCCGGCCGGTGGCGCTCCACTCCTTCATGATCAGCAGCGTGATCACGAAGCCGCTGAGCGTGAAGAAGACGTCCACTCCGATGGATCCCCCGGGGACCTCATCGGTGGCCGTATGGAAGAAGAACACTCCTGCCACGGCGATGGTGCGGAGCCCGTCCAAGGCATGCTTCCGCCCGGCGATGAGCCCTGCTCCGGGCACTGCCGGGCGCTCCGCGACTGACAACATTCCACTGTTTGACCTAAAAACCACTAAGCAAGCATATATAACGTTTCCATAACTGCCCTGAATGGAAGCTGGGCGGACGCTGACAACGGGGCATTGCTCATGGCTTGTGGCAGGGCGCCGCGCCTTCTACATTGAACAGATGGTGGACCAGGATATGGCAGAGGATTTCGAGCGGCTCGTAGACCTGATCGGTGCCACGGAGGACATCAAATCCGTCCTGGACGCCATCACCACGTTCGCGGCGGCCACCATGACCGAGACCACGGGCACATCGATTGACTGCGCCGTCACGCTGCGACGGCGCAAACATACAGCCACCATTGGCGGCAGCAGCAGCAATGCCGTGGTGCTGGACAGGATTGAACAATCCCTGGGGGACGGGCCCTGTGTGGACGCATTGGAGACCGGTGCTCCCGTCCTCCTCGGCGACGTCGACTCCGACCCGCGGTGGCCGGAGTACCGCGAGGCCCTCTCGGCCGCGGGCATCGCCAGCGCACTGGGGGTCCCCATGGCACTCCAGGACGACGCCGGCGCCGTCCTGGATTTTTTTGCTCCCGCCACTGGACTCTTCAGTGAGCGCGCAGTGTCCGAGGCAGTGAGGTTCGCGGACATGGCAGGCATGGCCCTGCGCCTGGCCATCCGCATAGCATCCGCGGACCAGCGTGCCGAGCACCTGAAGGCCGCAATGGACACCCGGACAGCCATTGACGTGGCCTGCGGGATCATCATGGCGCAGAGCCAGTGCAGCAAAGACCAGGCTTTTGAACTGCTCCGCCGCGCCTCCAACACACGGAACCAAAAGCTCAACGACCTTGCCCAATCGCTGGTGGACAGGTTTACGGGTTCACAGCCCACGGCCGCCTACTTCGATGACTGAGGCTGCACGACGGCGGGTGTTTTGTGTTGGACCCCGACCCGGGAGCCAGCCACGCTGCTGACTCCCGGAGTGTAAGACGTGGATGTGGCCCACCCCCGAACCATGGATTTCCCTTGGGCCACATCCGCGCCAGCTATGTGGGAGGCGGATGCGCGCCCGGAAGCGGCCTGGGTGCGGTGGGAAGAGCGGTCATAGATAGTCCTCAGACGTACATCGCTGGCCGTCTGCCTGACCTTGGGCCAGCCTACAATCGTTCCGCGCCGGGCAACAGCGCCGAACCACACAATTTTGGGTCAAGATCAACCAAGGAATCAGCCGGCAGCGCCAAACCACAATGCCAGCGCTTCCGGCAGGCCGGCGGCTGTGTGCTGGCCAACCCAGGCCGCGTAGCCGTCCGGACGCACCAGCACCGCCGTGGGCGCAGCCACCACGCCCAGCACCGGAAGCTCCCACGCGCCGTCGTACGTCCCGGCAACCTGCTGCACCCGCCCGGCCCACGCACCCGCGTCCAGGGCGGGACCGCCGAGTTCCAGCAGGACGGGCCGGGCCTGGTGCAACAGTTGGTACACCCGCGTGGATCCCTCAGCGGTGGCGATGTCCAGGTCCGGCATCCGGCGCCCCAAGAGGGGGTGGCCCGTGCCGGGCCCGTAGTCAACGTCGAGCCCGGTGACCAATCCCGCAATCGGATCCCCGGCACCATCCCGGCGGAGGACCTCGTCCAGGAGGTCCCGCAGCGCCTCCTGCCGCGGATCGGCCTTCTGGAAAAGGGACTGCGCCATGGTGTATTTGAGCGCCCGGGCGGCTGCCGGGTGGCGCTCCGCCTGGTAGGTGTCGAGCAGCTCCTCCCCGGACATCCCGCGGACCACCTGCGCCAGCTTCCAGCCGAGATTCACGGCGTCCTGGAGGCCCAGGCCGATGCCCTGGCCGCCCGTTGGGGAATGGACGTGCGCGGCGTCGCCGGCCAGCAGCACACGGCCTTTCCGGTAGGACTCCGCCTGCCGGGTGGCGTCCGTGAAACGCGAGAGCCACGCAGGGCTGTGAACGCCGAAGTCCGTGCCGAACACGTCGTTCAAGGCACGCCGCAGATCGTCCATGGCGGGCTCGGTGGGAGGGCCGAGTTCCGCTTCGGTCACCACCACCCGGACCATGCCGTCCCCCATCGGGTACAGTCCGTGGATGCCGCGGGCGTCCACTTTGCCCTGCTGCACGGGTTCGCCGGCCACCTTCACTTCGGCAATCAAGCTGCTGCGCGTGGCGTCCGGGCCGGTGAAACTGATCCCGGCCGAGCGCCGCACCACGCTGCGCCCGCCGTCGGCGCCCACAACAAACCCGGCCCGCACGGGTCCGCCGGCGGCGAGCCGTACGTCCACGCCGTCGTCGTCCGCTGCTACCCCGGCGACCTCCACGCCGCGCCTGACCTGCACGCCCAGTTCCTCTGCCCAGCCAAGCAGCAGCCGTTCGATGTGGTTCTGGAACAGGGCCAGCGTATAAGGATGGCGGGTGGGCAGGCTGCCCAGGTCCAGCTGCGTAGCGCCAAACGTTGCCGCCTGCACAGTCTTGCCCTCGGCGAGGAACCGCTCCGCGATGCCGCGCTGGTCCAGCAGCTCGATGGTTCGCGCATGGATTCCACCGCCGCGGGATCCAGCCAGTTCCTGGGAGGGCCGCCGTTCCAGGACGATGGCATCCACCCCCGCCAGCCGCAGCTCACCCGCGAGCATCAACCCTGTGGGCCCGCTCCCCACAATCGCCACATCATGCATGTTGTCCCCGTTCTGTGCCTGCATTGGACCGCTCGTATGCGGCACCCAGTATGCGTCAGCCCGGGGGCCTTGCGGCAAGGCCCCCGCGGCGGGGTACTTTATAAATAGATGGAAGATTGCCCATGACGCAGGCGTGCCGCCTTCTCCAGGTTGGGGGTCCCTGAGAAGGCGGCACTGCATCCAAAATACTGGCGGGTGATGGCCGTCGGGGCCGCTATCCGTTCGTCCGGCCGAAACTTTAACGATTCTTTTACGCCTGGCGGGATTAACCCGGGCACCTGTCAAGACCTGTTCACACCGGAAGGCCTCTCCGTACGCTGGTGCGTGGGCCGCACTGCGGCCAAAGACACTACACAGCCCCGTTCCGGGGCTGCACACAGGGCACAGCCCCGACTTTGCGCGGCGAACGGTCTCCTCCCCGTCTTGGTGGTGCGCCAACCATATTGCTCGATTCAGGCAAAAATGGAGAAACCTAAAATGAGGAAAATACTTACGCGCCTGCTGCTGATGGCGCTCCTGGGAACGATGGCGCTCATCGCTCCACAATCGGTTCAGGCCGCCCCGCCCGTCCCCGCTTATCCTGCTTGCCCCGGTTTTGACGTCACCCTCAGTTGGACCGGTGGAACCCAGGACGTTCGCATGACACGGATCAAGGACGGCATCATCTACACCATCGTTGCAGGCCGCGGAACGACCATCACCGTGACCAATGCCGAATCCGGAACGTCCGTGACGTTTGGCACGAAGGGTTCCGTCACCAGGAGTGCCACCGACACCGCCACCGGTGACATCACGTGGTCGCTGTCGGGCGCAAACCTGGTCCTGCTGTTCGACAAGGTTGACTTGGGCGGCCCGTCCACCATCCTGTACATGGGTGTGGTCAAGTACACCACCGACAGCAACTACACCCTGACGCAGCCGTTCGATCAGCAGTCAGGTACAGAACGGGATATCTGTTCAGAGCTGAGCTAGGCGGATATTCGCCTGGGCGGCGGGAGAAGTCCCGCTGCCCAGGCGATTTTTCTTGCAAACCATTGTCGATCCGGGCTTGCCCTGCGCGTCGTATGGGTAGGGGCTCCAACAGTGGGCTCATATTGAAAAGCGAAGGGAGTTCAAAATGTCCAAGTATCTGATCCTGATCTACCAGGACGAAGCGGTGACCAGGCAGGCTGAAGGCGAGTCGATCAGCGCCAGCTACCAGGAGTTCATGGAGCGCCGCGGAGCATCGCTGATCAGCGGGGCCGCCCTGCATCCGTCCTCGACGGCCACCTCCATCCGGCGCGACGGGGCGGGCGGGTTCCTGGTCACGGATGGGCCATTCGCCGAGTCCAAAGAGACCGTGGGCGGTTACTATCTGATCGAGGCGGCCGACCTCGACGAGGCGCTGCAGATCGGCAAAGAGGTGCCCGCCGGCGTCGGGGTTGAGGTGTGGCCCGTCCGGGTGGTCAGCTGATGGCGCGGGCCGCCGGCTCGGAGGTTGCTGCCGCGGTTGCCGAAGCGCACCGCCGGGAGTGGGCCTTCGTGCTGGCGGCCACAGTGCGGGTTGCCGGCGACATCGACACCGCGGAGGAGGCGGTCCAGGACGCGTACGCCAGCGCCTTGTCCACGTGGGGCGGGAACGGCATCCCGCACAATCCCGGGGCCTGGCTGACCGTGACGGCACGACGACGGGCCCTGGACATGCGCCGCCGCGCGGCAACCGCGCAAAAGGCGCTGCCCAAGCTCCTCGGCCGTGAAGACGACGACGGTGACGGCTTCGAGGGTGACGAAATTCCGGACGACCGGCTGCGGCTGATCTTTACCTGCTGCCACCCGGCCCTGCCCCTCGAGGCGCGGGTGGCCCTGACGTTGCGGCTTCTGTGCGGACTCTCCACTGCCGAGGTGGCGCGGGCCTTTCTGGTCCCGGAGGCAACCATGGCCGCACGCATCACCCGGGCCAAGAAGAAGATTGCCGCCGCGCGCATCCCGTACCGGGTGCCGTCCTCGGATGAACTGCACGAGCGCATGGACGGCGTGCTGTCCGTGGTGTACCTCGTTTACACCACCGGGCACACGGCGCCCTCGGGGGCGGACCTGGTGCGCCGGGACCTCGCCGAGCGGGGCGTGGAGCTTGCCCGGCTGCTGCGGGAACTGCTTCCCGGCGACCCCGACGTGGCCGGGCTCCTGGCCCTGGTCCTGCTCACCGAAGCGCGCAGGGACGCCAGGATGGATGGGAACCAGGACCTCATCCTGCTGGAGAGCCAGGACAGGTCAAAGTGGGACAAGCATGCCGTCACGGAGGGAGTGGCATTGCTGCACGAGGCCCTGGCGTACCGGCCGCCGGGCCGCTTTGCCCTCATGGCAGCGATCGCGGCCGTGCACGACGAGAGCGGGTCCTGGTCCGGCACCGACTGGCAGGAGATCCTGGGCCTTTACGACCTGCTCATGGAGCGGTGGCCCTCCCCCGTGGTCCGGCTCAACCGGGCCATTGCCCTGGGCTTCGCGGCGGGGCCGGCCGAAGGCCTGGCAGAGCTCAATGCGCTGGGCGCCGAGCCGCAGCTTGCCCGGTACCCGTACCTGGCCGCGGCGCGCGGTGACTTCCTGGTCCGGCTGGGCCGCGAGGATGAGGCGCGGGTGGCGTTCGAAGAGGCATTGATCCTCACCGACAACGAAGCCGAGCAGCGTTTCCTCCGGGCCCGCCTGGGCGGCCTGGCCGGCTGACACCTGGGCTCCGGTCCGTCGGAGTCCGGGGCAAAGGGAAAGCCCCTCCTAGGAGGGGCTTTCAACGTAGTGGTTGTCATTTGGCTTCCGATAATGGTCGGTGTTGATGCACTCCCCCTCTCCGGACGCCCCCGGGCGCCCATCCGGACTATGACCTAAATCACTTTAGTGACCTGCGGCCAGGGCGTAAAGACCCTGGTTCAAAAAAAGTAAGGCGTTCGACGGCGGCGCGTGGCCGCCGTCGAACGCCCGGTGCCCCGGTCAGGGGACGGCGCATTATGCTTCTGAAGGAGGGCAGAACTGTGAACAAGAACCGACTCGAGGCGTTCAGCGATGGCGTGCTGGCAATCATCATCACCATCATGGTGCTGGAGCTGCGCGTACCGGAGGAACCCACCTGGCATGGGATCGCCGGGGTCCTGCCGACGTTGCTCAGCTACCTGCTCAGCTTCGTCTATGTCGGGATCTACTGGAACAACCACCACCACCTGATCCAGCTGGCAGACCGGGTGAACGGCGCCATCCTCTGGGCCAACCTGCACCTGCTGTTCTGGCTCTCGCTGTTTCCCTTCACCACGCGATGGATGGATGAGTCCGGGTTCGTGGAAGTCCCGGTGCTGGTCTACGGCATCAACCTGCTCTGTGCTGCCATCGCTTTCTACATCCTGGAGCAGGCACTCATTCGCAAGCAGGGCACGGCCGGGGCCGTTGCCCAGGCCCTGGGCCGGGACTGGAAGGGCAAGGCCTCGCCGCTGATCTACCTGCTGGGCATCGCGCTGACACTCGCCCAGCCACTCCTGGGAATCGCTGTCTACACCGTGGTGGCGCTGATCTGGCTGGTCCCCGACCGCCGGGTGGAGCACTTCGTGTACCGCGCCCACGAGCCCGGCGACGTCACCGACCAGGACGTTCCCGGCCCCACCGCGCCCTAGATTTCCTCCGGTTTAGATGTCTGCCAGTAGGGACGTGGGGTTCTCGATGGCGTCCGCCACGAAGCGGAGGAAACCGCCGGCCGTACCGCCGTCGCACACCCGGTGGTCGAAGGTGAGGGTGAGCTCCGTGACCTTGCGGACCGCCAGCTCGCCATTGACCACCCATGGCTTGTCGATGATGCGGCCCACCCCGAGGATGCCCACCTCCGGGTGGTTGATGATCGCGGCGGATCCGTCCACGCCGAACACGCCGTAGTTGTTCAACGTAAAGGTGCCGCTGCCGAGCTCGGCCGGCGTCGCCTTGCCGTCGCGGGCCACCTGCGTGAGCCGGCGGATTTCCGCGTCCAGTTCCCGGGCACTGAGTTTCTCAGCGCCGCGGACGGATGGCACCACCAGGCCACGCTCGGTCTGGGCTGCGAAGCCGAGGTTGATGCCGTCGAATCCGACGATCTCCTGGGAGCCGTCCTCCACCGTTTCGATCCGCGTGTTCAGCTCCGGGTATTTCTTCAGCCCTGCGGTGACGAACCGCGCGATGAAGGCGAGCAGGCCGGGCGCCTCCGCGCCGTTGGCTTTGAGTCCCTCACGCAGCTCCACCAGCGCGGTGGCATCCACATCCACCCAGACCGTTGCTTCCGGGATTTCCGAGCGGCTGCGCGCCATGTTCGCAGCCACGGCCTTCCGGACGCCGCGGACAGGCGTGCGGGCGGAGATGGCAAGTCCGGTGCGGGCATCGCGGGTCTCCGGTGATCGAGCTTGTCGAGATCCATGGGTTTCGACAGGCTCGGCTTCCGGTATGGGCTTGGCTTCGGGAGCTTTCGCGGGCGCCGTTGTCCGAAGCGCTGCCTCGACGTCGCGGCGCATGATCAGGCCACTGTCGCCGGAGCCGGAAATGTCGCCAAGGTCCACGCCGTGCTCCCGGGCCATCCGCCGGACCAGCGGCGAGATCACGGCCCCAAGCTTCCCGGGCACGCGGGTGCGCAGGAGGGTGAGGTCGTCCTCGGTGGTTTCGACAGGCTTGGTTTCGACAGGCTCAACCACCGAGAGGGAGGCCTTCGGGGCGCGGGTCCGCCGGGCTTGGCCATGACCGCCAGGGGTTCCATACCCGATCAGAAGATTGCCCGACCCAGCCTTTTCCTCTTCCCGATAGGTCTCCGCCTCCGGTTTGGCCGGTTCGGGCTCGGCGAACTCCGTCCCGGTGGGCTCAACCTCGGGCTGGGCCGGCGAAGGGGCGGGGGCGGCATCATCCGCGGCGACACCAGTGGAGACCGGCGTCACCGAGATCAGCGGCTTCCCCACGTCCAGGGTCTCCCCCGGTTTTCCGTGCAGCTCGGTGACGATCCCCGCATAAGGGGACGGCACCTCCACCGCGGACTTGGCCGTTTCCACCTCGGCGATGGGCTGGTCCACAACAATCGTGTCCCCAACCGAAACATGCCAGGCAACGAGTTCGGCTTCGGTGAGGCCTTCGCCGAGGTCCGGCAACAAAAACACGCGTGGTTCGCTCATGGTCAGTTCTCCCACTGAAGGTCGTCGACGGCGTCGAGGATGCGGTCCACGCCGGGCAGGTAGTACTTCTCGAGTTTCGGTGCCGGGTACGGGACGTCGAACCCGGTGACGCGGCGGATGGGGGCGGCCAGGTAGTGGAAGCAGCGCTCCTGCACCCGGGCCACGATCTCGGAGGACACGGAGGCGAAGCCATGCGCCTCGGCGATCACCACGGCCCGGCCGGTCTTGCGGACCGACGCGCACACGGTGGCATCGTCGAACGGCACAATGGTCCGCACGTCAATCACCTCCAGCGAGCGCCCCTCCAGCGCAGCTGCCTCGGCGGCGGCGAGCGCGGTGGGGACGGACGGCCCGTACGCGATCAGCGTCGCGTCCGTCCCGGGACGGGCGACGGCGGCCCGGCCCTCGGAGGTGCGTCCCGTCGTCGCGCCTTCCGCGTGAAGGCGACGCAGCTCGCCCAGGTCCACCTGGTCCTTGGTCCAGTACATCTTCTTGGGCTCCATAAAGATGACGGGGTCGTCGGAGTCGATCGCTTCGCGGAGCATCCGGTAGCCGTCCGCCACGGTGGCGGGGGTGTAGACCTTCAGGCCGGCAGTGTGCGCGTAGTAGGACTCGGAGGAATCGCAGTGGTGCTCCACTCCCCCGATGCCGCCGCCGTACGGGATGCGGATGACCAGGGGCAGTTTCACGGCCCCCTTGGTGCGGTTGTGCATCTTGGCTACGTGGCTGACAATCTGCTCGAACGCGGGGTACGCGAACGCGTCGAACTGCATCTCGATCACCGGGCGCATCCCGTTGATCGCCATGCCGACGGCCATGCCCACAATGCCGGATTCGGCCAGCGGAGTGTCGAAGCAGCGCTGTTCGCCGAAGGTGGCGGTGAGGCCGTCGGTGATGCGGAAGACGCCGCCCAGCAGGCCCACGTCCTCGCCGAAGACCAGGACGGAGGAGTCGGCGTGCATGGCGTCGGCGAGCGCGGTGTTGAGGGCCTTGGCCATGGTGACGGGCTGAGGTCCGGCGGCTTCGGCGGACGCGGCGGCCGAGGCTGCTGCCCGGGCGGTGGCGGCGGAGACGTTGCCGTTGGCCTCGGACGAGGTGGTGATGGTGGGGCTCACTTGCCGGCCTCCTTCGAATCAGTAGCTCCGGCGTCGCGGGCGAGTTCGTCGGCGAGCAGGGCGGATTCTTCCTTCAGCTGCGGCGTCTGCCGGGCGAAAACGTGGCGGAAGAGTTCCTGCGGATCCACCGGCACGTCCTCACTGAGGCCCTCGCGGAGCTGCGCGGCAACCGCCTCGGCGTGCTCGCTGATCCGGGCCTCGCCGTCGTCGTCCAACAGCCCGCGGTCCGTGAGGTAGGTGCGCATCCTGTTGACCGGGTCCTTGGCCCGCCACTCGGCAACCTCGCTGTTTTCCCGGTAGCGGGTGTCGTCGTCGGCGTTGGTGTGGGCCTGCATGCGGTACGTGTTGGCTTCCACCAGCAGCGGGCCGGAGCCTTCGCGGGCGAGTTTCACGGCGCGGTCCAGCACGGCGAGGAGGGCAACGACGTCGTTGCCGTCCACGCGTTCCCCCGCCATGCCGTAGCCCACGGCTTTGTGCGCGAGCGACGGCGCCACGGACTGGTGTGCCAGCGGCACCGAGATGGCGTACTTGTTGTTCTGGACGAAAAAGATGACCGGCAGGTGGAAGACGGCGGCGAAGTTCAGGGCCTCGTGGAAGTCGCCTTCGCTGGTGGCGCCGTCGCCGCACATGGCCAGCACCACGGTGTCCTCGCCGCGGAGCTTGGCCGCGTGGGCCACCCCGACGGCGTGCAGCAGCTGGGTGGTCAGCGGGGTGCACTGGATGCCCACCTTGTATTCGAGGGGGTCGTAGCCGCCGTGCCAGTCGCCGCGGAAGATGGTCATCACCTGTACCGGGTCCACGCCGCGGGTCATCACGGCGACGGCGTCACGGTAGGTGGGGAACATCCAGTCACCCTCGGAGAGGCACAGCGCGGCGGCCACCTGGCAGGCTTCCTGGCCATGGCTGGAGGGGTAGACTGCCATGCGGCCCTGCCGGACCAGGGCGGAGTTCTGGTCGTTGACGCGGCGGCCGACGACGAGCTGCCCGTACGCAGCCAGCAGTTCCTTGTCGCCGGGCACGGGGTACTCGTGGCCGGGCTGGGTGCCCTGCTCACCTTCGGGGATGAGCCGGCCGTCCGGGTCCACCATTTGGATCTGGTGCCGGGCGGGGAGCATGTAGTCCTCCACCGTGATGCCGAACTTCTTCACAGCATCGGTCAGCGCGTTTTCTGCTGGCTCGGTGCTGGTGGTGTCCGGCGCGGTGTGGTCTGCGGAGATCGTCATTGGTCCGTCCTTCGATAGCCACTATTCCATCCCAGTATTGCCCTGGGGGAGGTTTCGTATCCAGCACCTGCGCAAATCGTGGAGAACCTGCTCCGAACTGCCTATTATGGGAGACGATTTGTAACTGTGACGTGGATTACCGACGGGGACGTGGACGATTTGACGGGCAAAGATGGAGCGGCCGAAGTTTCCCTCGACGACATCGACCGGCGCATCCTCGGTGAGCTCACCCGGGACGGCCGGATGTCAGTGACCCAGGTGGCGGAAAACGTCCACATCTCCCGGGCGCACGCCTACTCCCGGATCGCCCGGCTGACCGGAGATGGCGTGCTGACCCGGTTCACGGCCCTGGTGGATCCCATCAAGGCAGGGCTGAAGTCCTCGGCCTACGTCACGCTGAAGCTTCGGCAGGACGCCTGGCGCGAACTCCGTGACCAGTTGGGCGCCATCCCGGAGGTGCACCACATTGCCCTGGTGGGCGGCGACTTCGACGTGATCCTCCTGGTCCGGGCCGTGGATAACATCGACCTCCGGCGGGTGATCTTCGACCAGCTGCAGACCATGCCGGGCGTCCTGGATACGCAGACGTTCCTGGTTTTCGAGGACGTGGATACCCGGTAGAAGCCGGTTATGTCGATGCGCACATTCGCTGCCGACGCCGATATTTGACGCCGACCCTCATGTTCCATTTCGCGCCCCAAATAACGTGCGCGGCTGGGAAACTTTGCGTCGAAACTGCGTTTGCGCGTCGCCAGTTGTTCGTAGGCAGAGGGTTGAAGCGATAGAAGCACGACGGCGGCGATTAGGCCAGGCCGGCGCTCACGCATGCGAGTAATCGCTGACCCAAACCAGGTAGTGGAGACCTCAAGTCGCTGGAAACTCGGGTACCGCTACGTGTTGTTGCGGCCTTTTGCGTTCGCGAATATTGGGTCATCGATCCACCGGAAGGCACCTCGATGGAGCCACCTATGGGGGAACGGGTTCTCAATCACACACACAAGGAGACTTTCCGTGCGCAAAATGACCAAGAAGAACAAGATCGCCGCCGTCGCAATGTCCGCAGCCCTGGTAGCTGTTGGTGGCGGTGCCGCATATGCCTACTGGAGCACCAATGGAGCCGGCACCGGGTCTGCGGTTGCATCGTCTGGCACGCAGGACGTAGTTCTGCACACTTCTTTCGCCGATGGCATTGCTCCCGGCGAAACAAGGGCTGTAACTTACACGGCCGATAACTCGAACACTTCCAGCACTGTGGTGGGTTCCCTGGCTCCGACGGTCGTGACAAGCGACCCGACGAACTGCCCTGCAAGCTGGTTCACAGTCGACGCGTCAAACACACCGACGACCGTATTGGCAAAGACGACCGGAACGACCGTTGGCACCGGCACCCTGACCTTCACCGACACTGCCACCAACCAGGATGCTTGCAAGGCAGCCACCATCACGGTGAACGTAACCAGCAAGTAAATAAACAGCTGGCCGGGGGCGGTGCAATCCGCCCCCGGCTTGCCGTCATTTCGCACCAAAGAACAAGGGGGCACAGGGTGCACGAGCAGGACGGACAGCCGCGGCGTCGCACGCGGACCGGTATCAAGGCAGCGTTGATCGCGCTGTTATTGCTGCTGGCCAGTGCGGGAGCGCTGATCGCGGCGGCAAACAATCCCAAGCCGGGCATCACTGTGCAGGTCTCCCCTGCCAGCCAGTCCGTCCAACAGGGCCAGTCGGCCGCCTATACGGTGACCCTGACGTCCACCGGCGGCTTCAGCGGAGCGGTTAGCCTGGCCACTGCGGGACTGCCGGCCGGCGCGGCAGGCGCCTTCACGCCGTCGTCCGTCACCCTCAACTCCGGCAGCACCGCAACGGCAACGTTGAACGCCACCACCAGCGCCACCACCCCGGCAGGCACCAGCACCGTGACCATCACGGGAACCAGCGGCAAGGTTTCCGGCAGCGTTGCCGCGAGCCTCACCGTGAACTACAGGATGTCCACCGCGTTTTCGGTGGCGGCCACGCCGGATTCCGTCACCGTCCCGCCGGGCGCCACCGCCGTCTACACCCTGCAGCTGACCCGGAACAACCTCCCCGGCTCCGTCTCGTTCAGCGTCCTGGGCGGGCTTCCGGCGGGTGCTACGGCGTCGTTCTCGCCCACACCGACAACCGGCAACTCGAGCACGCTCCAGGTGGCAACCACGGCCGCCTCACCAACCGCCAGCTACAACCTGTACCTGGTGGGGACCGGAAAAGACTCTGCCGGGAAGTCGCAGTACGCCTACGCGAACGTCCAACTGGTCCTGGATTCAACCATCAAGCAGTTCGCCCTCTCCGGGAACGTCCCCGGGACGCTGTCGCCCGGGTCCTCGGCCGGATTGGACCTGCAGATCAGCAACCCGAACAACAAGTCCCTGTCCCTGACCAACCTGTCCGTAGCTATCGCGGGGGTTACCAGGAGCGCGGATGCCGCGGCGAAGAACCTGGCCTGCACGGCGGCCGACTTCACCCTCACCCAGTACAGCGGGCCGTACCCCTTGGTGGCGCCGCCCGGAAGCAGTTCACTGTCCGGACTCCGCGTCGCTGTTTCGGCGTGGCCACGCGTGGGGATGCTGGACAGCTCCAGGAACCAGGACGGTTGCAAAGGCGCAACCCTCCAGCTCACGTACTCGGGATCAGGACAGGGGAACTGAGATGACCAGCATTAGCAGGAGCCGCGCCGTCAAGGCGGCCGCCCTCGCCGGCCTCCTGGCCACGGCGGGCGCCGGAACCGCCTACGCCTACTGGTCTGTGACCGGCGGCGGCTCCGGGTCCGCCGTGGCGGCCACCATGCAGGCCGTCACGGTGGACGCCCTGGTAGCCGGCGACAACCCGAAGACGGCGCTCTACCCGGGCGGCAGCGCCGACGTCGTCCTCCGCCTGACCAACCCCAACCCCTACTCCGTGCAGGTCTACAGCGTCACTGCCAACGGCCCCGCCGCCGCTGATGCCACGCATCCGGGCTGCACCACCACCGGCGTCACCTTCACCGGTGCTGCGCCGCTCACCCCCGCAACCTACGTTGCCGCGAACTCGTCAGCCCTCATCACCCTCCCCGGAGCGGCCACCATGGACACCACTTCCCTCGCGGCCTGCCAGGGCGCAACCTTCAGCGTCCCCGTGACGGCGGAGGTGCGGAAATGAGCTTCTTCTTCCTCCGGCGCCCGTCCCGCCGGCTGCCCTGGATTGTCACCGCCCTGCTGCTCCTGCTGGGCACGGGAACCGCCGCCTACGCGTTCTGGGCATCCACCACCAGCAGCAGCAACGCAGCCGCCGCCGCCGACGCGCTCTCCCCCGGATCCAAGCCTGCGGTCACCGCCACCGGCGCCGCTTTGACGGTCAGCTGGGCCGGCGGGACCACCGTCAACGGACGGGCAGCCACGGCCTACATCGTGACCCGTTACTCCGCGGCCACCGGCGGTACGGCCACTCCCGCCAGCGGCGGCTGTGCCGGGACCGTCATCACGCTGACCTGCACGGAGCAGTCTGTTCCCGGCGGCGTCTGGTACTACACGGTGACGCCTGCGATCGCCCTCTGGACCGGCGCCGAGAGCCCGCGAAGCAACGGCATCAGCAGCGATTCCACCGCGCCCGTGGCCACCGTTTCGGGGATCTCGCCCACGCCCAACGCGGCGGGGTGGAACAACGCCAGCCCCGTCAGCGTGACCATCACGGCAGATGACGGGACCGCCGGGTCCGGCGTCGCCTCCATTTCCTACGTGCTCGACGGCGGCGCGCAGCAGACAGTCAGCGGCGCTTTGGCCGTGGTCCCCGTCAGCGGCGACGGAACGCACACGCTCACGTACTTCGCCACGGACAAGGTGGGCAATGCCGGGTCCGCGCAGAGCCAGACGGTGCGGATCGACACGCAGGCGCCGGCCGCGCCCGGGCTCAGCGTTCCGGCGTACGTGTTTTCCGGAAACGTTTCTTCTGTTCCTGTCAGCGGTACCGCCGAGGCGGGCGCCAAGATTACCCTCGTTGCCAGCGACGCCGGTTCCGCGCACTCCGTGCCGGTCACCGTTACGGCCTCCGGTACGGGTACTTGGTCTGCCAGCCTGGACTTGAGCAGCCTGAACCAGGGCACCGTCACGTACTCGGCCACGGCTACGGACGCCGCAGGCAACACCGGCCCGGCCAGGACGGCTACTTCCACGAAAGACACTCTGGCTCCGGCCGCGGCGCAGGGCGTAAGCGTGCCGACTTATGTGAACAGTGCCGGGGTTGGTGCGGTGCCGGTCTCCGGTACGGCTGAAGCCGGTGCCGGCGTGACCGTTTCGGCCACGAGCCCAGGTTCCGCCACTCCGGTCACTGGCACGGCCACATCTGTTGGAGGCACCTGGTCGATGAACCTGAATCTTGGGTCCCTGGGCGACGGGACCGTCACCTACAACGTCACGGTGAAGGACGCCGCGGGCAATACCAGTGGCCCTGCCACGGCTACGGACACGAAGGACACCGTGGCACCCGTGCTGACGCTCGACACGCTGCCCAACGTCCTCAAGGGAAATCTCACCAGTTACCAAGTCAGCGGGACCAACGATTCCGGTCTACGTGTAAATCTCACAGTCAGCGACGCTTCCACGAGCATCCCGGCAACGGCGTCCGGATCCAACTGGAATACGGGCAACCTGAACCTGTCAACTCTCCAAGACAGCAGCCCCATGAACGTCCCGAACATCACAATCGTGGCCATCACCGCTGACGCGGCAGGCAACACAACTACGGTCACGACCAAGGTCATCAAGGACATCGCGGCTCCCACGGTTACCGGTGTCACGCTGGTGAACGGCGGCGGTGCGCAAGGCCTGGGGAAAGCCGAGCAGGGAGACTCGCTCACAATTCAGTTCTCCGAACAGATCGACGCAACGAAGATCTGCTCTAACTGGACCAACAACGGAACTCAAACTTTGAGTGGCAACAACAATGTCACGGTGAATATCAGCGCCACTAATCAGTTGACGGTGACGAGCAGCACCTGCCCCGGGCTAAACCTGGGCTCCGTCTATCTGGGCTCCAACGCCAAGTACGCGTCAGCCGGCGCCCTAAGCTTCGGTGCCAACGGCAATGCAAGCAACTGGAGCACTGTCACCTGGGACGGTTCCACCACTCTGACCATCAGGCTTGGAAAAATCAGCGGAAGCTCCGGAAACACCACCACCCCGGACGCTCCCACCTACACCCCCGGGGCCGGCTTTGCCGACCCGGCGGGCAACCCGCTCGGTTCATTCGCACTCACGGCAACATCTCGTTTCTAAAGGCAACTGCGCAGGCAACGGCTCCCCGTCGATCCATTGGCGGGGAGCCGTTGCACGTTTTCGACGCTGTTGTTCCCCTGCGCAGCCCAAATTTCGTGCGCGTCAAAGGAATTTAAACCGCGTGGATCTGCCCGTCACTTCCGGCGGCGCACCACCAGCACGATATACAGGGCCACGGCCACAGCCACCAATGCGCCGACGCTGGGTCCCAAACTTTGACCGTTGAGCACTCCGGAACTCCTCTGCGGCTTCACCTGGCTATCGGGAATACAGGATAACCCTCATCCACGGAGCGGCGCCGACCGTGTCAGTTGCCCTGTGCCCGCTGCGTCGAAGGAGCGCTGATGAGGTTCTGCGGCGGCGCGTCGAAGTTTCCGTGATCGTAGAGGCCCACAGCGCCCTGCATGTACTGCGCCCATTGCGGGCCGGCGATGTACGCTCCGTCCACGGCGGGATAATACTTGCCGTTGATGGTGACGTTGCGTCCCAACCGGCTCGGCCCCCCATTGAAGGGGTCACCGAAGAAGGACGCGGTGGCCAGGCCCTTCGTGTATCCCACCACCCAGGTCTGGTTGTTCCATTCGTTCGTACCGGTCTTGGCAGCGTCCGGGACCCCCAGCTTTTGGGGAATCAGGAGGCCGGAGCCTTTGGTGAGGACGTCCTGGAGGACGTTGGTGACTGTCTTGGCGACGTCCGGTTTCAGGGCTCCTGCCTGGCAGGAGGAGGTTTGTCCGCCGATCTTGTTCCCCTGGGCGTCGTCGACTTCCGTGATGGAAATGGGCGCGCAGTAGGTTCCGTTCGCGGCGAATGTGGCAAACGCGTTCGCCATGGTCAAGGGAGCCACGTTTTGGCTGCCCAGGATGTTTCCGAGGGTGGAGAGGTCGATCTTCTCGTCCTTGCCGCTGCCCAGGTGCAGGCCGATGGCATCGGCTGCGCGCTGGACGTCACACACATCGTTGAGCCCGGCGAGGGAGGCGAAAGTGGCCGTGTTGATCGATTGGTAAATGCCTTCGCGGACAGTCATGGGCCGGTACCAGTTGGGCTCATCGTTTTGAAGATCCGAAGATTGCGGCACCGTACTGTCGAACCAGCCCTGAACGGGATGGCAGGTTGTCTTCCAGGGGTAGTTGATGCCATAGCGCCGCCTTGAGGCGTCGACGATCTGGTTGGTCGATTTGCCCTCCCCAACCCAGGCGGCGAGGGTGACAGGCTTCATGGTTGAACCGGGCTGCATGCCTCCCACGCCGCCCAGGCTGTTCCCCGCAGCATCACTGCCGTCCACGTTGAAGTTGTAGTCAGAAACGAATCCGGTGCCTTCGCCGGGCAGCTTCCGTGAATTCTGCGCCATGGCCAGGACTTTTCCGGTGCCGGGTTCGATGGTCACCAGCGAGGCGCCCCACTTGTCCGGGTTTGTGCCCGTGGTGGAGTCCACCTGGGCCTGGGCCGGACCTTGCAGTCGCGGGTCCAGGGTGGTCTTGATGGTCAGGCCACCGGCCATGATCTTCTGGTCCCGTTCATCCTGGGTGGCTCCATAGGCCGGGTCATTCTGGATCTGGTGGAGGACGTAGTCGCAGAAGTACTGTGCCTGGGACGCGTAGGCGCAGCCTTGTTTGGGTGGATTAACCTTCAACTGGATCGGAGTGTTGACGGCGTCATCGTGTTGTTGCTGGTTGATGTAGCCATGTTCCAGCATCGCGTCCAGGACCAGGTCGCGCCGGGCTTTGGCCGCTTCGGGGTGGACCGTGGGGTCATAGAGTGAGGGGCCGTTGACCAGTCCGGCAAGCAGCGCACCTTCGGGCAGTGTCAGGTCCTTGGCATCAACGGAGAAGAAATACTGGCTCGCGGCCTGGATCCCGTACGCGTTGGCATTGAACCCGACGACGTTCAGATATCCGGCGAGGATCTGGTCCTTGGAATACTGTTCCTCCAGGCCGATGGCCAGCTTCATCTCCTGAAGCTTCTGGTTCACCCCTTTTTGTCCGTTGAGCACTACCTGGGTGTCTTTGCCCTGGGCGATCAGGTTCTCGTTGAGCATGTTGGTGACGTACTGCTGCGTCAGCGTGGAAGCGCCCTGGTGCCCACCGCCGGCGTCGATCATCACGGCGCGAAGGATGCCTTGCGGGTCAATGCCGCCGTGCTGGTAAAAGCGGTAGTCCTCGATCGCCACAATCGCATCCTTGATGTTGGAGGACATCTGATCCAGGGAAATGCGGGTCCGGTTCTCATTGAAGAGGGTGGCAATCTGTGACCCGTCGGCTGCGAGGACGCGTGTCATTTGGGGCGGCGGCGCGGCAAACACGTCATTGGGGAGGTTGGTGGTCAGCGCCTTCGAGCCGCCTGCCACCACCGTCTCCGTCAGTGCGGCCGCCGGCACCATCAAACCGGCCAGGAGGGCGCCGCACAGTGCACTGACACCAAGGAACCCCAAGAACCAGCCCACCGTGATTCCCGTCGCGCGGAACAGGTTCCTGCCCGGGAGCGCTTCTGGGGAAGGTCGGAAAGGTGCTCCCTTGGACATGTACGTCTCCGGTTCTCTGCGTCGTATTCCTGCAGCAGTTGCCTGCCGGGACAGCCACTCGTCCACCGCCGAATGGAGGCAACCGTACTTTTTACCCTACTCGTTCAACTTCCCGCGTTACGGCCTGGCACGCCCGTCCACGGCAACTCCCGGGTTATTCAGATCCTATTCCCAGCAAAAATCCGTTGCGTCAACGCAATTATCGCGGGAGACTGACGATACGTGACCCTGCGCTTGAGGAGAGGCAATGCAAGCATTGACAGTTACTCCGGGGGAAAAGGACTCACTGAGGCTTCGCGGCATTCCCGAACCACCGGCCGGCCAGGGGCCGGTGCTGGTTGAAGGCCTGGCGGTGGGCCTCTGCGGGACTGACACCGAGATCATCGCGGCAGAGTACGGCGAGGCTCCCCCCGGGCAGGACTACTTGGTTCTTGGCCATGAAAACCTGGGCCGGGTCCGGGAAGCCCCACAGGGTTCCGGACTGGCGGAAGGGGACCTGGTGGTGGGCATTGTCCGCAGGCCGGACCCCGAACCCTGCAAGGCGTGCGCCGGCGGCGAGTGGGACATGTGCCTGAACGGAAAGTACACCGAGCATGGCATCAAAGGCCAGGACGGGTTTGCCCGGGAGCTGTGGCGCGCCGCCCCCGAGGCCATGGTGAAACTGGACGCAGGACTGGAGGACGTCGGCGTGCTGCTGGAGCCCACCACCATTGTGGCCAAGGCCTGGGAGCAGATGGACCGGATCGGCCGCCGCGCCTTCTTTGACCCCCATCTGGCTGTGGTGACCGGAGCCGGACCCGTTGGCCTGCTCGCGGCCCTCCTGGGTGTCCAGCAGGGCCTGGAGGTACACGTTTTCGACGTGGTCAAGGACGGCCCAAAACCGGACCTGGTCCGCGACCTGGGCGCCACCTACCATAGCGAGTCCCTGCCGGATTCCGGCCTCAAGCCTGATCTCCTGGTCGAATGCACAGGAGTTACCCCCGTGGTGCTGGACGCCCTCCGCTGCCGCGCCCAGGACGCGATCACCTGTTTGACCGGCGTCTCCGGTACCGGGAAGCAAACGGGGGTGGACGTGGGGGCCCTGAACCGCGAGGAAGTGCTGATGAACGGCGTGGTGTTTGGCAGTGTCAACGCCAACCGGCGGCACTACCACGCCGGCGCCAAGGCACTGGCGGCCGCTGACACCGATTGGTTGCGGCGGCTCATCAGCCGCCGGGTGCCCCTTGGGAACTTCGCCGAAGCCTTTGACCGCCGCCCCGATGACGTGAAGGTGGTCCTCGACCTGCAGGCTGCGGGCGACGGCGGAACGCGGCAGCCATGAGCCCGGCAGCCGCGCGATCCGGCCAGAAAAAACCGGACCTGGAGACGCCTCCGGAACCCAGCGGCGGCCACCGGCTCCCGTCAGGGCGCCAGTACGAAATCCGGCACGGCCGGCAGAGCGTCCACCTCACTGAGGCAGGCGGAGCGTTGCGCGACTACCGGATGGACGGCCGCCCCCTGGTGGACGGATACGGGCCGGAGGAGATGTGCACCGGGGCACGCGGACAGTCCCTGATCCCGTGGCCCAACCGGGTCAAAGGCGGCAGGTACGCATGGGAGGGCAACACCTTCCACCTTGACCTGAGCGAGCCGGACAAGGGCGGGGCGATCCATGGGCTGACCCGCTGGCGGAACTGGGAGGTCGAGGAACAGGCGGAGGACAGTATCTCCTTCACCTATACCCTTCATGCCTGCCAGGGCTGGCCATGGGTGCTTGACTGCCGGCTGGACTACACGCTCGACGACGACGGGCTGGCCGTCCGGACCACGGTCACCAACCGCAGCCCCGGGCCGTGCCCGTTTGGGACAGGTGCCCACCCGTACCTCAGCCTGGGACACCCGGGCCGGGTCATCGACGCAGGCCTGGTCCAGGTCCCCGGGCGGACGTACCTGCCGGTGGACAATCTCGGCATCCCCACCGGCCACGAGCGGGTGGACGGCACGGAGTACGACCTGCGAGAACTCCAGCAGCTCGGCAGCCGGCGCATCGACGTTGCCTACACGGATCTGATCCGTGACGCGGACGGACGCGCCCGGGTAAGACTGCTGCGGCCGGACCGCTCCGGAGGAGTTGAACTGTGGGCGGATCAGTCCTATCCGTACCTGGAAATCTTCACCGGGGATACCCTCCCCCAGACCGACCGCCGGCGCACAGGCCTTGGCGTCGAACCAATGACCTGCGCCCCGGACGCCTTCAACTCCGGCGAAGGCCTCATCACCCTCCACCCCGGGCAGTCGCACACCGGGCAGTGGGGCATCACTCCGGGGAGCCCAAGGTGAAACGGCCGTCGGATGTGCCCTGGCCCCCGGCGGCGGCCGCGAAGGCCTCCATCGCTGCGGCCAGTGCCGGGCGGCGCCCGGCCGGCATCCTCGAAATGACCCCGGCGATGGCCTGCCGCCGGTGCTCGAGCACGGTGTTGACCAGGTCATCGCCTTTACCGGTGAGTTCCAGCACGACGTACCGGCGGTCGGCAGGATCCTCCCGGCGCTCAATCAGGCCTGCCGCCACCAGGCGGTCGCAGATGCGGGTGGCGTTGGAGGCGTGGACACCCAGTTCGGCGGCCACCCCGCCCAGATTCTGCGGCCCCCGGGAGTGGATGCGGACCAGCACCCGCAACTGCGGGGTGTTGACGATGTCTTCCACCTCGGCCACCGAGCCGGCCACCACCCGCAGCAGCACATCCGCGGCCGCCAGCACGGCGTCGACTTCCCGGCGTGCCGTCCCCCCAGGCATCTCCATTGCAGCAGGTTTGTCCATACCCACCAGTTTCCCCGGTTAGTTACCAGACTGCAAAGGTTGCGCAGCACCAGGACAATAAGGAGAACCATGAAGACCCACCAGCAGACAGACCCGGTGACAAGCACGGTCCACGGCATCGACCGGCTCATCCGGAACGTGCAGACCGGCCGGTTTGAACGCTCCCTGTCCGGCCTGACCGCGGCCGGCGCCCTGGTCACGGCGGCGGAAATCTACTTTGAGCATGACAAGGCCAGCTTCGGCAACAAGTGGATGTGGGTCCCGGTGGCGTTGGGACCGGTGGGAGCAGCCGCCGGGGTGGCAGGTGTTTTCAGCCGGCGGATGGCCAAGACCGCGCTGCCGCTGGCCAGTGCCGCCATCATCGCCAACGGGCTGCAGGGAACCTGGCTGCACCTGCGGGGCATCCGGCAGAAGCCCGGCGGTCTGTCCAACCTGCGCTACAACCTGGAGATGGGCCCGCCCTTGTTGGCACCGCTGCTGGTCACCCTGGTGGGCGGAATGGGCGTGCTGGCCTCGGTGCTCAGGCGGGAACCATGAGCAGGCTGCCCCTGGAACTGTCCGGCGGCGGCGGCCGGTACCCCGGCTTCAGCACCCTCGCCCAAGCCGGGCATTGGGACCGGACCACTGCCGCCGTCGTCGAATCCCGCCTGGGTATGCCGCCTGACATCCGTTTCTTCACCCCCGCGGAAGAGGCCGCCGCGCGGGCCCTCTTCGACCAACTGCTGGCCCAACACGGCGAACCCCGCGTGCCGGTGGTGAACTTCGTGGACGCCCGACTGGCCGAGGAGCAAACCGATGGCTGGCACTATGACAACATGCCGGGCGACGGCGAAGCGTGGCGCGTGACGCTCGCCGCCCTGGACCGCGAAGCCTGCACCGGGGGAGGCCGCACCTTCGCCCTGCTGGATCCGGAGCAGCAGGGCGCGCTCCTGCAGCACGTCTGCGATCTGCACCAGGAGCTGTGGCACGGCCTGCCGGCAGACCGGGTGTGGAGCCTGTGGACCCGGTACGCCTGCACCGCCTTCTACTCCCATCCCCTGGCATGGGACGAGATCGGCTTCGCCGGCCCGGCTTATCCGCGGGGTTACAAGAACCTGGGCGTGGACCGGCTGGAGCCGTTCGAAGTACGGGACGTCCGCCCGGATGCAGACCCGACACACGATCCAGCGCATGGGGCTGGCCGATGAACCGGGTGCGGGAGCGCAACGAATCGGCGTGGCTGCTTCCCGCCGGGCCGGGCAGCAACCCGCGCCTGCGGGAGGACATGCGGCAGTACGGCGAAACCGATGAAGTGGACATCGTCATCGTGGGCTGCGGAGCAGGCGGCGCCACATTGTTGCAGCGCCTGGCACGCGTGGGCTGGCGTGCCGTCGCGCTGGAGGCCGGCCCGTTCTGGGAACCGGAGCGCGACTGGGTCAGCGACGAAGCCGGGTCCCACCACCTGTACTGGACCGAACCGAGGGTGATCACCGGGTCAGATCCCGTGCCCCTGGGTTCGAACAACTCGGGCCGCGGCGTGGGCGGATCCATGGTCCACTTCGCCGGCTACACGCCGCGTTTCCATCCCAGCGACTTCCGGACCTTCAGTGCCGACGGGGTGGGTGCCGACTGGCCCTTGGACTACGCGGAGCTGCGGCCGTACTACGAGGACATCGAAGGGGAACTGCCTGTCGCCGGGGAAAACTGGCCCTGGGGCGATCCACATGGCTACCCGCACCGGCCGCATCCGGTATCAGGCAACGGCGAACTGTTCCTGCGCGGCGCCAACGCCTGCGGCATCACGGCGAAGGTGGGTCCGGTGGCCATTGCCAACGGCAGGTTCGGGAACCGGCCGCACTGCATCTACCGCGGCTTCTGCCTCCAGGGCTGCAAGGTCAACGCCAAGGCATCCCCGCTGATCACCCATGTGCCGGATGCCCTCGCGCACGGCGCGGAGATCCGGGCCGACTCCATGGCCACCCGCATCGGTTTTGACGAACGCACGGGGCGCGCCACCGGCGTCGAATACGTCCACGGGGGCGTCGCGAAGTTCCAGCGGGCCCGGATGGTGGCCGTCGCCGGATACTCGATCGAAACGCCGCGGCTGCTGCTGAACTCCACGTCATCCCGGTTCCGGGACGGAATGTGCAATGACTTCGACCAGGTGGGCCGGTACCTGATGGTCCAGGGCGCGCCGCAAACGGCGGGACGTTTCCAGTCCGAGGTGCGGATGTGGAAGGCCCCTCCCCCGGAGGTCAGCACGGAGGAGTTCTACGAAACCGACCGGACCAAGCCCTACAAGCGGGGATTCTCCATCCAGAGCGTGTCTCCGCTGCCGATTACCTGGGCGGAGCACGTTGCCGCCCAGGGGCACTGGGGCCCTGCCCTCCGCCGCTACATGAGCGACTACCCGCACTGGGCCTGCCTGGGCGCGCTGTGCGAGTTCCTCCCCCTCGAGGAGAACCGGGTGACCCTGGCGGATGAGACGGACCGCCACGGTATCCCGGTGGCCCGGTTCAGCTACAGCCAGTGCAGCAACGACCGGCAGCTGATGTCCGCCGCACAGCAGGTCATGGAGGAAATCCTGACGGCGGCAGGGGCGGAGGAGGTCATCACCATCAACCGCTACGCGCACCTGGTGGGCGGAGCACGGATGGCCGCCACCGAGGATGCGGGCGTGGTGGACAGGAACCTCCGCAGTTTCGCTGTACCCAACCTCCTGGTCACCGACGGCAGCGTCCTGCCCACCCAGGGCAGCGCCAACCCGGCCCTGACCATCATGGCGCTGGCGGCCCGCGCCGCCCGCGTCCTGGTCCAAGGCGCCCGCAGCGGCGCCCCGAGCGCAAAGGAAGACTGATCATGGCAACCACAGTGGCCGACTACCTGCTCTCCCGCCTGGGTGAGTGGGGCGTGGACAAAGTCTTCGGGTTCCCCGGAGACGGCATCAACGGCATCCTCGCCGCCTTTGGCAAGGCGGACAACCAGCCGAAATTCATCCAGGCCCGGCACGAGGAGATGGCGGCGTTCGAGGCCGTGGGCTACGCCAAGTTCGGCGGCCGGGTGGCGGTCTGCATGGCCACCTCCGGGCCGGGGGCGATCCACCTGCTCAACGGCCTCTACGACGCCAAGCTGGACCACGTCCCGGTGGTGGCCGTCGTCGGCCAGACCGCCCGCAGTGCCATGGGCGGCTCCTACCAGCAGGAGGTTGACCTGCTGACCCTCTTCAAGGATGTGGCTTCCGACTACGTCCAGATGGTCACCGTTCCGCAGCAGCTGCCCAACGTCATCGACCGCGCCATCCGGATCGCCGTCGCCCAGCAGGCGCCCACCGCCGTGATCATTCCGGCCGACGTGCAGGAACTCGAATACGCCGGCCCCACCCATGAGTTCAAGATGGTCCCCTCCAGCGTCGGCGTCCAGTGGCCGGACATCCAGCCGCACAGTGCGGCGATCCGCGGCGCGGCCCAGCTCCTGAACGAAGGCTCCAAGGTGGCCATCCTGATCGGACAGGGTGCCCGCGGCGCAGCGGCAGAGGTCAAGGAGGTGGCCGAACTGCTCGGCGCGGGCGTGGCCAAGGCCCTGCTCGGCAAGGACTCCCTTCCGGATGACCTGCCCTACGTCACCGGGTCCATCGGGCTGTTGGGCACCCGGCCCAGCTACGAGATGATGCGGGACTGCGACACCCTGCTCACGGTGGGGTCCAGCTTCCCCTACACGCAGTTCCTGCCCGAACCGGGGCAGGCCCGCGGCGTGCAGATCGACGTAGACCCCAAAATGATCGGCCTGCGCTACGGCAACGAATTCAACATCGTGGCCGACGCCGGCACCGCCCTGCGCGCCCTGATCCCGCACCTGGACCGCAAGCAGGACCGGTCCTGGCGGGAGAATTTGGAGTCAAACATCAGCCGCTGGTGGGAAACCATGCATGACGAGGCCATGGTCAGCGCCAACCCTGTCAACCCCATGCGGCTGTTCGCGGAGCTCTCCACCCGGCTGCCCGCGGACGCTATGCTGAGCGCCGATTCGGGCTCGTCAGCGAACTGGTACGCCCGGCAGCTGAAGTTCCGGGACGGCGTCCGGGGTTCGCTGTCCGGCAACCTGGCCACCATGGGTCCTGGCGTCCCGTACGCGATCGGCGCCAAATTCGCCCACCCCGGCCGGCCCGCCATCGCGTTCGCCGGTGATGGTGCGATGCAGATGAACGGGCTGGCGGAGCTCATCACAGTGAAGCACTACTGGCGCGAGTGGGAGGACCCGCGGCTGGTGGTGGCCGTCCTGCACAACAACGACCTGAACCAGGTCACCTGGGAAATGCGCGCCATGGGCGGGGTGCCTGCCTTCCGCGAGTCCCAGGCCCTGCCCGACGTCGACTACGCAGGTTTCGCGGAAAGCCTGGGGCTGCAGGGCATCCACGTGGAAGATCCCGACGACGTCGGGCCGGCCTGGGAGAAGGCCCTCGCCGCTGACCGGCCCACACTTTTGGACGTCCGCACCGATCCCGATATTCCGCCGATCCCGCCGCACGCCACCTTTGAGCAGGCCCGGAAGACGGCAGAGGCAATGGTCAAGGGCGACGACAGCGCCTGGGGCGTGGTGAAGGAAGGGGTCAAGACCAAGATCCAGGAATTCCTGCCACACAAGGAGGGCTGACCCGTGTCCCCCGGCCCTGCCCCCGTCACCGCGATCAGGGCAAGTGCCTACACAGTCCCCACCGACGCACCGGAAGCGGACGGCACCTACGGCTGGGACTCCACCACCCTCGTCCTGGTGGAAGCGGACGGCGGCGGGAAGACGGGCCTGGGCTGGACCTACGCCCCGGCAGCAGCTGCAGCCCTGGTGGAGGACCTGCTGGGCCCGGCCGTCCACGGCACCGATGTCCTGGACGTGCCGGCCGCTGCTGCGGCGATGGCCCGGGCGGTGCGCAACCCGGGCCGGACCGGGCTGGCCTCCTACGCCGTGTCCGCCGTCGACTGCGCCCTCTGGGACCTGAAGGCCCGGCTGCTGGAGGTGCCGCTGCACAAACTCTTGGGCGCTGTGCGGGACAGCGTGGCGGTCTACGGCAGCGGCGGGTTCACCACCTACAACGAGGACCAGTTAAGGGGCCAACTCCAAGGCTGGGCCCTGGAACAGCACATCCCCCGCGTGAAGATAAAGATCGGCCAGGACGGCGGAACCAACGTGGCGCGGGACCTGGAGCGGATCCGCCAGGCGCGCACCGCCGTCGGGCCCGGTACCGAACTGTTCGTGGACGCCAACGGTGGCTACACCGCCAAGCAGGCAGTTCGGGTGATGCGGGAGGTGGAAGCTGAGCACGTCACCTGGTTCGAAGAGCCCGTCTCCAGTGACGACCTCGCCGGGCTGCGGGCCGTCCGTGCCGCAGTCGACGCCGACGTGGCGGCCGGCGAGTACGGCACCGGCTTGCCCTACTTCCAGCGGATGTGCGGTGCGGACGCGGTGGACTGCCTGCAGGCGGATGTCAGCCGGTGCGGCGGGATCAGCGAATGGCTGCGGATCGCCGCCGTCGCCGCGGCCCACGGCCTGGAGCTCTCGGGCCACTGCGCACCCCACCTGAGTGCCGCCGTCGCCGCCGCGACGCCCAACTTCCGGCACCTGGAATGGTTCCACGACCACGTCCGGATCGAGGACCTGTTCTTTGACGGGACGCTTGACCCCGACGGCGGGCAGGTGCGGCCGCCGGACGCGCCCGGCAACGGACTGGCTTTCCGCGCCGCGGACGCCGCCCCTTACCGGGTCCGGTGACAGATGACCACGATGAAAGGAAGCCATGAGCAGCAGCCACGGCAACGTGAATCCGGCCAACGCAAAGCCGCTTGACCCGGACCCCGCAGGCCGGGATCCAAGCGCCGAGGACCCTGGCGGGAGACAGAAGGCGCTGCTGCAGTCGGTGATCTTCGAGGTCGCGCGGGGGGCCGAAGGCCGGAGCCTGGCGGACATCCGGGACATGCTGCAGTCGGGTTTCGCACGCGCCGGTGTGGCGGCACCCACCAATGCATGGCTGGACTCGGTGGCATCTGCAGCGTTCTATGGCGAGCCGTACATCATCGACCTTCCCGCCGCATTGGCAGCAGATGCGGCGGTGGCTGCACCAACTGCCGGGGTACGGGATCGCCTGGCCGCGCGGCGGGAACTGCGGAAAGAGAAGCTGCCGGCCGGGATCTTTCCGCCCGCTTCCGCGTGGGAGCTGGCTGACAGCGAGGTCACCACCCGCGCGCCGGGGCCGGCCCGAGAACCGGATAACCGCACGCCGGCCAGGCCGGGCCGCCGCCGGCTACTGCTGCCTGCGGCGGCATTGGGCGCCGCCGTCCTCCTGGCCTATTGGCGGAGGACGCGTAAACCGGGAGGTACAGATGGCAGGAATTGAAGACTATGCAATCATCGGCGACCTGCACACCGCGGCCCTGGTGGCGCGCAACGGGTCCATTGACTGGATGTGCCTGCCCAATTTCGATTCACCGGCCTGCTTTGCGGCCCTGCTCGACTCCCACGAAGCGGGGCGTTGGCGGCTGGCCCCGGCAGGGGCAGGCAACTGCACCCGGCGGCAGTACCGGCCCGGCACGCTGATCCTCGAGACGGAATGGGACACCCCGGACGGAAGCGTCAGGGTCACGGACTTCATGCCGGCACGTGGTGATTCCGTGGACGTGGTGCGGATCGTGGAAGGCCTCAAGGGACGCGTCCCCATGGAAGGGGAACTGCTGTTGCGCTTCGACTACGGCCACATTGTCCCCTGGGTCCGCCGCATGGACCACGGCATCAGTGCCATTGCCGGCCCTGACGCCGCATACCTGAGGACTCCGGCCCCGCTGAAGGGCCACCACATGCGGACCACCAGCGAGTTCACGGTCAATGCCGGAGACCGGATCCCGTTCGTCCTGCATTGGGCGCACAGCTACAAGCCCGTCCCGGACCGGACCGACCCCGAACGCGCGCTCGCCTCCACGCAGGCGTTCTGGGAGCAATGGACCGGCCGCAACACCGTCACCGGCGACTACCGGGACGCCGTTGAACGCTCCCTGATCACGCTCAAGGCTCTCACCTATGCCCCCACCGGCGGCATCGTGGCCGCTGCCACCACTTCCCTGCCCGAAGACCCCGGCGGCACCCGCAACTGGGACTACCGCTTCTGCTGGCTGCGGGACGCCACCCTGACGCTGCAGTCGCTGCTGGCCTGCGGCTACAACGAGGAAGCCGCCGCCTGGCGGGAGTGGCTGCTGCGCGCCGTCGCCGGGGATCCCGCGGACCTCCAAATCATGTACGGGCTGGACGGCACCCGCCGCCTGCCCGAGGCCGAACTTCCGTGGCTGGCCGGCTACGAGGGATCCAAACCGGTCCGCACGGGCAACGCCGCGGCGGCGCAGCTGCAGCTGGACGTTTATGGCGAGGTGCTGGACGGGCTGGCCATCACCCGTGCCGCGGACCCTGGTACCAAGGACGATTCCTGGGATATCCAGGTGGCCCTGATGGAATTCCTCGAAGGCGCGTGGGACCAGCCGGACAACGGGCTCTGGGAAATGCGCGGCCCCCGCCGAAAATTCACCCACTCCCGGGTGATGGCCTGGGTCGCGGCGGACCGGATGGTCAAAGCGGTCAGGGAATCCGGGCTTCCCGGACCCGGCGATCGCTGGGCCGCGCTGCGGAAGACGATCCACGACGACGTCATGACCAACGGCTTCGACGAACAACGCAACACATTCGTCCAGTCCTACGGGAGCACTGAACTTGACGCAAGCCTGCTGCTGATCCCCCGCGTCGGGTTCCTGCCCCGCGACCACCCCCGCGTGGCAGGAACGGTGGAGGCAATTCGACAAGGCCTCACGCAGGACGGCTTCGTCCTGCGTTACCGCCCGCACGCGAGCGACGACGGCCTGCCGGGAGGTGAGGGCGTCTTCCTTGCCTGCTCCTTCTGGCTTGCCGACGCCCTGGGGGGCATCGGGCGCCGGGACGAGGCCGTGGAGTTGTTTGAACGCCTGCTCTCGCTGCGCAACGATGTGGGGCTGCTCAGTGAGGAATGGGACCCCCGCAACAAGCGCCAGCTCGGCAATACGCCCCAGGCCTTCAGCCATTTCCCGCTCATCCACTGCGCCCTGCAGCTGCAGCACGGCCCGCACCACAGCGACACCCCCGTCCGGGCTCAGCACGCCTAAACTACTCTGAACGAGCCCCGGGTGCCACACCCGGCCCGCGTCCCGCGCCGGTCACAGCATGCACAGGAGCTGCAAAGCCAACACCTAAACCGTGGACGTCCGACGTCGGCGCCGTCAGTCCCGGGGCGCCGCGCCTTCGTCGGCACCGCGTTGGATCGCCTCGGCAATCCGCTTGATGCGCTGCAGCCTGGCGTCCCAAACGGCTGTTACGGAAGAAAGTTGCGCCACAGCCCGTTCAAGCTGGGCCCGGCTCACTTGGTAGATGCGCTCCCGGCCGGACGGCCTGGCATCCACCATCCCGGCCCGGTGCAGCACTTCAAGATGTTTGGCCACTGCCTGCCGCGTAACCGGCAGGTCCCTGCTCAGGGTGGTTGCCGTGCCGCCGCCCTCGGCAAGAAGAAGGTCGAGCATCCGCCTGCGGGTGGGGTCCCCCAACGCGGACCAAAGCTCGTCGTCGACCGCGACGCTCGTCGCACCGAGACCAGCCGTGCCACATAGGTGACCAGCCGCGGCAGGAAGAAGTCCCAGCCCCGCTCGTGGTCACGGTAATTCTGCTCGAGGACGGCCGCCTCCCAGCCTTTCTCCCGGAACCCGGTCTCAGTGAAACGCAGCAGCGTTCCAGCGCCCCGGGGCTCCAGGTCAAAGGTCACCAGAAGCGAGTTGTCCGGCGTCGCCAGGTCATCGTCGTAGACCCAGCGGAAGGAGAAGCGCCGTGACGGGTGGGCTTCCACTATGGTGAGGGCCACCACCTTCGCGTCCGGTGCGGACCTGTCACCAAAAGCGATTTCGCCGCGTGAACCCGGAGTCGCTTCAAAGTCTGCTTCGTCGGGCCACCACTGGCGCAGGTGCTCGGGGTCGCTGACCACCCGGTAGACCACCTCGGGCGCCGCGTCGATGTGGATTTCCCGCTCGATAATGCCGTGTTCCATAATGTTCCCGATCTATTAGCAACCAATGGTTGCTAATAGATCGGAGGTTGCCGCCGCTTAACGCAACAAATGGTTGCTCAACTCGAAGAGGAACCAACCGGAGACGGGGCTGGCTCCCGATGATCTATGAGACCAGGAGCCAGCCCCTTTTGCGGTGCCCCCCACAAAGACCAAGGGTCCTTCCCAGCAAGGCAATAACACCGCCACTGCATATGATTCGCTATCCTGCCCACCGAAACAAGAATAAGTTCGGGCGCGCGTCACATTGAGCGCAGCCCACGACAACTGGGCCGGTTCCGCAGGACATCCCGCCGATAGGGGTAGCATCCGGGCCAGATTAGGTAGTTGATGTGCTTGTGGCCCGGTCCTGCCGTGGCTAGCGTGGGCCTACTGGACCGGTAACTGGGGGCTGGACAGGGACCACCTTGGGGGAAGGAAGCCCGATGTTCACAGCCGCCCACCGGATTATCCGCTTCGCTCCGTCGCTTGCCGTCCTGCTGTTGGCCACGGCCTGCCAGCCCCAGGCATCCCCGGGCAGTTCGTCCCCAGCCTCTGCTCCCCCGCCCGTCTCCTCCCCCTCGGCTTCCCCTGCCGCATCAACGCCCATTGCCACGGCCTCGCCGTCGCCCTCCTCGTCTCCCTCGCATGCCCCGGGTGCCGCACCACCCAGGGACTGGGCGGAAACTGTTGAGCTGGTCCATTCAGGGGTGGCGCGCCTTGCCGTAACGCTCTGCGACGGCGGCGGCGTGGGCACGGGCTTCCTGGTGGGACCCGATCTCATCATGACGGCGGCCCACGTGGCCAAGAATGAGGCAGCCATCAATGTCTCCGTTGGCGGCCAATACACATCGGCGACAGTCCTGGGCATCAACGACAACCTTGACCTGGCCCTGCTGCGGACACCGACCGCACTCACGGGGTTCAGGTTCAGCTTCGCCCGGGACCTTCCCGCACAGGGTGTTGAAGTGGCAGCACTCGGTTTCCCCTTGGACCGGGGCCTCGCCTTCACTTCGGGCCGGGTCAGCGCCCTCAACCAGGAGGTCAACCTTCCCGCCGGGACAGTCGGCGGCCTGATCCAGACGGACACGGCCATCAACCCGGGCAACAGCGGCGGCCCACTGCTCCTGATGGACGGCAGCGTTGTGGGCGTGGTCAGTTCCAAACGGGAGTGGGTCCTGGGAACACATGACCAGAATGATTACGGCGCCGAAGGCGTGGGTTACGCCGCTCCGGCACCGTCGGCAGAAGCGGCACTTTCAGATTGGGGCCGCCGCACCACGCCGCTGCCGCAGGCAAGCTGCGACAACCAGGCGCAAACGTCCAGCGGCAACATCATCACCACCAACCATTCGGACCACGAGCAGGCAGCCAAAGTCATCCAAAGCCTGCTCACCCATGGCCAGGCGATCAACCGGGCCGCCTACGACACCGCGTTTGCGGTTCTGACCCCGGAGCTGCAGGCCAGCGAGGGTGGACTGGCCAAGTGGAGCTCCGGGCTGGGAACATCCTTCTGGCGCGCCCTGACCGTCAACAGCATCAGCGGTTCCGGCAACGAATTGAACGTGGAAACAGTCCTCCGCACAGAGCAATCCGCGGCGGACGGCCCCGGCGGCCAAACGTGTTCAGACTGGGGACTCCGTTACAAGATGTCCTGGGATGGAACCATCTGGCGGATCGCGGCGGCATCCACGCCCGCAGGAGCACCCAAGGCCTGCTGACCGCGTCCGCCATTAGCTGTACTTCCGGCCAGCCGCCATGGCTGTTCGCCGCCGGATACTGACGGTACGTATTTCTGCTCGGATATCCAGGTGGGAGCCCGGCGCCTTGGGAATGGCCGCGACGATGTAAGGCCCGGTAGCCGGAACCCTCCACCGTGCCAAGCAACTGCACGCCGTGGGTTTGGGTCATCCTGGCTTACTGCTGCAGGTTGGACTGCTGGCCGGCTGTGGCGTTGGCCGCGCCGTCGGTGTGCTGCGAAATGGTGGCAAGGGCGGCCACCAAGCCAATGGCATCACGGAGACGCTCCTGACCGGCGACACCGCAACCAAGGTGACGGACGCAGCCCTGGCGACCCGACCCCGGTGCCACCATCCAGCGCGTGGAGAACGACGCAGAGGGCGCCACCTAGGTACTAACTGGGGACATCTGCCGGTCAGCACAGAGTACCCGCTACAAAACTTCGAGTACTTACTACTCATGACGGGTCAGGAATCCTGCCAATAGGCTCTGCAGACCGGCCACGACCTGTGTGCTGATAGACGCTGGGGTTTGTGCCCGGAACGCGACCGGATAAGAACTGCTGCCGGCCTGCTCTTACGTGACCGGCTTTGGGGTAATCCGATCAAGCGCGGGAGAGCTGTGATGAAGATTAAGCGTTCTGTTAGTTGGCTGGCCCAGTTACTGGCCCTGGCCGCCGTCCTTACCGCAACGGTCCTGGCCGCTCCAGGCAATGCGGCGGCGGACAGCACTTACGGGCATCCGAGTATCAACTACGCGGGTGCGGGAAACCCTCCTACCGCGGACAAGCCCCAGAGCAAGCTGTGGTGGAATGACGGGTCCTGGTGGGCGGATATGTGGACCACCGGCAGCGGATGGCATATCTACCGCCTGGATCGCGGCACAGAGACCTGGGTTGACACCGGCCTGCTGAATGACAGCCGCACCAATACCCTGGCCGACACCCTATGGGACGGCACCCACCTGTACATTGCCTCCCATGTGGTCACGGTAGCCACAGAGGCGGTGCCGCAGGCTTCGGTTCCCAATAAGCCTGCATACCTCTACCGGTACAGCTACGCCGGCGGCAAGTACACGCTGGACAGTGGGTTCCCGTCAGTTATCGCCGCCAACAGCAGCGAGTCCATGACAATCGATCGGGACAGCACCGGTACCATTTGGGCTACCTGGACGGAGGTGGCCGGTGATTCAACCAACGGCTTCACCAGCACGGTGTACGTCAACAACTCAGCTCCCGGGGGAAACAGCTGGTCCACGCCGTTTGTGTTGCCCGTGGCCAACCCGCACCCGGCAGCCGATGACATTTCCTCGGTGGTCGCTTACGGGAACAAGAAGATCGGGGTGATGTGGACCGATCAGCTCACCGGGTCCGTCTGGTGGGCTACGCGTACCGACGGAACTGCTCCGGCAGCGTCGTCTTCATGGAAGGTGCAGTCGGCCGCCAAGGGCAACGGCCTGGCCGATGACCACCTGAACCTGAAGTCACTGCAGGCAGACTCGACCGGGCGCGTGTTCGCGGCAGTGAAGACCAGCCTCGACCAGGTTTCGTCCGATCCCAAGCTTCCACAACTCCTGATGCTCGTCTTCAAGCCGGGCACCGGGGCCTTCACGCAGACCACCATTGCCACCCTGGGCGATTGCGTGACGCGCCCGCAAGTGGTGCTGGACCCGGAAAACAACCTCGTGCATGTCTTTCAAACAGCACCGGCCGCCTCCGTCAGCGGATGCTCCTTCACAGGGGAAGCGGGCAGCATTTACGAAAAGACCGCGTCCATGGACAATCCAGTGTTCGGGGCAGGCCGCGGTACTCCCGTTATCCAGGACCCTACGTCTCCCAACATGAACAACGTGACCACGAGCAAGCAGCCGGTCACCAGTGCATCAGGCCTGGTAATCCTGGCCAGCGATGACGTGGCCAAACGCTACTGGTTCGCCGACAGGCCGCTCACCGTTGCTCCTGCCCCCACTGTCCCCGGAGCGTTCGTCCCCGTTGCCCCCGCCCGGCTCCTGGACACGCGCAACACCGCACCTGTGGGCTCGTTCTCCTCGGTATCGTTCCAGGCCGCTGGTGTGGCGGGGGTACCCGCAAAAGTCTCGGCGGTGGTCTTCAACCTCACCGTGACCCGGCCGACGTCGTTCGGGCACATCATCGCCTACGCCTCCGGCACCCCGGTCCCGGTCACCTCCAACGAAAACTTCAACGCCGGAGACACCATCCCGAACAATGTCACCGTCCCCGTCGGGGCCGACGGCAAGGTCACCCTGCAGAACAACTCGCCGGGTACTACCGACCTGATCGCCGACATCGCCGGCTACTACATCGCTGGAAGTCCGACAGTTCCGGGAGCGTTCGTCCCCGTTGCCCCCACCCGGCTCCTGGACACCCGCAGCACCGCTCCGGTGGGCTCATTCTCAACGATCTCGTTCCAGGCCGCTGGTGTGGCAGGGGTACCCGCGAAGGTGTCGGCGGTGGTCTTCAACCTCACCGTGACCCGGCCGACGTCCTATGGACACATCATCGCCTATGCCTCCGGCACCCCCGTCCCGGTCACATCCAACGAAAACTTCAACGCCGGAGACACCATCCCGAACAGCATCACCGTCCCCGTCGGGGCTGACGGCAAGATCACCTTGCGGAACAACTCACCCGGCACCACGGACCTGATCGCCGACATTGCCGGCTACTACATTGCCGGAACCCCGACAGTTCCGGGCGCGTTCGTACCCGTTGCCCCCACCCGGCTCCTGGACACCCGCAACACCGCCCCGGCGGGCTCGTTCTCCCCGGTTTCCTTCCAAGCCTCGGGAGTTGCCGGAGTCCCTGCGAAAGTTTCGGCGATCGTCTTCAACCTCACGGTGACCCGCCCACAGTCCTACGGACACATCATTGCCTGGGCGTCCGGAACTCCAGTCCCGGTGACGTCCAACGTGAACTTCAGCGCCGGGCAGACCATCCCGAACAACGTCACCGTCCCCGTCGGGGCCGATAACAAGATCGCCCTGCAGAACAACTCACCCGGCACCACGGACCTGATCGCCGATATCTCGGGCTACTTCATCGCCGGGGCCACGCAGTAGGGCCGGCTGACCCGGGCGCGCAGTAACCCAACAGGAAACCCATTGAGCCCGGCACCCTTTTCACAAGGGTGCCGGGCTCAAAGGTGCAACCGGCCCAGTGGTCAGCCCGCGCTGGAGGTGGGCGCCGGAACAGGCGTGGTGCCAACCCCGGAATCCGCGGTGGGTGCCGGCGTCCCATAGTCAACGGACGACGTCGGCTGCCCGCCTTCCACGTACTGGCCCGCCGGCGCGGTGGCCGCCCCGGCCCCTGCCGGGGCAGGTGCGAAGGTTTCGCCAGGTGCCGTCGCGGGAACTGCTGTCGGACCGCCCTGCACCGCTGAGGTGGTGGGGCCTGGAGTCGGGCCACCGCCCGTGCCCGCGGTGGCCGGGGATGTTGCCACCGAGGTCCCTCCGGCTACTGAATTCCCTTTGACGATGGCAGTGATCTGCTCCTTGTACCCGTTCAGCGTCGCCTGGATCTCAGAGAGCGGCACGTCCTGGATATGCTTCCCATACTCCGCGATCTGCGCCCACAAGGCCTCGAGTTGCTGCTTGCCGGCCGCGTCCAGCGGACCGTCGAGCGTGAGGACCAACTGGCTCGCCAGCGCATAGGTCAGGCAGTCCAGGCAGTTGTAGTTGGCGGCCGCGGAGAGGTTCTGCGGCACGATGACATCGGCCTGGCCCACCACCAACACCACTTGGAAACCGACGGCCACCGCCGCGCACCCCGTGCAGTTGGCGAACGCGTACGCCTCGTTGGTGCTGGTCACGGGCTCCCCGTCCTCGGCCCACACCAGCGCGAACGCCACACTGTAGGCCACGGAGCCGTCGGTGGTGTTGACGGCGAGCGCCTGGTTTCCGTCGGCGGCCGGCGCTGCGGGCCGGTCGAACGGGAAGACCCAGGACGGTGCGGACGCGGGAGTGGCCCAGCCGGAAGCGCCGCTGGAAGATGCACCGGGCAAGGATGCGGCAACGGGTACCAGCACCATGCTCAGCTGCGGGTTGTCCCGCGTGGGCTTGGCGGCTCCGGCCGGCCACAACGCAATGGTCCGTCCGGCACCGCCCTGCCGCAACGCCCCGTCGTCGCGAACGGGAAGAATGACCCGGGCGGCGTCGCCCAACGTCCCGCGTTCGTACGCCTGCACCGGACGGTACGTCCCGCCGTCGGGCCACCATGCCCAGGCCAGCCCGGCAAGCAGGACGGCCACGGCACCCATGGCGACGGTCCGCTGGACCAGCTTGCCGCGGGTCTTCTGCCACAGGCCCGTCACCAGCTGCCGCAGCAGCCGGACCACGATGTACAGCACGCCCAGGACCGGGACGGCCACCACCACCATGGCCAGCGCCCGCACGGCCACGCCCGCGAAATCCCCGGCGGACAGGCTCGCGGCCAGCTGTTCCTGCTGCTTGCCGGCGCTGGCCCATCCCGTGGCCAGCAGCCGCGGCAGGGACAGCACCATCATCACCATGCTGAAGAGCAGCACCGGCACGGTGACCAGGACCCAGACAGTGACGACGGCGCGCGCCCAAGGCTTGAGCACTTTGCTCTCCGGGTTGCCCCACCGCCACGGCAGGATCCCCAGGAGGGTGGGTTTGATCCGCTGGAAGAGGTCGGGCACACCCGTGGCGTCCGCGAGGATGTGGTAGCCGTCGTACTTGACCAGCGGGATCAGCTGGCGGACCATCTGCAGGATCTGGGTGACCACCACCAGCAGCAGCGCGTCGAAGCCGGTGGCCCACCACAGTGCCATGATGGCCACCGCCACGATCGCGTTGAAGTATAGGCCGCCCAGGTCGGTGCGTATCCTGCCGCCGCGGCCCAGCCGGTAGGAGTCGGTGACGTCGGTGAAGAACGCCGGCCACAAGAGGTACAGCCCGGCGCCCATGGCCCCGGGGGTTGCGCCGCCCTTGCGGGTGGCCGCGGCGTGGCCGAATTCATGGAAGCCGGCGGAGAGGATGGTGACGGCGAGGATCAGCAACAGGAGGGCGGGCTGGGCAAACGCCTCGTGGGTGGCCGAGCCCAGGCCCTTGACCATGAGCACCCACCAGCAGGCCGCCAGGAACGCCGCGGTCACGGCCACCACGATCAGCGGGTTGAACAGGACAGCGAACGGCGCGGTGATCCTGCGGGTCCGTTCGGGATCCGTCACGATGTAGCGGAACCGCAGGCCCAGCAGCGGGTTGGACTTCTTGACCTCGGGCTGGCTGCCGTCGGCAAGCCGGAGCAGGCCCATCGGGAGCAGCTGCGAATCCATCAGGGTGCGGACGTTCTCCGCGCTCACCAGCCGCCCGGACCCCTCACTGGCATGCCGGGCGATTCCTTTAAGGTCCCGCGTCCCGTCCGCCGCTTCCAGCACCAGGTACAGCAACCGGGTGAGCTGGAGGGTCTGGCCGTCGCCGCGGCGCACCAGGGCGGGCGGCTCCCGGTAGCCGGAGCCCTCCGCCGTGCCAAGCAGCTGCACGCCGTCGGCCCGGGCTGGAAGGTGGGCTCCCGGCGTCGTAATTCCGTGGCCGGTCGCTTCCTGGGCGAAAGTGGCGCGTGACGACGGCGGGCCCGCCTCGGGAGGCGGCCCGCCGTGGGTTTGGGTCATCTTCGCTTACTGCTGCAGGTTGGACGTCTGGCCGGCTGTGGCGTCCGCGGCGCCGTCGATGTGCTGCGAAATGGTGGCGCTCTGGTCCGAGATGGCGTAGGCCTGGCTGTCGATGGAACCGATGTTCGCGGCAACGGCTGCATCGATGGGGGCGGCCACGTTGGCGTTCGCGGCCACGGCACCGTTGATCGGTGCGGCGATGGCGGCGTCTGCATCCAGGTTCACGTCCACGTTCAACAGGTTGCCGTTCAGCGCGCCCGCGGCGTCGGTGACGCCACCGGTGCTCGTGGGGGCCGGTGCTGTTCCGGTGGTTCCATCCGTGGTGCCGGTGCCCGTGTCGGTGGTGCCGGTGTCGGTGGTGCCGGTGCTGCCGTCGCCCTGGCCGATCACGCTGTCCTGGGCGGAGTTGGCATTGGCATCGGCCACGATGCCCTGGTCAATCGCAGCATCCTGGTGCGAGAGTGCCTGCGCGTCAGAGCCGAAGGAGAGGATATTGGCCGAGGCCGCTGCGTCAATGGGAGCCGCAACGTTCGCGTTGGCGGCGACGGCCAGGTCGATGGGAGCCGCTGCGTTGATGCCCAGGTCCAGGTCCGCGTTCAGGTCCAGGACGGATGCCACTTCCTTGTCCGGCAGGGCGGTGGCCTGCTCCGACATCAGTTCTTCATCGGTAAGGGGACGCATTTCGTTGTCCATGCTTGAGAGACCTCCGGTGCGGCGCGGGTGCTCTGCCCCCAGCGGGCAGCCCGCGCCCCACAATAGTAAGCATGATTAGCAGTTTTGCGAAGACTGCGGGCACAGATCTGGGTGCACGCTGGGGACGCTCAAATTACCCTTCGACGCCCAAGCACATTTAGGCGACAGATATTCAGTACGCGGCAGGGAATGTGGGCAGCGGTATTGACGGGATGCGTCGACAATGAAGATTGGCGTCGATAATCACAGAGCATGGCCACGCCAGTTCAATGGAATGCCACCGATTTTCCTCCGCTTTTCGCAGACTGGACCGCTAGGGTGGGCCTTGCTTCCGGATGTCCCCGCTTGTACGCCAACCCGGCGGTGCAGCGGGCGGGAGTTGACGGATCAACATATTCGGAACAAGCCTTAGGAGCCCCATGCCAAAGCCCACGATTGCCCCGGGTGATCCCTGCTGGATTGACCTCATGGCCTCGGCTCCCGAACGGTCACGCGAGTTCTACACGCGACTGTTCGGCTGGACGTACGAGGAGGGCGACCAGGAGAAATACGGCGGTTACGTCACGGCGTTCGCCAATGGTATGCCCGTGGCCGGGATGATGAAGAACAGCGACGAATCCGGCTATCCCGATGTGTGGACGACGTATCTGCGCGTGGAGGACATCAACGCGACCGCCGAGGCCACCGTGGCAGCGGGTGGCCAGGTGCTCATGCCGCCCATGGAGGTTCCCGAGCAGGGGCACATGGCCATGTTCGGGGACACGGGCGGCGCGGCGGTGGGGGCCTGGCAGTTCGGCGGCCACACCGGCTTCCAGGCCGTGGGCGAACCCGGCACCCCCTACTGGCACGAACTCCACACGCGGGAATACGCGGCGTCAGTGAAGTTCTACCAGGACGTATTCGGCTGGGAGACCGACGTCATGAGCGACACCGAGGACTTTCGCTACACCACGCTCGGATCCGGCGAGTCGTCCCGCGCCGGCATCATGGACGCTTCGCATTACCTGCCGGAGGGTGTGCCGTCGAATTGGCAGGTGTACTTTGCGATCGAGAACACCGATGCGGGAGTGGACATTGCCACGTCATTGGGCGGCCAGGTGATCCATCCTGCCGAAGATACGCCGTTTGGCCGCATTGCAGCCCTGACCGATCCCACCGGCGCACTGTTCAGGATCGCCCAGCGGTAGGTTCCCGGGCTCCCACATTTGGTCCCGCCCGCTCATCGGCGACGCGCAGATTACCCTTCGACGCGCAGGTTCATTAACGCGACAAATATTCAGTACGCGTCAGGGAACCTGCGCGTCGAAAATGCGGGTCAGCGTCGCTGTTGGGTCTGCGCGTCGGAAATGCAGGTGAGCGGCGGAAATGTGGGTACGCATCAAAGATGGGGGTTTGCGTCAATCGGTTGAACGTAGCCAAGAGGAAAGGAAACCGGGTTGGAATCACTGCCCCTAGCAGTCCTCCTGTTGATATTTGCCGCCGCAGCGGCAGTGATCTGGGTGGCGGGGGTCCAGTTATCCAAACAGACCGACGTCCTCGATGACCGCCTGCACCTGGGGTCCGCCCTGGGCGGCCTCATCCTCCTGGCGATTGCCACAAACCTGCCCGAGATAGCCATCACGGTCTCCGCTGCCCTCTCCAACAACATCGGAGTGGCGGTGGGAAACATCCTGGGCGGCATCGCCATCCAGACCGTCGTACTGGTGGTCCTCGACGCCCTGGGCACCAAAGGCGGCGAACCGCTCAGCTACAGGGCGGCGTCCCTGACACTCGTCATCGAAGCCGTTACCGTCGTCGCCGTCCTGGGCGTGGTGATCGCGGGCAGCCAGATGCCCGGCAGCCTGGTGGCCTTCCGGCTCACGCCCGCGGCAGTGCTCATCGCGGTGATCTGGATCCTTGGCCTGATCCTTGTCCAACGCTCGCAAAAGGGCCTCCCTTGGCACGAACAGGGTGATGCCCCGGGCGCCCAGGACAAGCCCCGAGGCCACTCCAAGAAGCAGAACAGCGAGAAGAACAAGCACCTGGGCACCGGCAAGTCGGTGCTGATCTTCAGTATTGCGGCGCTGGCCACGCTGGGGTCCGGTGTGGTGCTGGAGCGCAGTGGAGATGCGATCGCCGGCCACATCGGGCTGTCGGGCGTGCTGTTCGGGGCCACGTTCCTGGCGCTGGCCACCTCTTTGCCGGAGATCTCCACAGGGCTGACGTCGGTGAAGCAGGGCGACTACAAACTCGCGTTCAGCGATATCTTCGGCGGCAACGCGTTCCTGCCTGTGCTGTTCCTGGTGGCGGTGCTGATCACCGGAAAGCCGGTGCTCCCCCAGGCCCACGCGACGGACATCTACCTCACCGCGCTGGCCATTTTGCTGACCCTCGTCTACCTGCTGGGGCTCCTCTTCCGGCCCAAAAAGAAGGTGCTGGCCATGGGGGTGGACTCCCTGGTGGTGCTGGGGCTGTACCTGCTCGGCATCGCCGGACTGTTCGCCGTCGCCACAACCTCGTAAGACCCGGTCCGGCAACCGCTCGGACGTGCGCGCTTTGGGTAATGTCGGATCATGATCCAGGCATCGGCCGTATCGGCACTGACGTCTTATCACTGGCTCGGGATTCCGATCGCCACAGTCGGTGCGGTCCTGCTCGCGCTGGGGACGCTGTTCCAGCACCGGGCCGTGGAAGACCAGCCGGCCGCATCCGGCCGTGCGGCGGGCAGCATGGGCGGCGGACGCCTGCAGGCGTTGATCCGCAAGCCGGTGTGGCTTGCCGGGACGGGGATGCTGGGCGCTGCGATCCTCCTCCAGCTCACCAGCCTCCGGTTCTCGCCCCTGATCGTGGTGCAGCCCATCGGTGCCGTGGCCCTGGTGGTCACCACGCTGGCCACCGCCCGGATGACCCGCAGGTCGCCCGGCCGCCGCGCCCTCACCGCCGTCGCTCTCTGCGTCGGCGGGGTAGGTGTGTTCGTCGCAGTGGCGGCGTTCACGGCGGAGGACGTGGAGATCAGCGACCGGCAGCTGGTCACCATCCTGATCGTGCTCGCCGTCGTCCTGGCCTGTGTGGGCATGGCTTTCGCCCTGTGGCGCCACCGCTCGGGCGCCGTGGTGTTCACCGCCGGCGCCGGGATCCTGTTCGGGTTCGTCGCAGCCCTGGCCAAGACCGTCATTGCCCGGTTGTTCCAGGGCGATTTCGAATGGCTGTCCCTGACTTGCCTGGCGGGGTTGCTCATTGCGGCTTTGGCCGGCAGCTTCCTGGTCCAGAATGCCCACAGCAGGGGAACACCCGAACTGGTGGTCGCCGGCCTGACAGTCATTGACCCTCTGGTCGCCGTCGCCGTCGGCATCATTATCCTCGGCGAAGCGGCCGCAGCACCCCCGCTGGCAATCGTCCTGTTCCTGCTGTCCGGAGCCACCGCCGTCGCCGGTGTCTTCCTGCTGGCCACGGTCAAAAAATCTGTCCAGACAAGGGTCAAACGATGAACGCCACGCCGTACCCGACCAAGGGCTGGGCACCGCTGTCCGTCGTGGGAGCGTAGTCTGGGGAACAGGAACATTCCTCCCGAAAACGGCACGGGAACCAACGGCTGAAGGCACATCGTGACGCGTGAGGATCAGCAGGGCACCCGGGACGGTTCCCAGCCTGCTGTCCCTGGCACGGGCCGGGCAACGCGGGCCAGCTTCCGGGAGGAACTCTCAACCGAAGCGACCACCGTCGTCGATGGTTCCTGGGCAGGGTCTGTCCCTGCGCAGTACGGGGTGGCGCCGCGGGTGCGCATTGGGAGCAGCAAATGGTTCAACCTGCTGTGGCTGCTGCCGATCGGCTTCGTTTTGCTGCTCACTGCAGTGGCGGTTGCGAGGGGACTGCGTGGTGTCCCCGGCGTGGCGGAGTTCATCAGGGAATATCCAGGCCTGGTTGTTCCGCCGGGAGCCGAAGACCGCGCCGGGTTCCCGGCCTGGATCGGGTGGCAGCATTTCTTCAACATGGTGCTCCTGATCCCCATCATCCGTTCCGGGGTAACCATCCTTGCCGATCATCCCAGGCTGTACTGGACCCGGCATTCAACCCCGGGCAAGGCGTGGTTCAGGATCCAGAAGCCGGTGCCCCCGGACCCGCTGTACACGGCAAAGCAGGACTCCATTACCCTCCCTGACGGCGTGGGTCTGCCGGGCCGGCGGCACTCGATCGGGCTGGCCCGGTGGTGGCACCTGGGCATGGACACGCTCTGGCTGCTCAACGGCCTGATCTTTTACCTACTGATCTTCACCACGGGTCAGTGGCTCCGCCTGGTGCCCACCAGTTGGGACATCATCCCCAATGCCCTCTCGATGTCCATCCAGTACGCCTCCCTGGACTGGCCAACCGACGACAGCTGGGTCGCCTACAACAGTCTCCAGGTCCTGGCCTACTTCATCACGGTCTTCATCGCCGCACCGCTGGCGTTCATCACCGGGTTGGGCATGTCCCCGGCGTTGTCCACAAAATTCCGGTGGATCAGCAGGGTCCTCAGCATCCAGGCCGCCCGGTCCCTGCATTTCCTGGTCCTTGTCTGGTTCCTCTTGTTCATCGTGATGCACGTCTCCCTCGTGGTTGCGACGGATGCCTTGCGGAACTTCAACTACATGTATGCGGGCCGCAACTCCGGCGACTGGTACGGGTTCTGGATTTTCGCCGCGTCCCTGGCCGTAATGATCGTGATCTGGGTGGGCGTCACCCCGCTCACCTACCGGCATCCCCGGATGGTCCAGCGGATCGGGTTTGCACTCATTGGCCCGGCGCAACGTTTGTTCGAGCACCTCGATTCAAAACCCGGCCGGTACACCGAGAGCGACATTTCCCCGTATATGTGGCACAACGGCAAGTATCCCGAATCCACCGAATACAAAGCGCTCCTGGCAACAGGCTTCGCCGACTACCGCCTCCGGGTCTCCGGCCTGGTAAAGAACCCGTTGGAACTCGACCTGGCCCAGCTTCACGGCCTGGCGTACCACGAGCAGATCACCCAGCACTTCTGCATCCAGGGCTGGTCCGGAGTGGCCAAATGGGGCGGCGTCTCCATGCAAACCATCATCGATCTGGTGCAGCCGGACCCCGAGGCGAAGTGGGTGGTCTTCTACTCCTTCGCCGAAGGATCCGACGGCGGCATCTACTACGACGCCCAGCCGATCGAACAGATGAGCTACCACCTCACCATGCTCGCCTACGACATGAACAACGCGCCGCTGACTTACGGACACGGCGCCCCGCTCCGCCTGCGCAATGAGGTCCAGCTCGGCTTCAAACTCGTCAAATGGGTCAAAGGCATCGAATTCGTCAAAGACTTCTCCCACATCGGCGGCGGCGAAGGCGGATACAACAACGACCACGAATTCTTCGGCTACCGCCAATCGATTTAGCGCCACGATCCTCGCGCCGGGGGTGGCTACCGCCCGATCAGCTCGGCCAGGACTTGGGCCTCACTGATGTCGGCGGCTTTGGTTGCCGTCAGCAACGTTAGCTGTTGGCCCTTGGCGAGTTCGCGCAGATGGTCAAGCGCCTGCGCCCGGACCGGGTCTTTGAGCTCGGCTTTGTAGCGCTTGGCGAACTCGTCGAACTTGGCGGGGTCGTGGCCATACCACTTGCGCAGCTCCGTTGATGGGGAGACGTCTTTGCACCACTCGTCCAGTGCTGCCTTGGCCTTGGTCAGCCCGCGCGGCCACATGCGGTCTACCAGAACCCGTACGCCGTCGTCATCCCTGGTCCCGTCATAGACCCGGCGTACCTGGACTTCCGCTGCACTCGGCATTCCCCGGCTCCTCGCTGATTGCCCACTGCGGGCAAGGCAAAAGTACGACGGCGGCACGCGCCAAAGTGCCGGCGTGCACCGGAGCAGGGCCCGGCAGCGACGCGCCAATTCGCCCCCGACGCACGTCAGCGATTTCGAGCCACACGGTTATTCCATGCCCTATTCGTTCTCGCGGACGTACTCTTCGGGGCTGACGTCCCGGGCTTTGATGCCTCCGGCGTGTTTCGATTCGAAAATGGCGAACGACAGGCCGAGGCGGTGGCGCAGTTCCAGGGACGCATGCTGGCGGAAGTCCGTCAGGCCTTCGCGTTCCTCCTCTGCCATGTGATCACCGTTGACTTCATTGACCTTGGCCAACGCCGCCCACCACTCCGGTGCTCCGGCCTGATGCTGCGTAACGTCACTGATGGCGTCCCGGATTTCGTTGTGGTCGTGGATCGCATCGGTGGTCTCGTCCTCCGGGGAATCCTTCCCGCCTGCGCCCTCCCCCAATTTCAGCAACTCGGGGTAGAAGAGTTCCTCTTCACCTTTGGCGTGGACTTCCAGCAGGATGCGCAACCGGTTCCAGACAGCTTCCAGGTCCGGCGCTTGGCAGCGATGCATCTCATCGAGCAGGGCGAACAGGCGCCGCTGTTCGTGGTGGTCGTTCAGAATCACTTCAACGATGTCCATGGTGGCCCTTTCAGCGGGATATGTACCTGTCAGCACTAACTCTCAAGGTACCCATTTGTCGCGCCGGCACCCGCAGGCCACGATGCGCGCCCGCGCTCTCCCAGCAGGACTGTTGGGAGAGTGCCGGCGCATATCAGGGCGTTTATTGCTTGGCGGGTGTTTGGGCCAACTTGGTCTGGATGGCCTTTGCCTCCTTTTGGATCTTGTCTCCATAGCCGCCGTTGAGGGCGTTGTCCTTGATCTTCGCTGCATCGCCATCACGGTCGGAGGCTGCCGCCGCTTCCAGGGTCTTCAGGTCCGCCTGCAGGTTTGCGGGGAGCTTGTCGAAAGCAGCGGTCTGATGAATCAGCACGTACGCGATCTCGTGGGCCTTGTCTCCGAAGCCATCCGCGGCCTGGATATCAACCCTGAGTTCGGTTCGAAGCGCGCGTACAAACGGATGGGCGGCAGGGTGCTTCCCGCTGCCGGGTCCGGCCGCCGCTGCGGATGAAGCGCCGGCGGACGGCGACGGGTTTTGGCTGGCTGCCGATGCTGACGTTGCCCCAAGAACCGCTCCCCCGATGAGGACAGCTCCTGCAGCGGCCGCGCCCGCGCGGACGCGCCAGAGCCGTGTGTCGCGGTTACGGGGCGCCGTGGGGTTCGTGTTCATGCATTTCTCCTCGATGATTCCGTGGACCTGGGACAGTTTGTGCCAGGTCGGCACTGTCTTGGTCTTTGTACTCTGGCGTGGCTAGATCAGGGCCGTGTTCGGCGAATGTAAGAGGACGGTAAAGTTCAGGTGCCGCCAAGCCGGGGCCGTGCTGCCATGGCGTTCAATGGGTACATGGAGCAAGAAACGGCTGCCGGCGCAATGCCGGCCCGCGGACTCGTGCTGATCGTCGAGGACGAGCGCGCCATCGCTGATGTGCAGCGCCTCTATCTGAGCAGGGCGGGTTTCGGTGTGCACGTCGAAGCGACCGGGGAAGGCGGCCTGGAACGGGTCCGGAGCCTGAGGCCGGTCGCGGTTGTGCTCGACGTCGGGCTGCCCGGCATCGACGGAATCGAGGTTTGTCAGCGGATGCGTGCCAGGAACGACTGGACCCCAATCATCTTCGTCACCGCCCGCGACGAGGAAGTGGACATGCTGCTGGGGTTGGAGCTGGGCGCCGATGACTACCTGACGAAGCCGTTTTCGCCCCGGGAACTGGTGGTCCGTCTCAAGACGGTTCTCCGCCGCAGCGCCGGAGTCCCGGCAAGCGGGACCCTGCGCGTCGGGTCGGTGGCCCTGGACCCGGAGAACCGCACCGTAAGCGTGGAAGGCGAGCCCGTTGAACTGACCGCGAGGGAGTTCGATGTGCTCGCCTACCTGTTGGCCAGCCCCGGCCGGGTATTCAGCCGCGAGCAGCTCCTCTCAGCCGTCTGGGGGCAAGCAGACTACTCGGCCGGGCGCACCGTGGATGTGCATATCGCCCAGTTGCGCTCCAAGCTCGGCCCGGGCAACCATATCCGCACCCTGCGCGGCGTCGGATACTCTGCCGACAGTGATCGGGCGTGAACGGCCTGCTCCCGGGAGTGGGCGCACCCGAGCAGCACCCCCGGGGTGAGCCCGGAAATGCTCTTATGCTCTGGCTGCGCTCATTGGCTGGACGGATCACCCTCGTCACCGCCGCCGTCGCCATCCTTGCAGTCCTCGTCACCGGCAGTGTTGCCTTTCCGCTGATCCGTTCCGCTGCCGTCACCCAGGCCAGGGAGCAGCTTTCCCGCCAGGCCGACGCTTTCAGCGCGGCCCCGGTTGCAGCCCAGGCGCTTGACCTGCGCGAACGCCACCTCCTGGGACCGGACAACTACGACCTGTCCAGCATCACCGCCGGCGGCGCCGTCACGGGCGCGGCGGCTCAGATTCTGAGTCCGGACGAGGTACACCCGGTGCTCGCCGGGCAAAAGATCTCCCGCACCCTCACTAAGGGCGGTGTCCAGTTCCTCGTGGAAGCGAGGCCCCTCACCAAGGGCGGCGGAATCGTCCTGACCCGCTCACTCGCGGACGTCAACGCTGCTTCGGCCCGTCTTCTTCAACCAACTCTTCTGGCGCTGGCGGCGGGGCTCCTGATCGCCGTACTGGCCGGCACGCTGCTTGCCCGGCGGCTCTCGGGCCCGCTCGTCAGGACAGTAGCTGCAGCTCGGCGAATGGCTGGCGGCGAACGGACCGTTCACCTTGAGCCGGCCGGCGTTACCGAGGTCCGTGCCGTTGGAGAAGCCATCAACAGCCTCGACCATGCGTTACTGGCCAGCGAAAGCAGGCAACGTGAGTTCCTGCTTTCCATCTCTCACGAGATCCGCACGCCGCTCACGGCGCTGCGCGGATACGCCGAGGCCCTGCAGGACGGCCTGATACCACCCGAAGACACGGCCCATGTGGGGCAGACCCTGGCCACGGAAACGGACAGGCTGGACGGCTTTGTCCGAGACCTGCTCGCACTGGCACGGTTGGAGGCTGACGATTTCACCCTCGATGTCCAACGCGTCGACATCCCCGCCCTCCTGGAGCAGGCGCAGCGTGCATGGCAGCCGGCAGCGGCTCAGGCCGGCGTGGATCTCACGCTCCAGATCCCTGCTCCGGACGCCGGAGAACCCCTGATGGTCATCACGGACGCACAGAGACTCCGCCAAATCATCGACGGGCTCATCGGCAACGCCCTGCGCGTCACCCCACCCGGGAAACCCCTGGTCCTTCACGCCGGAATCGAGGAGCCGGCCCCCTCCCCCGACGTGGCGCGAACCACGAACCAACAGGGCATCGTCGCGATCCAGGTCCGTGACAATGGTCCCGGCCTCACCGCCGACGACGCCGCCATCGCTTTCGACCGCGGCGCGCTGGCACGCCGCTACAGCGGACAGCGGCCAACCGGCAGCGGGCTCGGCTTGTCCATAGCTGCCCGGCTGGCCCAGCGGATGAACCTCAACCTCACCGTGGAACCGACAGACCCGGCCGAAAACGGCGCCTGCTTTTGCATCCGGCTGCCGCGGGCAACCAACGTCCAACGCTGACCCGTAGCGCAGGCTACGGGACCTGGCCGGGGCCGCGGATATCGAGTTGAGGGTCTTCAGGCCGGGCCTCGGCGGCCACACGTTAGGTGGAATGCCCGGGACAAGGGAAAGGCTCAGCCGCCGCAGCACGCTGAACGACGGCGGCGCGCGCCACATTGCCTGCGTGCACCCGAGCGGGGCCCGGGCTAGGTGATCAGGTAACTGTCCTCGGCGTCGTGCCGGGGCGCGGGCTTCACGAACGGCAGCGAGCCCACCACTGTCTTCACCCCGATCACGGGCAACAATACCGCCGCAGCCGCCACAGACAACGCAGTGAAACCAACAAGCTCCAGCGTCTCGCGCTTCGGCAGGCGGCGACGGCGGCGCCCACCATCCATGAGATCCATCATGGTGACGACGCTACGAGCCCGCAGCCAGGATTTCCCCGGTACCGGCTACCTGTCTTTCACACCGGCCACTACTCAGGCAGCCACCGGGGAGCGGGACGCACACTCTGCGACGCCGATCAGCGACGCGCAAATTCGCCTCCGACGCAGGTCTGCATTTTCGCGTCCCACATCTGGGCCGCGCCAGGGAATCTGCGCAGCGAAAATGCGAGTGGGCGTCGAAAACGGCGGCGCCCGCCGGAAAGAGCGGAGCCTTACCGGTACCCGTCCACGATCGCGGCGGCAATTTCCTTGTACGCCCGCCGCGTCTCCGGCTTGAGTACGTCCAGGGTCACCAGGTCGCCGTCGGCCACCCCGCGGTCGTGCGGCACGGCGATCAGTTCGCGGCAGATCCCGGAGAGGTGCTCCTCGATGGCGTCCTTGTCCACCCGGGAGGACACCTCGTCCTTGTCCGTGATCACCACAATCGCGTTCCGGGCCAGGTCCTCGTACCCGTGGCTGGCCAGCCAGTGCAGGGTGCTGCGCGCCCGCTTGGCACCGGATACCGCGTAGCCTGCGGCGATCACCAGGTTGTCGGCCGACTGCAGGATCCCGCTCATCGCGTTGTGCGTGACGCCGGTGCCGCAGTCGGTCAGAGCCACCGAGTAGTAGCTGGAGATGAGTTTGCGGATCCGCAGGTATTCCTCGGCCGTGAGCGAGTCCGAGACTTCCGGGTCCTGCTCCCCCGCGATCAGGTGCAGCCGGCCGGCGTGGTGCATGTACCGGGCCAGGGCCGTCAGCGAGTTGATGGACTCAATGTTCTCCAGCAGGTCCGTGATGGTCCGCGGGCTGGACTGCTGGTAGATGCCCTCGCCCAGCGCGCGCTCCACGAGGTCGCCGGAGTCCGGGTTGGCGTCGATGGCGCAGGGCGCGTCGCCGCGGTATTCGGCCAAGGTCAGGCCTACGCCCACCGTGGTGGAGGTCTTGCCGATGCCGCCCTTGAGGCTCAGGATGGCGGTGTTGTAGCTGCCCTGGAGCTGCCGCGAAATCCGCCGCCCCAGTTCGTCCTCCTGGCGCTGCTTGGCTCCCGGGCCCAGGTTCCAGGCGCCGCCGGTCAGGTTGTACAGCGCACCACGGAACCCGCCTACCGGCCGCGGCTTCTGCTCCTTGACGAACAGGCCGGGCGAGCTGATGAAGTCCGGCATGGGGCTTTCGGCGATCGCGTCCGCCACGGTGGGCCGGCTGCGGCGGAAGGAAGGAGCGTCCGACGACGGCGCTGCCGCTTCCGGAGCCACCTCACCTGAGCGGCCGCCCGGCACAGCGGATTCATGCACAGAAGCTCCGGGCCCAGCAGCGCCCGGCACAGCAGTGGCAGGTGCCGCGGATCCGGGCAGGGAGGCGCCCGGGACAGAAGCGATGGGGGCGGCTGCCGGCCCCGACACCGGGGCAGAAGCAGGGGCAGCAGGGGGTACCGCCGGTGCGGAAGCCGGCGCCCGGGTGGGTGCCGGTGCGCGGGACGGCTTGGTGGCGTCGGCTGCGGCGGCCGCCTCGGCCCAGGACGTGCGGCGGGTCACCGGCTTTCCGGCGTCGTTGGAACTGGAAGGGGAAGGGGTTACTGCTGGCATGGTTCCTGTCCAGGCATCGTCCACTGAGCCATCGGCACGACGAAGGTCGCGGCGTCGGCGCAGTTGCGGCTGCCCTGCATCCTCTGCTGGGGCGCCTGCATTCTGATCCGCCGGTTCTGGCATGTCTGTCCCCCCGGACGATTCGGCAAACTGTTATGCAGTACTGGTTCAAACAGTAAGTCTAGGTGCTGGGACCGGGATGCCCAGCCAGGCTGTGTACCTAGTGGTGCGTGAGGGCGGCCGCTACCACGGCGACGGTGAGGATCAGGAGGACGGCAAGGACGGTGTAGCCCACCCACTTGGGACGGCCTTTGTGGGGGTTGATATCGACATACGGCATGTCAGCGCTGATGACCTCGGGGTGCGGGACGGACGGGGATCCGGAGTGCGCGGCGCTTGAGCCGCAGCATCTGGTAGAGGACTGCAAAGGGGATCAACAACGTGCCGAGCAAAGCGAACAGCGCAAAAGCGTAGTCGGAAAAAGCCACAACAGCCTCCATTGGTGATAGTGAGCCCCCGCATAGACCCAACCAGAAGAGAGCGAAATTGACAAATTGCGTCAAAAACTCAAGGTTCCCTCAAGACGCCGCCGTTTCCTCAAGATGCCGCCTTCCCGCCGGACCCGCGCCGGGACCCGGCGGCACTTAGGATGGGGAGACGAAACCGCAGGCCAACAGGGGGTCCGCTTTGCCTGACCACCAGTCCACGGACAATTCCCTGACCCGCCGCGAGGCACTGGCTGACAGGTTCAAGTCCTGGGCCCTCCCGGTGGCGGTGGCGGTACTGGCCGTGGGATTCGGTGTAGCGAGCATCACCACCGGGTTGGCTGACCGGAACCGCGCCGCCCAGGATCAGAGCACGGCAGCGGAGGCAGACCAAGCCCAGCCCGTCTGCGAGGTGGCGGACCGCGCGAGCCTGGCGCCGTCGTCGGGAACCCTGTTCGGGGTGAACCTGGATCCGGCCGCCAAACCGCTGGCCCAATACGCCACCGAGCTGGGGCACAAGCCCGCCGTGAGCGTCTCCTTCGTGGACTTCCCGTACACGGACCAGGACAGGACCAACCTGCAGCAGGCCGCCGCCCAGATCCGTAAAGACGGACACATGATGCTGCTGACGCTCGAACCCCAAAAGGGCCTCTCCGCCGTCACGCCTGACGCGATCGAGGGCCTGGTGAAGGACCTGGTTTCCATCAACGGCCAGGGCGTCCCTGTGGTGGTCCGGTTTGCCCATGAGATGAACGGCTTCTGGTTCCCGTGGTCGCAGCAGCCGGTGGAATTCCGGGCCGCGTTCACGCAGGTGGCCGACGCCGTCCATGCCGGGGCGCCGGGCTCGGCGATGATGTGGGCGCCCTCCTACGCCGGCGGCTACGCCTACCCGGGCCGGGTGTACGACGTCCAGCCCGGGACGCCGGACTTCACAGCGCTGGATACAAGCGACGACGGCGCCCTCAACATGGCGGACGATCCTTACGCCCCGTTCTACCCCGGGGACGCCGCGGTGGACTGGGTGGGCCTGTCCCTTTTCCATTGGGGTGCCACCTACCCGTGGGGTGCGAATGCGGTGCCTGAGCCCAACAAGTTCGCGGACCAGCTCACCGGCAACTACAACGGCACCAACGGGGACGAGCGGCTCCTCCCGGATTTCTACACCGAGTACGCGGTGAACCACGGCAAGCCGCTGGCCATCCCAGGAACGGCGGCCCTGTACAACCCTGCCGCGGGCGGCCCGGCCGAAGCGGACATCAAGCGGGCCTGGTGGGAGCAGGTGTTCAGCGCCCGGACCCACGCGCAGTTCCCCAACCTGAAGATGATCAACTGGTTCGAGTGGGACAAGGACGAGGCCGAGGTGAAGGGCCGGGTGGACTGGACCGTCACCAGCACTCCGGCCATCCGGGACGCCTTCACTGCGGCGCTGCCGGACTGGCTCAAGTATGGCGCCGGGACCAACTGCCGCCCGGCCGGGTCCTGATTCACCGCTTCCGATCCCCCGCTGCTGATCGGGCCAGAACCCCCTAAACAAACCTGCATTGCCCTTGTGAAAGCGCATTCCCTGTGTTTGAATCGTTCCATCTTCGGGATTTGGGACATATCAGCGGGGCTGCGGGGCCGCCATCCTTTCCCGGGCGCACCAGAACCAGGCCACCACTCCCGGCCGTTTTGTGGTGCGCACAGCGCTTTGTCACATCGATAAAGGGACATCCCTGAAGGTCTCCCCCAGAGCATTTTTTCCAGATGATTCGACATACATACAAAGGAGTAATGTGCGTGAAAAAATCAAAGAGGATAGCTGCTGCAGTGGCCGGTGCCTGTGTGATGGGGGCCTTGTTCGTCGTTGACCCCGCCAGCGCGAGTCCGGCGGAACAGCCGCCGGCCCCGGACCTGTCGATGCTCACCGCGGTGGCGGCAGCGCCCTCACCGGATGCGCACGCCTATTTCATCTCGCCGAGCGGAAGCGACAGCAACCCGGGAACACAGAGCGCTCCCTTCAAGACGCTGATGAAAGCGCAGGCAGCAGCGTCGGCCGGAGACATCGTCTACATCCGCGGCGGAATCTACAACCAGTTCGAAATACCCGAAACCAACAATCCGTTCGAAGACGTCTACCACTACGTCAATGACATCTATAAGAGCGGGATCACCTACGCGGCATACCCGGGGGACGCCCGGCCGGTTTTCGATTTCAGCAACGTACCCACCGATCAGCGCGTGGCCGGCTTCTACATCGAAACGGCAGTGACCGGCGTGAACTTCGTCGGATTCGATGTCACCGGAGTCAAGGTGGGCGCCCAAAAGCAATCGGAGGCTTTCAGGATTGCCGGCGGCGCCAACTTCCTCAACATGGCAGCCCATGACAACGAGGCAATCGGCTTCTACTACACGCTGAACGGAACGGGCGTTGTCCTGAACAGCGACTCGTACAACAACATCGGCCCCACCGCCCTGTCGGCCGGAAATACCGACGGCTTCGGTGCGCACGCAAAGAACGTGTGGTTCATCAATGACCGGGCGTGGCACAACAGTGATGACGGCTTCGACAGCATCACCTCAGAAGGCCGGGTGGCCTACATCAATGACTGGTCGTTCGACCACCACGGCAACCAGAACGGCGTGGGTGACCAGAACGGATTCAAGGTGGGCGGGTACGCGTACCGCACCACCGGGCTCCCTGATCCGATTCCACTTCACACAGTTATTAACTCCCTGGCCGCTAATAACGGCGCCAACAACTTCTACGCCAACCATCAGCCGGGACAATCGGCGAAGTGGATCAACAACACGGCCTACAAGCCCGGGTACGGCGCCAATTTCAACTTGCTGGAGCGCGTGAGCCCAACAAGCCCGCAGAACATTCCGGGCTACCGGGAGGTCCTGCACAACAACGTGGCCTACTCCGGCCCGCTGACCTCAAACGACAACACTCCGGCGGAGAACGAGACGAACAATTCGTGGACGATCGATGGCGGCCTCAGCGTGGCTGCCGGAGACTTCGAGAGCCTGGACATGCAGCAGCTGACCGCTCCCAGGAAGGCGGACGGCTCACTCCCGGACGTGACGTTCATGAAGCCTGTGGCTGGCAGCGCGCTGCAGGAGCACGGGCTGGGCTACCTCGCGGACAAGGGCGATCCCTTTGCGACGCTGGAGAAGCTGGTGACCACCTACAGCAGCTCCGGAGACATTGATAACCAGGGCCTGCGGGACAGCCTCGTGACCAAGCTTCAGGACCATGAGCTGGCTGCCTTTACCCAGGAACTGAAGGCACAGCGGCAAAAGCACATCAGTGACTATGCCGCCGATACCCTGACCCTGGTGGCGGACGCGCTGGCAAGGTAGGGCGTGCCCGCCTGAAACCGCGGCGGGACGTTGTCCGGGGCACATCGTACAGATGCGTCCCGGACAACGGTTGCGCCCGGCCAAGGTCCGGTGGGGCCGGCCCCTATGACCTTCAGCTCAGGGATGCAGCAGGCCGTTGACGACGACGGCGCCGGCCTTCAGGACGGCGGCGACGGCGGGTGCCAGCACATCGAGCAATGGTTCCGCGGCTGCCCAGTCGCCCCGGCAGATGAGGGCTTCCATGGCCTCGGCGAGCGCCGCCAGCTGCAGGGCGCCCACCATGGTGGAGGTGACCTTGAGGCTGAGTGCCCGGTCCGTGGCGGTGTCCCCGTCGCCGCCACGGACGGCGTTGCTGACCTTGGCCAGCCGGTCCGGCAGCATCTCCAGGTAGGCGCCCAGGAACGCGTGCGCGCCGGCGGGGCTGTCCAGCTCCTCCCCCAGGTCCCGGACGCACCGCGGGTCCAGGACCGGAAGCTCCAGGGCTGAGGGGTCCAGCACGGAAAGGTGCGCGCTCACGCGGACCACCGCCCGTCGTCGTGATACTCCTCATCCAGCCCGTGCGGGGTCTTCTCCCATTTGTGCGGACTGGAAATCATCTGCCAGGCCGCACGCCAGGCGGCCACGGCGTGCAGCACCCAGTACGCCGGGTTCAGCAGCGCGAAGATGGCGATCCGCCAGCCGTGCCGCCGCCAGGTGGCGATGCCGGACACCAGGATCATCATGGCGTTGCCGAACAGCATGGACACCACCCCGCCCAGCAGCAGCCATTCGGGCAGCACCAGGCCCACAAAGTTGTAGCCCACATAGGTGACGATGGTGAAGCCGAGCACCAGCGGGTAGGCGAGGAACGCCAGCGGGGTGCCCAGGATCAGGCCCAGGAAGCCGACGGCGCCCGCCACCCCGGTGCGCTTGACGTACCGGACGGTGTTGCGGGTGTTCACGGCCGCGGTGACCATGTACCCCTTGATCCAGCGGGTGCGCTGCTTGATCCACGCGGGCACCTGCGAGCAGGCTTCCTCCCAGGTGGTGGAGTTGATGACACCCACCCGGTAGCCTTCGACGGCGGCGCGGAGCCCCAGGTCCGCATCTTCCGTGACGTTCCACGGATCCCAGGCACCCACCAGGCGCAGCAGCCGGGTGTCGAAGTGGTTGGACGTGCCGCCCAGCGGCAGCGGGATGCCGGAGCGGTCCAGGCCCGGGAGCATGGAGTCGAACCAGTGCGTGTATTCGATGGCGAAGAGCCGGGTGAGGACGTTCTGGTCCGCGTTGAAGTAGTTCAGGGCGGCCTGCACGCAGATCAGCGGCCGCCGGTCGGGGGCCAGGTAGCGCCGCTCGAAGGCGTCCTGCCGGAACGCGTCAATGGCCGCGCGGAGCTGGCCCGGGTCCGGCCGGTCCTCGGCGTCGTAAATCACCACGTACTCGCCGCGCGCGAAGGTGAGGCCGTAGTTGCAGGCCCGGGGCTTGGTCTGCGGTTCGCCGCGGGGCACCACCAGGATCCGCACGTACTCCGGCGGCCGGGAGCGCTTGGCGGCCTCGATGGTCTCGGTATCGTCCTCTTCCAGCAGCACCAGCACGTCCAGCTTGGAGCGCGGATAGTCCAGCTGCCCCAGGTTGGCCAGCAGCTTGTTGATGATGTTGGCCTCGCGGAACACCGGGATCAGGATGGTGTACACGGGCAGCTCGCCGTCGGGGATCCGGCCGGCCAGCCCGGAAGGACCACCCAAAACCCCGGAACCCAGCGCCCCGGAACCCAACGTCCCCATACCGCGCCGCTCCAGTTCCCGGGCCCGGGCCTTGGCGGCGGACTTGTCGTGCAGTGCGTCGAACGGCTGGCGGAGGCTGGCCAGGGTCTTGAAGCCGATGCTCACCAGGAACACCACGTTCACGGCCGTGAGCAGGACGATCACCGTCAGCCGCGCCTCGAGGACCAGCCCGGCCAGCAGGCAGCTGAGCAGGACGGCGGGCAGGAGCCGCTGCCACAGGTTCAGTGCCGTGCGGGCGGAACCGTCCGGTTGTTCCTCGGCCAGGCGTTCGGCGGATTCGTAAAGCAGGTGGTGGCGGAAGGCGCGCTGGATGGAGTGGTTGATGTCCCAGTCGGTGGTGGTGCGGAACACCACCTGCTCCGCCCCGGGGATGCGAAGGGCGGCGGCCCGGATGTCCTCGTTGGGTTTGACGGCGGTGGCCACGGTGAGCACGCCGTCCTCCAGGTGCCAGGGCAGCCAGCCGGGCTCGGACACCTCGGTGAAGCTCAACTGCTCCAGCAGGGCGTCGTCCGAGGGGTGCTGCACCAGGTCCACCAGCGGCGCGTCCCACTGTTCGGCGAGGACCTGGTAGACGTGCCGCCGGTTCAGCCCGGTTTCCAGGATGATGTGCCGGCCCAGCAGTCCGCCTTCAGTGTTGGCGCGGACCAAGGCGCGGTCCAGCTGTTCCGTGGTGATCAGGCCTGCCAGGAGCAGGGTCTGGCCCAGCGCCACGGACTGCACGCCAACGCCGTCATCATAGGAGGCGGCCGGAGCACCAAACAGGACCGGGGCTGACTCTGCCATCAGTTGACGGTCCTTTCGTAAATCCGGTGCGTGGGGCTGGAGAACACCACGGCGTAGCGGGCGTTGAACGTGCGGCTGGTGCTGATGGCCTGGTACACCAGGTCCGTGAACCCGGAATCCAAGGGAGCGTCCTCGCCCTCCACGTTCACCAGCACCCACTTGGCGTATTTGGCCGGGTCCCGCAGGGCGGGGCCAAAGTGGTCGCCGGCGGCCCGGTTGTAGATGTTGGCGAGCGGGATGCCCATCATGGGGAGCACGGCGTTCCCGCGGGCGCTTTCGTCCAGGAGGATCCCGCCGCCGTCGTAATGCTGTTTCAGCCAGCGGGCCGCGGCGAAGGAGTAGGTGTTGGACTCGTGGGACATCCGGCCCTCGGCCAGGACGGCCAGCCGGCCGGCGGGGTCCTGCAGCCACCACGCGTTTTGCCCAGCCAGGGCCAGCAGCAGGAACGCCACAATCCAGGACCGCGTCCGACGACGGCGGGTCACCTGGTGCACGAAGGCCGCCACCAGCACGGCGGCCAGGGGCAGCGCGGTGAGGGCGAAGCGGTTGTTCCACCAGGTGCTGGGGAGGGAGTGGTCGTTGTTGATGGCGGTCTGGCCCAGGTAGAGGCTGAGCAGGGCGAAGGCGTAGGCGCTGCCGGTGACCGCCACCAGCAGGGTGCTGGTGGCCAGGCCGCGCCGGTACACCACCACCAGGGCGCCGCACGCCGCGGCAACCAGCACGGACATGCCCAGGGTTTCCAGCAGGGACCAGTGGAACGTCCAGAGGGTCAGGCCCAGGTTGCCTTTGGTGGGGAGCAGGCCGCCGTCGGTGATGTTCTTCTGCTGCGCGTAGGCGGAGTACTGGCCGAACATGAATTCCAGCGGGTTGCCGTAGATGGCCCAGTTGTAGGAGAGCCACCACAGCACGGCGGCTGCGGGGACCATGGCGTAGGCGGCGGCCATCTTGGTGGCCTCGCGCCATTGGCGGGAGCGGCGCAGCTCGGTGACCAGGACGAACAGGGTGCCGGTGAGTACCAGGGCCCAGCCTTCGTAGCGGGAGAGCACGGCGGCGCCGGAGGGGATCCCGGCGAACACGGCGAGCTCGCCGGCGCTCATGCGGCGCCGGCTGGTGGCCCAGTGCGCCAGGCCGGCCATGCCGGCCACCAGGCACATGAGCAGCACGGGTTCGGTGAGGGCGGTGGTGTAGGTGTAGAGGATGGCGGGGTTGGCCAGGAGCACCAGTACCGCGGCCAGCCGGCCGGTGCGCCCGTAGCCCAGGCGGGCGCAGATCCGGTACAACCCGGCGGCGGTGGCGGCCAGGGCGATGGTGCCCAGCACGCAGGCGCCCCAGCCGCTGCTGAACATCCAGAGGTTGATGATGAACGGCATGAGCAGCAGGTGGGGCATGGGCAGCCACACGGTGCCGAGCTGTTCGAACCCGGGGGCTTTGCTGTCGAACACGCGCCGGGCGATGGTGAGGTGGCTTTGCGCGTCCGAATAATCCAGGTTGCTGCCCTGGCCGGTGGTGTAGAGGCAGGCCAGGAAGCCGACGGCGGCCGCCACCACCGCGATGGTGGCCGTGCCGGGGATGCGGCGCCCGGCCGCCGGGGAACCCAGGGCGGTCCAGGTGCGGCGCAGCCATGGGGTCCGCTCCCCCGCAGCCGGCCTGGCCGGGGTGTCCGTCAGGGGTGCGAGGGCCGCCTGCATGTCACTGGCCACGGGCGGTGTCCGCGGCGGCCTGTTCCAAGGCGTCGGCGTGGGCCTGGGCAGCGCGGCGGTGGCGACGGCGGAGCAGGACGCGGGTGCCCGCGGCCAGGACCAGCGCGGCAGCTGCGGCGGCGAGCCAGAGTGCCAGTGGCCGGAACCCGTCGGTGACTTCGGCCTGCGGGGTGATGGCGTTGGTTTCCAGCAGCACGGGGTTGCCGGTGGTCTGGGTGACCAGGATGTTGCGGGACAGGGAGCTCCAGCCGCCGGGCTGCTGCTGGACGTAGCTGGCCAGGCTGGCCTGCAGGGTGCCGGGGGTGGCCGCCGGTGCCTTGGTGTCGGCGGTGTCCGGGGCCCAGCCGCCCAGGAGCAGGAGGTTGCGGCCGTTTTGTTCGTAGGCTTCCAGGGCGCCGTAGGGGGCGCTGGTGCCTACGCCGTATTCGATGTCCCGGCTGGAGACGGTGCGGAATCCGGCGAGCCGGAGCGGGGCGCCGGCTCGTTCGGCGGTGGCGGGGGTGGCGCCCACCAGGAGGCCGGAGTCGCTGGAGTCGAGAAGGGCGGCGGGGGTGGTGAGGCGCACGTCCAGGAGGGAGTCGTTGTCGCGTTGGAGGGAGAACGCCAGCGTGGCTGCGTTGTTGGTGTTTTGCTGGGCGGTAGCGCCGGCGTCGAACGCGATGGGGAGGGTGGTGCCCAGTACTTGGGGGAAGCGGGCGAAGCCGGGCTTGATGGAGTGGCCGCGCTGGGCGGTGAGTTTGCTTCCGGTGGTGTCCACGGTGAGTTCCATGGGGAGCAGCCCGGCGGGGCCTGAGCAGTCGCCGCCGGCGGGGAGGGCGGTGAGGCGCAGGCGCAGGCCGTTGCGGGACTGGATGTGGCCGGCGGGGACGTCGGCAGTGATGTCGAAGGTGTCGCCGGCCAGGGTTTGGGAGCTGAGCAGGTAGTCGTTCCAGTAGACGGAGAGCGCGGCCTGCCCGCCAGTGGGGACGGCGGTGTGGGTGCCGCGGAGCTGGAGGCTGATGGCGGAGACGGGGCCGCCGAACTGGGACTGGTTGACGCCCAGGTAGGTTTCCTGGGTTCCGTAGCCGGCCAGCCGGATGGCCTGGGCGCCCAGGTCTGTGAAGGTTTGTTCGGGGCCTGCGGCGGCGGGGACGGTGGAGGTCATGCCGGTGACGGTGGAGCCGTCAGCCAGGGCGGATTTGGTGTCCGCCAGGGCGCGGGCTGCGGTGCGAAGTTGGTCGCCGGTGCCGGTGATGGTGAGGGCGGGGCGGCCGGCCTGGGTGGCGAGTGTGGTGCTGGCGGGACCGTCCGTGGCGCTGATGGTGATGATGCGCGAGCCGGCGGGGAGGGCGGCGGCCTCCGCGTCCATGTCCTGCGGTGGCACGAGCGTGAGTGCGGCGTCCGGGTAGCGGTGGGCCATGGCGGCGGAGGCGGCGAGGATGGCGGCGGAGACGTCGGTGGAGGGCTCGGCCGGGACGGGGATGAGGATGGCGGGCACGGAGGGAGCCAGGAATTCGGCCACGGTGGTGGGTGCGGTTTCGGTGCCTTGGGTGGTGAGGCTGATGTTGTTGAGCGTGGCGGTGGACTGGGTGGCGGTGCAGACGTCCCGGACGGCGGGGTTGTATTCCAGGGCCAGGACCAGCTGGTGGTCGGTGAGGTCCGCCGCGCTGACCGGGGCGTCCAGGGCGATGATTCCCTTGGCCGGCGCTTCGAGGAGGGTCCTCCCCTGGACGCTGACGCGGATGGTGCCCGTGGTGGGCTGGCCGGTGACGGCGATGCTGCCGGTGATGCGGGCGGGCTGCAGGCCGGGGGCGACGGGGACGGCGAGCTGCTGCCCGGACTGGCCGGGCATGGCGGACACGGAGGCCAGGCTGGCGGGGGCGGTTGCCGGGTTGGTGTGGGAGGCGGCGGCGCGTTCCGTGGGCGCTGCGGCGGGAGCGGCGGCGTTGGCGGCGGATGGGAACTGGACGGCGGCAAGCAGGGCGCAGGTGAGAACAACGCTCCCTGCCCGGAGACGTGAGAGCATGCCTCCACCTTGGCGGGGCAGACTCAATTTACCCTGCGGTCTACCCTCAAGGTTGACTCAAGAACGGTGTTTGCGCAGGTCAGGGCTCATTTTGAGGCTCTGTGTGCGTGTGGCGCGCCTAGCGCTCCATCGCCATCAGGACCACCCCGATGGTGGCTACTGCCAGGGCGGCCAGGGCCACGTATGAGATGAACCGCAGCCTGCGCTGCCGTGCATCCTGCTTCGAATAGCGAACGTCGTAGCTTACCCCGTAGCGGCCCATGCGCTTAGGTTAGGGTGCCAACCTCAAGGTTGCCCGGCTGGTGCGACCGGACAAAGGCAACGATGCCGGCAGGAGGCTACTACCTTGCATCCGTCGTCGGCATGGCGTTCCCAAGCGCAACGCGTGGCACTCGCCCCACCCTAATATCGGCGCGGGCACGCTCGACATTACTAGCTAGGAATTGCGTCTAGCCCTGCGCTGGGCCCAATTTCAGCGTCTCCGCGATAACCCCGCTGAGTGACTTGGACATGACCGCAGTCAGGTGCCCAGTATCTGCGTACACGGGTGTCACGCCGATAAATGAAGGGCAGACGTTGTCCGCCGTGCAGAACCATGACTTGGTGGCGACAATTTCCGGTGCAGGTTTTGTGTTCACTGCAATCCCGGCCGCTTGGGTAGCTTTGGCGAGGTCGTCATAACGAGCATCAGCCGAGCCTGCGCAGTCAGAGGGCTTGCTGATTCGTGTCATGCACTCCTGCAGGTTCTTACCACCTGGCGGGGAATCGAGGACAACGATTCGGGTCGCCGCACCGTTAAGGGCGGTGAAGGTGTCCTCAGTGCCTTTCCGCCACTCGTCGACTGCGGCCCGTCCGGTGGCCCTGCTAGCGAGGGTTCCGCTGGCCCCGCGGGAACTAGTGAGAAATACGATATCTGGATGGATGTCTTTCACCTGGTCGATGGCCCACTGCCGGAATGGGTTGCATGACGGGTGCGCCGAACCATCGTCTTGAAGCATGGTCAGTGTTGCTGCGGGGCATTGCTGCATTGTGTAGATCACGACCTTGTAACCGAGTGGTTCAAGCGCTGCGCGAATGCCTGGCGCAAAGCTGACTGCCATCGAATCGCCCATGAGCACTGCAGTCTTGGTGGCACCGGCGGGGCCGTACGAGCATCTTTGGGCGTTCGCTATCGGATCCGGCTGAGAATTGCGCTCCATGGCGAGGCATCCGTCCTGCACCCACTCTGGAGCCTTTGCGGATGGGCCAAGGTCTTCCGGTTTCGGATTTAGTGCCGGCCATTCCGTCGCCGCCGAAGCTGCCTGCAGCTTCACAGAGAGCATGCTCGTTGCCGACGCAGTTGCCCCGCCAGAAGGCGCTATAGGCGACGGGATTGGCAAGGCTACGGCGGGCCGCTTCTGCAGTGTTGCGTCGTTCCACAGTGCCCAGCCGACCACGGCAAGCGTGATGGTTGCCAGCACCGCGAGATAAGGCAAAGGATTCAGCGTCAGCGGCTGCCTGTTTCTCTTCACGGATTTGGGTTCCAGCCAGGAAGATCTGCGGATTGGGTCCTCAAGCAGGTGGAACGAAACGGCCGAGAAAGCGAATACTGCGATAAGGAGTGAAAGGTCAGAAATCGGACCCTTGGGCAGCAGTTCGGCCACGAGGATTGCGAAGGGGAAATGCCACAGGTATAGCGAATAAGAAATGTCTCCGAAGTAGCGGGACAAACGGTTGGTGAGCGGGAATAGGAAGCGCTGCTCGCCGCCACAACCGGCGGCGATAACAAGGCCGGATGAAATGACCGGCAGAAACGCCCAAGGCCCGGGAAACGCACTTTCTGGAGTGATGGCAAAGAGCGAGACACCAATTCCGAGGAGCCCGACGTATGCCAGTACTGGCCGCGACCAGGCTGGAAGCTTCGACAACACGCCGGCTGCGATAGCGATTAGCGCGCCGAGACCAAGCTCCCAAGCGCGGGAGAAGGTTGAGAAGTAAGCCACGGTTGGGCTTGACGACGTCTCCCAAAGCGCCCAGCCGAAGGATGCTAGGACAATTCCTGCCATGACTAGCCCGAGAACGCGCCTTGCCCGAATTTCGGTCCAGCTGGCCCGGCTTGCCCACACCCCCAGAACCAGCACTATCAACCATGGCCACAGTACGTAGAACTGCTCTTCAACGGCCAGTGACCAGAAGTGCTGAAGTGGGGACACAGCCGCACCAGCATTCATGTAATCGGTACCCATGAGGGCGAAGTGCCAGTTGGCTGAGAACAGGGCAGCCCAGAGGGCGTCGTCACTGATCACATGAGCGCGTCCAGCATTCAGCAGCATCCAGGCTGCCCCAACTGTCACTAACAGCACGAGTACCGCCAGGGGCATGATGCGACGTACGCGGCGACGGTAGAAGTCCGGGAAGGAAATCCTCCCCTTGCGGGCATGCTCCTTGAGGAGAAGCCCCGTGATGAGAAAGCCTGAGATAACAAAGAAGATGTCCACCCCGACAAAGCCGCCGGACGGCCAGCTAAAGAAGTGATCGGAAATTACAGCCAGAACGGCCACCGCTCGCAACCCTTGGATATCGGCCCGGAAAGACCTCTTCTTCGGGGCAGTGTCGGTCGGCCTGCGCTTACGCGCAAGCAAAGATGTGGCCATGGTTTCCCCCAGTTGAGACCGACTGAATTCGGCTAATTGTACCTGCCGGCCAGGTGGCAAAAGGACCGGTTACGACCGCCCATGCACTTCCATGGCATGAATCGACGCCTATGCACTTTCCACCGGCCTCTTCTCAGTCGCGGCGCATCGTCGTCAATCCGCAAACCCGCAAACCCTACGGCTCTCGACTCCCTTCCCCGCGGCTCTCCTGCAAACGCTTGATGAACCAACGGGACTGTTCGGGCCCGTAGGGCAGCACAGGAATCGCCTTGGTGGCGTCGTTGGGGGTGTCGCGGATGGACTGGCGGGCCTGACGAACGGCGGTGGTCATGGTGTTCGCCATGGTTTTGACGAATTGGTCGCTGCAAGGCTGGCCGTGGCCCGGGATGAGGAATTCGTAGCGGTGACGTAGGGCGGAGATATGACGGAGCGCGTCGGCCCATTCCTCCGGATAGGAGTCCTCAAACGAGGGGTGAGCGCCCTGTTCCACAAGGTCACCTACATACAGAGTGGTGGCCGTTCCCACCAACAGATCACCATCGGTGTGGCCGCGGCCCAAGTAAAACAAGGTTGCTGTAACGCCACCGAGGTCCACTAGGACGGGCTGGTCTTTGACGATTGCGTTGGGGACCACGAGCTCGACGTTCTCACCTTCACCGGCGGACATCTCAGGTTCGAGTGTCCCAACGTGTCGGCGCTGTAGGTCACCACGCTGATCAATCTCCGAGGCACAATTCTGGTGCGCCCAGAATTCCGTGACCCCGGCTTCGGCGAAGACGGCGTTGCCGAAGAAGTGATCGAAGTGGGCATGGCTGTTAACGACGACGAGAGGCAGGTCCGTCTTCTCCCTAACCGCATCCAGAATCTCGCGTCCTTGACGGGGACCACACCCGGTGTCGACAACCATGGCACGGTCAGAGCCGACGATTAGGCCGGTATTCAGCAGGCATCCTTCAGTTACCAGTACATAGTTGTCCGTGCCGACTTCGAGCCATTTCGACATTGTTTCTCCGTGCCTCCCCGCAAACCAGTGTGCGTTCGTCTTGGTGACCGATTGTACCCATGTCGCACAGTACGCCCAGGATCCCGACCAACTCCACGGCGACCGAGCCACCGTACGCCTGCCGGGATGCTGCCTGAAGGGGAGAGGTATCGGATCAGGGTGAACGCTTAGTCGAAACTCTCAAACGGATACGAAATAGAGAACATACAGCGCGTCGGTCATAGACGATCTCTGCGGCCCCACACGTTTGGTCCGACGGGTAGTATTGGCTGGACCGCACGAATAATGCCGTTCTGGGTGGCATCCTTCTTGGGTGCCCCAGTATTCGACCAGGGGGACCCCAGTTTGGATTTACGCGACTACTTGCGCATCCTGCGCCGTAGCTGGATTCTTATAGTTTCGACCACGCTAGCTGGCCTACTCATTGCTGGTGCCGCTGGAGTCATAACAAAGCCGACCTATACCGCTAACACGCAGCTTTTTGTTGCAATCCAAAGCTCAGGGTCAGTTCAGGAACTTCAGCAAGGTAACACCTTCAGCCAGGCCCGAGTTCAGTCCTACGTCAAAACTGTTGGATCCCCGGTGGTACTGCAGCCAGCAATTGACGCACTTGGGCTGACCATAACGCCTGATGAACTAGCGCAACGAATCAAGGCTTCTACCGATCTAAATACAGTCCTCATTAACATATCTGTTTCGGATCAGTCGGCCGTTCAAGCTGCCGCAATTGCTCAAGCAACAGCAAACAGTCTGATAAAAGCCGTTGACACGCTCGAGAAGCCCAAAAATGGTGGAAGCAGCCCCGTTGCGCTTTCTGTAATAACTCCTGCGGTAGCGCCGTCCGAACCATCTGCCCCGAACGTAAAGCTCTACCTACTTCTCGGCCTACTACTGGGGCTCGGATTAGGAGTTTTCTCAAGCATACTGAGGTCCACACTCGACAATAGGATTAGGGGCGAAGCTGACTTGCGTCATGTTACAGACGCCCCACTCCTTGGCGGGATTGCTTTTGATCCTGATGCTGTAAAGAAGCCTCTTCTCACGCAGGCTGCACCCCAAAGCCCAAGAGCTGAATCTTTTAGGCAGCTGAGAACCAACCTACAATTCGCTAATATCTCGGGCCACGCAAAGACTGTACTCGTAACTTCATCTCTCCCCGGAGAAGGCAAAAGTACTTCCGCAACGAACCTAGCCATCGCTCTAGCGCAAGCCGGTCAAAGCGTCTGCCTCATCGACGCTGATCTCCGACGGCCAATGGTGAATGAATATCTCGGACTCGATCGCAATGCGGGGCTTACTACCGCGCTGGTTGGGGCAGCCGATGTGACGGAACTCTTGCAGCCGTGGGGGGATGACCATCTCTTTGTCCTGACATCAGGACAAATCCCGCCAAATCCGAGCGAACTTCTCGGCTCACAGGAAATGGGCCACCTCATTCGCCGCTTGGAACAAACTTTCGACACCTTAGTGATTGATGCACCTCCGCTGCTTCCCGTAACAGACGCCGCAGTGTTATCTCAGCATGTTGGTGGGGTAGTTCTGGTAGTCGGATCGAGCAAGCTAAAACAGCACGATCTTGAGAAGTCCATCAATGCTCTGAAGATGGTTGGCTCAAATGTTTTGGGCGTAGTGCTAAATCGGCTTCCCACCAAGGGACCAGATGCCTATTCGTACAGCTATTACAGTCATGAAGGAAAAAGTGCCAGACTGTCCTCAGAAAGCATGAGGCCAAGGTCAATTGATCGCGAATCAAATGATTCTGCAGACTTCTGGCAGTTTCAAACTGATGATTCGACGGGAACGTCTAACAGCCCAGCGCGGCGACCTGCTCGTTCATTTCCCTCATCTCAAGTAGACCTCGAATAAAGAATATATTCGACGAATTTTTCACATCACTCGCTAAGGACATCAATGAAAAGTCTTGTTACCGGCGCTGCCGGCTTTATCGGCAGCTCGATTGTTAGGCGACTTTTGGCTGAAGGTCATTCTGTTGTGGGGGTTGACTCCCTAACAGATTATTACGATCGCGACTTGAAGGTAGCAAATGTCAAAAAGAATGAAGATTCAAGATTTGAATTCTTGGAAAGCGATCTAAATGACATAGACCTTCCCGCAACCCTTGACGGCGTCAATTACGTCTTTCATCAGGCAGGTCAGCCAGGCGTGCGCAAATCGTGGGGGACTGATTTCGAGATCTACACTCGTGAAAACATCCAGGCAACCCAAAGACTGCTGGAAGCGGCTAAAGGTTCCGACTCGCTTGAGCGATTAGTGTATGCCTCCTCATCATCTGTCTACGGGAACGCAGAGCGCTACCCAACGGAGGAGAGCGACCGCCCCCAACCCGTTAGCCCCTACGGAGTAACAAAACTGGCGGCCGAGCACCTCTGTTCGCTCTACGCCAGCAATTTTGGAGTTCCAACCACTTCCCTGCGTTATTTCACTGTTTACGGCCCCGGTCAGCGCCCGGATATGGCGTTCACCCGATTCCTAAGGGCAGCAGTGCAGGAGCAAGAGCTCCCGCTCTATGGAACCGGCGAGCAGATCCGCGACTTCACTTTCATCGATGATGTCGTGGAGGCAAACATTCGCGCGTCGATGACGGAGTCTGCCGCAGGGAGCGTCTACAACGTTGCTGGCGGTAGCAACGTTTCAATGAATGACGTCTTGGACATAATCGACTCGCTCGTCGATTCACCGCTTCGCGTCAATCGTTCCGAAGCGGTAGCAGGAGATGTATGGCGCACTGGGGGCTCCACGGCCAGAATAGCGTCCGAGCTATCCTGGTCGCCAAAAGTGCGCATTGAGGACGGGATAGCCGCCCAGCTGGCATGGGTGCAGGGAACACTCAAGTAAGCCGAAGTATCCCGTAGTTGCATACGCAAAGGGACCAAGCCGGTTTGTTACGGCTTCGGCACGGGCTTACCGCCTTGTTGTTACGGCTTCGGCACAGGCTTACCGCCTTGGTCTAGTTTTAGGGGGCCTCAGTGGGTGATTGGCTCTGCGACAACTGAGCCAATCACCCCGGGCAACCATGACAACGCGGAGCGTAGCGTCATCAATTTACCCACCTCAAGCAGGGCTTTGTAGCCTGTTCGCTCGCGTGCAACTGAGCACTTAAGTCGTTGTCCAAGTTTCTATTTGACGTGTCGTCCGACGATCACATGCGCGGCAATTCCCGCTGGCCGCTTGCTAAGTCAGAGGCCAAGGCTTTGGGCAGGTGTTCTCGAAGAAGCGTGGCCAGAACCGCAAACCAGGAACGTCCGTCCATGACGGCCTGGTCGAGCGGGACTTCACCGCCACCGCGCGGAACGAACTGTGGCTGACGGACATCACCGAACACCCCACCGCAGACGAAGCTCTAACTCTGCGCGGTGAAGGTCGTCTGCTCCGGAAGGATCGCAGGTCACTCGATGGACTCGCGGATGAAGTTCTCCCCTACCGTCGCGGGGCTGGAGAACGCGATGCGCTCAAGCCGGCTCTTCACGGTTCGTGGGGAAATGGATCCCTGGAATGAGCGTCATGCCGCCGTCCGGACGGCACTTCTCAAGAGAATAACCGATTTGTAATTGTCTGGGTTGCGGTATCCGCGGGCGGTGCGTTTGATGCGCTTGATTGCCGTGTTGTTGGCCTCGACCTTTGCGGTTGTGGCGCCGGTAATGATCAGCACTTCGATCTCTTTACACCACCTGCAAACGGTGCGGTAGAGCCTGTTCGTCTCCGGCCTGGCGGCTGCCTTGACCAGGTCCTCGAGTACCTTCTTGGCCGTCGCGGCGTCTTTCAGGGAGCCCATGCGCAGCAGGGCCCGAAGCTGTTCCTTGACCTTCCAGACCGCTTGGAGTGTTCCGGTCGAATCATCAGCTGCGAAGACTTCCTCTAATCGGAGGGCGGCCCGGCAGCTCAGTGTGTCACTACCTCCAAGCAGGAGCATGCGGTGCGCCCAGGCCTTGTCCATGGCCCTGCCGCAGCGGCCCTTGACCTGCTGGGAGAGGTTCTGTCGGGTCTCCGTCATTGCCTGGTTAGCCAGCCAGCTCAGATGGAAATGATCGACCGCGACAGCGGTCCGTGGCAGCCACATCCGCAACGCCTTCCTGAACGCTGCGGACGGGTCGATCGCGACGACCTGCACGGCCGGCCGCCACTCCAAGGGCCGGGCGAACAACCAGTCCCCGACCCCTTTATGGTCGCGGCCGTCGACAACGCCGAGGACCTGTCCGGTGTCCAGATTCACGATGGTTGTCATCCATGGCTCGAATCGTGTCCACGCCTTCGTGGACGGGTCCTGAAAGTAGCGCACGGACCGGAACCGATGTTCATCAATGCCCAGCAACCGAGGGCTGAGCGAATCCACGTCGGGCAGCCGCAGCAGGCAGGCCTCGGTCACCGCGGCCCGGACCATCCACCAGGACACGGCGAACCCTGCAGCGGTCTCGGACACGGCCCTGCCGGAGCGGATGACCGCGTCCACGAGCTGGTCCCGCAGCCGGCTCGTCGAGCGGGCATGGCGCGGCACCTGCGGCGTGGATTCGAAGAACGACAGCCGGTCGCATGCTGGCTCTTGGCAATACCAGCGGTACTTGGACCACAGCACATCCACCGGGCCGGCGACGGGAATATCGCGGAGTCGCTGAAGCCGGCGCTCCTTCCGCCGGGATGCGATGACCCCGCAGCTCGGGCAGCCCGGCGGCTGGTCAGTTTCAATAACGACCCGCCGCCGGCCGGCAGTGACGGAGGTGGAAATGACGTGGTAGTCGGGCAGGTTGAAGAGGATGGTGGCAGCGTCGGCTGCGACCCCGGTAGGCTCGATCAAGGCTCGTGGTCCTGTTCCAGGTTGAATGCTAGACACACTCATCCCAGCAGGGCCACGGGCCCCCTTGTCTTCAACGACACGAACTCAATTCCCCACGAACCGTGAAGAGCCCTCAAGCCGCCCAGCCGCTACAGTCGTGCATTCAGACCGCCGGTCCCAAGCCGGTCCCGCAGATTCGTTGAGTCACTCCGGCACCACGGGCTCACCGGCTCCATAGGCGGGTCGGTGCGTGCGCAGGCAATGCCGCGATGAAATCGTTCTTCTCACTGCTGCAAAAGAACCGCACGCGACTAGGTGGAAGGGGTTCGGCTGTGCAGGTAGCAGCAACATGTTAAACGTTGCGCCTACCTTGGGAAGGGCTCTAGACCTACCTATCCAATTTTGGGGTTGGAATGGGCTGGCGATGCTTTTTTACACACGATCCACCAGACTAGAACGGCGGATATGGCTGGAACCACTACATTCGTCAAATCGCCCCGTAGAAGATTCAAGCCACGTATAACCAGAATCAAGCCGACCATCCAAACGATATGGTCACTTGACCTAAGGAATAGCGAGCAAACTCTGAGTAACACCAGCATCAACAGCGCCGCCACCAAAGGGGCGGCCCAACCGACATTGATATATGCCTCCCCCAGTAGACCAGCGGTCGTCTCGGCACCAGTGAGAAAGTAGCGCTCAGGCGTCAAGACCTCACTACTTACTACATTTCCTGGAAGAGGCTTCGCCGACCATACATTCCTTGGGATGAAAGAAGCGACGGAAGCCATATACGTGGACCCTTCTGCCACTCCCCCTGCCTGCGACTCAATAAGGTCCACGAGAACGTCGGCCTGGCTCACATCGGTCCCGTCCAAGACCGAGCTTGTTTCAACCAAGCCTCTAGTACTCGCCAAGTACAAGCTGCCACCGAGCAGTGGAATAGCAATCACCGACACGACTACTACGAGTCGCTGAAAGTCACGTTTTACAGATTTTTTGGAAGCCAAAATTCGCTTCCAGAAATAGGCCAACGCTGGGATCACGGCGCCAAGGAACAGACCGGAACGACTTCCCATGAGCGCCGTAACAACGAGCAAGGCACCCGATGTGAGCCAATAAGCAAAAGCAAGCGTCCCCCGCGTCGCGGCCGCACTTGCCACACCGAGGGCTACCAAGACCGGCAAAACAAAGTAACCGAGTAGAATTAAAAAATTGTCGGAAAATACTGACTGGCGTAATTCCAGCGTAGCCGAAATTCCAACGCTGAGAATCTTAAGAAAAACCACACCGCCAAAAATTGACGCTAACAGCAAATACGGCAAGAAATGTATGCGAGGGCCGACAGTTTGCGCTTCTTCCCCAATGACCGGCAGGGCACCCTTGGATGCAAACTCTGCCCCGAGCGAAAACAGGATCCAGGTTCCTACGACAAGAACAATGGCTAAAGAGATCGAAGCGTCACTTGCCGTCCTCAGACCGATAGATGCTGCAATGTACGTGGATCCCGAAAAGGATACGTTCAGAACATCTATCATGTATATGACTATATATGCAACTCCAAATAACGCAGTAGCATACATTGATTTCCTGAACCAACTGATGCACTGCAATAGGGCTAGAATAGTAACAAAGCCCAAAACTAATTGAAGGAATTGCATGCACGTCTCCGTTGGGTAAAAATCAAGAAAATCGTGATCGAGCCAATTGCTGTGCTTTCAACTACCATTGCAAGGCGGGGGTCAGCGCCAGAGATCAGTAGACCTGACAAGGCGGACGCACCTATCACACCTGCAATATAGGGCGCCCAACTGAGGTCCAAGACGTGTGCAAAGCCCGAGATCGACCCTACGAACGCCGCCAGAAGCGAGCATCCCAACACGGACGGTACAACTGGCAAAGCCGGCAACACGACGAGTGAAGCCACGACTACTACAGCCCAGCAACAAATTGTGAGGACGGCGAACCGTTCGACAAGGAAGTGGGTCCTTGACCTCCATTTGCGTCGGTCCGAAAAGACCACTTGGATTAGCACAAATCCAACGAGCCCTTGAACGGCACCATAGATGACCAGCGCATAGTGCCACAACAAGAAATCAGCAGTCGACGACACTGCTGTCCGCACCCAGTTCACGTCATTTCGATAATATAGAGACGCCACTAGCCCCAAAGCGATTGACGCAGCGGCCCCTTTGCTTAGCAGTCCTGGCTCCCCGTACCCCAATCGGCGCCGCCCCACCCTTGGCCGATAATAGATCATGACTGTGACGGCTATCGTCATCACGAGCGGCGAGGCGGAAGTGAAGAGTCTCTCGGATAGCGCTGCTAGGGTGGCTGCAATAACAAGGCCTATAGACCTGAGCGCCTGAAACAACTGGAAATCGGTGCCGCCTTTGCCCGTAAGAATAAGTAGCGAGGACTGGCCCATGACAAGTCCCAGTAGTGCACCAGATATGGTCGCAAATACTGCGTCGACGACCGAGCCAAGCTCTGTCAGGAGCTCACAAACGGTGAAGAACACAGCCGTAGACGCCAACACCCATGTCCTACCAAGGTACGACGATGCCAGATTTCGACCGACCTGCACGACACTTGATTGGGCAGCCTGCATCCCAACTATGAGAGCGGCCACGTGCAGGAGCAGCTCGGAACCAGCCCCCAATAACGCCGGAATAACGAGGACAAGCGACATGCCGGCAAAGGTCATGCCCGCGAATGCGAGACCCTTTACTCTTCCGGCGAACCTACGCAGACCGAACCACATCAAAACTAGACACCGATTTGGTGACGACACAGTTAGCACCAATCGTTGCGCCGTCCCCAATAATCAACCCACCAGCAACGACGGCACCGCTGTAGAGAGTGACATTATTGCCTACAACTGGATATTGGCCGCTTCGCGAAGAGCCGACTGTAACATTTTGGAAGATTCGAGCGTTTGCCCCAATTACAGCACCCCGACCCACGACTATTCCTGTGGGATGAGGTAATTCTATTGCCCCCTCAAATCGAGCACCAGAAGCGATATCACTAGCAAAGAAAGTCAGGGTAAGCCATCTAAAAAATATGTGAGCAATACCTGACGAATTCGCACTAAGACGGAATAATGCCGATGCAATAAGTGAGGGATTGAGAAATGCAGATATTTTTATTACTCGGCTAGGCCTATTTCGGTTGGAGTTGAGGTAATGAAAGTCTCGGTCTGCGGCCCAACTCTCTGCAATCACCCCAAAGGCATTCACAGAGGAGCTCCCAGAACTTCTCTGTAGGAAGCCGCCAGCTCTGCTGAACATACTCGCCACTGCCGATCTGGAGCACCGTTGACCTGGGTCGCGGACTGATAAAGCTCCACAAGCCTGCGGGGCGCGTCTTCCCCCAACAGCTCTAGGGGGTCGAAACGTTTGACATCCCCCCCCAGCGCGTCCTCCAAGTAACTGTGTCGAGTGGAAATAATCCGCAGTCCAGCACATGCCGCTTCAACATCCGCTTGGGATACGACTTCAAACCACGCTGGATTTATGTACGCTTCCGACCTTTGGATAGTGGAAAGTATCGCGCCGTGGTCCTGTTGACCTAGGTACTCGAGATTGTCGTGCTGATCTACCAACGTGAGAAATTCCTGTGCGTAGCCAGGGTGGTTATCATTGAGTGCGCCAACAAACACTGTCTTGAGATCCGTTTGTCCAGCGACCTTGGCCAGCAGCAACGAGTTCTTGCGGGGTTCTATCCTGCCGACACTCACCAAGTTGTAGTCCGGAGGCGTAGAGGTCTTTGGGGTTGAAGAAGACGAAAACGAGAAGCCATTTCTAACGATCCTGTGCGGTGTACCGCTCTGGAAATCTCGAGCGATGGCATCTGACTCACCAGCTGCCATTGGGTATATGGCAGCTGCGTCTCTCACGAGTTTCCATTGAAGCGACCTATACGTTCCCGGAACGACTGCCGCGCGAAGGTTTTTTTGCTTCAGAAGCTTAACCTGCTCCCGGAGTCCAATTCCCGTCTCTGCTCCAATTCCCAAACGCCTTAACTGGGAATAAAACCGGTCTGAACCGAACTCATACATTGACTCCATTCCGGCAAATGGGTGACGGATTGTGGATATGACGAATGGGCGTCCGGTCTTCTTCGCCACCTGCGAATACCGCAAGTTCTCCCTCGGCGTGTCCAAATTCATTAAGTGGACAATGTCGGATTTCGTCGCCGCTAGTTCCCGAGGTGAAGTCACGACTTCTGACTCCCAGCCTTCTTCTCGCAGACCTTCTTGATACCGCGCCACTTTTTTGCTGTCGCCACCTGGTTTGTCATAGGCATCAGCTCGGAGAGCGAACACAACCTTCATTACTTCGTCTCCGTTCCCGAGAAAGTCGCACTGGGCTTGTAGGGCGTACCACTCAAAGTGAAGCTCTTGAGATTCCGGTTCCCTGGACTTGCCGTGTATAGCAGACGGGGTTCCCGACTATAGAACCTTAAGCCTGAAGCTATTTCGCGCTTCCAAGGACCAAATGAGAAATGCTTTGTAGCACGGGCCCACGAGTGTTTCCAGGTGACATCCCCGCAAAGTAGGACAGGAATGCCATGACGCCATGCCCGCAAGGATATGTCTTTGTCCTCATAGTAAAGGAAGTAGCTTTCGTCCCATCCTCTCAGCGCTACAAAGGAGGCCGCGGAACCAGCGATCACAGCCCCGATTAGCCATGCAACGTACTTAGTCTCACCTTCATTGGCCAAGACCTGATAGGTGGAACCCGTGTTTGAGTTAAGCCGATTTCGTATTTTACTCGAGAGACTCGGCGCGCCTCGCCCATTGGGCTGCTTGCTGCCATCAGGGTTCAGAAGTTGCGGCGAAACCAGGCCCCCACTCTCATTGATCAAGAGCTCAAGGTCCTGCAAGCTTTCCCAGCCCACAACGACATCGGGATTGACGAAGGCGACATACTCGCCTAGCGATTCGCGCAAGCCTATGTTATTGGCAGCGGAGAAACCAGCGTTCTTTTCCAGCTCAATGACGCGAGCACCCAAGTCTTTGGCCGTTGCCACGCTTGAATCCGTAGAACAGTTATCCACGACGATCCACTCGACGCCAGCCGGGATGTCTGTCTGCCAGTGTTGCTCAAGAACTTCCGCGCTGTTATACGAGACCGTAATAATCGACCAACGGATGTCCTCGTCCCGACCTTTGACCACCCTCATTACCCCTAACTTCCTCGATCGCCGCGACAAAGCTCGCAGCTCAGTTTGGGGTCTGATCGTCAGCAGCTACAACGACAGATACACGCCCCCCGGTGAACGCTCATGCTGCCCAATTAGTGTACCTAGGCACACCCCATGTCACGCTCATCGATTTCTTGGCACTCACGGGGTATGCGAGGCGTTGGCGGTCTGCCCTTCGTTACGCGCTGGAGCACACGCTGCGACGTGGATGAGAGCAACTTCCTCCCGTCTGCAACATTCAGTCAAATTAAGCGACCCGACTGTGACGCAGGTACGCTTCAAATCAGCTGAGGACCGTCCTCCGCGATAGCATCTGGTCCTGTCGCTGGCGGCAGCTACAATTAGATTCGCCATACCCGCGCCGACGACGGCTCGAGGCCTGGGATTCCGTCTTATTTTCTTGTATGTACATCGAACCATGCAGTGATGAGCCGTAATGTCCAGTCAACGGTTTCGAAACAGAGTCTGTGGACAATTCATAGAAGCTTGGGTTGGTTGCAATTCCATGGGGGGAAATACTGTGTGGGGCACTCAACGGATCGCTACGCGTGGGGCAGAAGTAATCGAGCCTAGATCGGAGCGCAGCTGGCGAAGAAGGTACGCTATACGGCTGCAGGTAGTGGACGCACTAGTTGTGCTCTGGGCTGTTGCTGGCGCATTTGGTGTTCGTTTTGGCTTCTCTGACATCAGCAACGGTGACGTTCGGGATGCCGACTATCTGGTCCTCGCGGCAGTGCTGGCCGTTGCATGGTGGCTCATGTTATGGCTTTGGGGATCCAGAGAAGCCAAAGTCCTCGGCTCCGGCTCGGAAGAATATAAACGCGTTCTGGCTGCCTCAATGTGGCTGTTCGGTTTCGTTGCAATTTTTTCCTACGCCCTCCGGATCGACACTGCTCGGGGATTCGTCGGGTTGGCTTTTCCGGCAGGCGCCTTGGGCTTGTTAGCCGGTCGCTGGCTTGTTCGACAACACCTCAGCCTTGAAAGGAGCCGCGGCAGAAGCACGTCGCGAGTACTCATCATCGGCGGCCCGCATTCAGCCGCGCACCTAAGTTTGTCGCTCAAGAGTGCACCTTCGGCAGGCTACTTGCCCATCGCCGCGCACCTACCAGGGGCAGGAACGGGCTGGGAGAGAGACGCCCAACTCTCCGTCCCTGTTACGGGCACTGAAGCCGATTTCGATTCAATACTCGCGGTGATTCTTGCAAGCGAAGTTGACGCGGTCGCGGTATCTGCTGGCGTCAATATGCATCCCAAGGATCTTCGACGTTTGGGATGGGAACTCGCAGCACGAGACATTGGCATGATACTGGCGCCCGCTCTGACCGACATCGCAGGTCCACGGATCCATACTCAACCGGTTGCGGGATTGCCGTTGATTCACGTTTCGACGCCCAAGCTCACAGGAGGTAAGAAAGTTGCCAAGAGGGCCTTTGATGTTGCGGTAGCCGGGTTATTGGTTGCAGCTCTGTCCCCAGTTTTCCTACTTCTGGGTGTTCTGGTCCGTCTGACCGATCCAGGCCCGGTGTTCTACCGGCAAGAGAGAATTGGACTGCGGGGGACGACATTCAATATGCTCAAATTTCGTTCAATGAAGGTTGATGCCGACGCCCAGCTTCAGGCGCTACTGGACGCCCAGGGAACAGCCGATAAGCCTCTGTTTAAAGTCGAGAATGATCCTCGCATCACGCCTCTTGGTAGGATCCTACGAAAATTCTCGCTGGATGAACTCCCGCAGCTGCTAAATGTCCTTGGTGGCAGCATGAGCCTCGTGGGTCCGAGGCCACAGCGAGCAGGCGAGGTCGCCCTCTATGACGACGCAGCGCAGCGTCGATTGTATGTCAGCCCAGGAATGAGTGGCTTGTGGCAAGTCAGCGGGCGGTCAAACCTGAGTTGGGAAGAGAGCATACGCCTTGACCTCTATTACGTCGAGAATTGGTCGCTTATGGGTGACATTGTGATTCTCTTCAAGACCTTCCGAGCTGTCTTTGCCAGTGACGGCGCCGTTTGATGACTGAATAACACTCTTTAGCTGTATAGCGAAACAATAATTCTTTCTGGGGAAGGTAGTTGAAATGCGTATTTCTGTAATAGGTTGCGGGTATTTGGGTGCAGTTCATGCGGCATGCATGGCAAAGCTTGGCCATGAGGTCGTAGGCATTGATGTAGACGAACGTAAGGTAGCAGAACTTTCAAAGGCCGCAGCTCCCTTCTACGAGCCAGGTTTAGATGACTTGCTCCGAGATGTACAGGAAACAGGCAGACTCTCGTTCACCACGGACATGTCTGCCGCTGCCGGCAACGATATCCATTTCATATGCGTTGGCACACCTCAGAAGAAGGGGGAAAACGCTGCAGACATGAGTTTCGTTGACTCAGCTGTGACCGCTCTTCTACCGCACGTTGCCGCAGGAAATCTCGTCGTGGGTAAGTCAACCGTTCCAGTTGGAACCGCTGCTCGACTTGAAGGCCTGCTTGAGGCAAGTGAGCCAACGGCCCACTTGGTTTGGAATCCTGAGTTTCTCCGTGAAGGACATGCCGTTCAGGACACGCTTAGTCCGGATCGTCTCGTCTACGGCGTCAAAAGTGGTGAGGAGGAACACGTTGCTGTGGCCATCCTGGACGACGTTTACGCTGGGCCAATTGCTGATGGCACGCCTCGTCTGGTCACTGACCATGCAACGGCCGAGCTCGTTAAGGCGGCGGCCAACTCCTTCCTCGCAACCAAGATCTCCTTCATCAACGCAATGGCTGAAGTTTGCGAAGCTTCTGGCGCCGACGTCACACGGCTGGCTGATGCAATAGGCCTCGATGACCGTATCGGACGTAAGTTTCTTCACGCCGGCATTGGATTCGGGGGAGGATGTCTGCCTAAAGATATCAGGGCCTTTATGGCGCGCGCAGGTGAGCTTGGCGCAGACCAAGCCCTAACGTTCCTGCGCGAGGTCGACGCAATTAACATGCGACGAAGGACACGAGTAGTCGAGCTCACGAGAGAACTCATGGGCGGCATGCTCTTGGGTAAACGCATCACAGTTTTGGGCGCTGCTTTCAAACCAGAGAGCGACGACGTACGAGATTCCCCAGCGCTCAGCATCGCCGCGCAACTCCAACTGCAAGGTGCTGTCGTAACAGTTACAGACCCGAAGGCTCTTCCGAACGCGGCGCGACGATTTCCTGAACTGCAGTACGAACCAGAATTGAGCAAGGCGGTCGCCAAAGCCGACGCTTTACTTCTACTAACAGAGTGGGAAGAATTCCGTCGTCTCGACCCTTATGAACTTGCCGTGTCCGTCGCCTCTCCGCGCATTTTAGACGGACGAAACGTCTTGGATGCAGGTAAGTGGAGAGCTGCTGGTTGGACTTACCGTGGTCTGGGCCGTCCCTGAACATGTCCCAGAAGGTACCTGAATCCTCCGCGCTATTCGCAGACTCAACCTCCTCCCCTTGGCTAGGAATACGATTCCGCAGAATCCTGAAGATTGGACTCCCGGTCTTCCTACTCATTGCGATCCTCGGTCTTGCTGCCATTTGGTTGGGTTATAAAGCCACCACCATCAAGTCCGAGTTAGAGAGAGCCTCGAGTTTGGTCTCACAGCTGAAACAGGAGATCGAGGCATCTGATCAAGGCGCAGTAACAAGCACGTTGGCAGAACTCCGCAATCACACTACGACCGCTCGTGACTCTGCTGAAGATCCCCTTTGGACTTTGGCTTCGAATCTGCCATGGCTGGGACCAAACCTAAGCGCCGTCTCCGAAGTGGCCAGATCAGCTGACGACGTGGCGAACCTAGGTTTGAGCCCTCTGGTGAATGTCTATCAGTCGCTTAACTGGGACTCACTTCTGCCAAGCAGCTCGGGCAGCAACCTCGGAGCAATTGCAGCGGTAGCACCAAGCGTTGCCTCGTCGTCATATGCAGTGCATTCATCCTGGGAACGGCTGGACGGCATAGACCAAACGCGATTGCTTCCCCAAGTGGCTCTCCCGCTGAAAGCAGCAACCCAGGAACTCAAGGAGGCGGCGGGGGCGCTTGATTCCGCGGCAGATGCTGCACGCATAGCCCCAACAATGTTAGGTTCCGACGGGCCGAAAAATTACCTTCTTGTCGTCCAGAATAATGCGGAGGCCCGTGCTTCTGGTGGGATTCCGGGCGCCCTGGCTGTACTCACGTTCGATCACGGAAAACTGTCCCTCGGAGCTCAGAGTAGTGCTGTCGATGTTGGCGTTATGTCACCGACTTTGCCGGTTGAAGAGCAACAGCAACTGATTTACTCGGCGCGCCTCGGGAAGTACATGCAGGACGTGAACCTGACTCCTGACTTTCCCACCGCCGCCAGTACAGCCCAAGCGATGTGGGAGCGAAAAACTGGACGCCGGGTCGACGGCGTCGTCTCGATTGATCCTGTTGTCCTTAGCTATGTCCTGCAGACGACCGGCCCGGTTACGATCAACGGCCCGGAACTGGCAGCGGTGAAGGCAGCAGGGCTACCAACCGAACTGACCGGCGGCAATGTGGTTCCGACCCTACTCTCGGACGTTTACGCGAAGATCAGGCAACCAAAGCTGCAGGACGCGTACTTTGCCGGCGTCGCTAAGGAGGTATTTGCAGCGCTGTCGAGCGGCAAAGGAGAAGCCAAGGGTCTTATCGCCGGAATTACTCGGGGAACAGAAGAAGGTCGTGTCTTAGTATGGTCTGCCGACGCCTCCGAACAATCAGTCATCACGAAATACGCGCTGAGTGGCTCAATCTCTGGGCCCAGCGTTTCTCCGGCTCAGTTTGGCGTTTACTTCAACGACGGGACAGGCGCCAAAATGGACTACTACATTAAGCGCACAGTCCAGCTCGTCAAGGAATGTCCAGCAGACGGCTACGAGCAAACGACTGTACGCGTAACCAGCACTAATACAGCGCCTGCCGATGCTGCCACTTCTCTCCCGGCCTACGTCACCGGTGCAGGAATTTTTGGAGTAGCAGCCGGTACGGTCCAAACAAACATCGTTGTCTACGGACCAGCACAAGCAAACGTGGAGTCAGCCACGATTGACGGCCAAAAGACTCCCTTTGCCCCATACATCCATGCGAACAGGCCGGTAGGCGTGGTTGCCCAGCAGCTTGCGCCTGGCGAGTCCAAAACTGTGGACTTCACCTTCGGAAAAATTGTTCAGCACACGGAACCTAACCTGGTTGTCACGCCAACCGTTCAGCATGTAAAGGACGTTATCCTTCCGACGGAAAACGCGTCATGTGATCAAGGCCAGTGACGGTTGCGTTAACACCATGTAAACCGACTGGATTGAGGTTGGTTACAACCTATCCGGGATGGTACCTTCTATCTGGGATATCTATCCGTAGTTCTGCACACGGTCTCGTGCGGAGGGGACATTTCCCCAAAATCGGGTATCAAAACTTAAACGTCTCCGGGGGGACACACATGAAGAAAACACTCGCTGCTCTCGCACTCGCGGGCTCAATCGCACTCATCGGTTCCGCGCCTGCCATGGCCGCAACCTACCCGGCACTTCCGCCGCAGGCCGCCGTTTCCGACGGCACCGTTGGCCCGGGTGAATCCTTCGTGTTCCGCGGCCAGGGCTTCCTCGCCGGCGAAGGCCTGACCATCACCGTTACGCCGGGCCAGGCTCCGGCCTCCAACGGCGCCGGCCTGGGCCGCTCCGTGGCCGTGAAGATTCCCGTCTTCCAGGCACCGCAGACCCTGTCCGCAACCGCTGACGCCCAGGGTGCATTTGCCCTGCCGATTGCCATCAGCGAAGCAGGCACCTACTCCCTGACCGCAACCGGCAACACCTCCGGTGTGACCGTTGGCCCCGTCACCGTCACCGTGGCCGCTTCCCTGGCAAACACCGGTGGCGCTGCCGCCGGTAGCGCTCCGCTGGCCAACACGGGCGGCCTTGCCAACACCGGTGCCGACTCGGGCCTGATCCTGTGGACCCTGGTGGGCGCAGGCGCACTGGCAGCCGGTGCAACCTCCGTAGTGGTGGTTCGCCGCCGCGCCAAGGCTGAGGTTGCCGCGTAACCGCAGCATCTCCTAGCACCAACGAAGGTGGGTGCATCTCCGGAAACGGAGATGCACCCACCTTTTTGCTTTTGGTTTCGACAGGCTCAACCACCGACTGAGTTTCGGCAAGCTCAATCACCGGCGAATTTCGACAGACTCAACGGCCGGTGGGCTGCGGGTTTCCGCACCCTTGATTCCGACAGGCTCAACCGCCGTCCGATTTGTGGTAACTATTAGGGCTATGGGGAGACATTGGCGCAGACCACCACGCGAATACGACTTTTCTATCCCACTCCCCCGGCCACAGGTACTGGGCTACGGCCTCCTCATTCTTCTCGCGGCCTGCGCCTTGGCCACCGCCGCCTTCGCCCTTCTACGGACGTCCTGAGGCCCCTTTGAGAATCCTCAACAACCACCGGCTGTGGCAGCTGATTCTCGCGGCCATGGTGGTGCCCTTGGCACTTGTCGCCTTCTGGCCAACACCCGTAGACCAGCCCCTCTCCGGGCAGCTATCCAGTGTTTTGTATTTCCTCCACCACCACGGCATTCCCCGCTGGTTTAACTACAATTTCGTCGAGGCCTCCGCCAACGTAGGCCTATTCCTTCCCGTTGGTTTCGTAGCCGCACTGGCATTTACGAACAAGAAATGGTGGCAAATCGGCGCCTTCGGAATGCTTATTTCCGGCTGCATCGAACTGGGGCAGCTCCTGTTTCTTCACAGCCGTTTTGCAAGCCCGTCAGATGTCATGACGAACACGTCAGGCGCTGTCATTGGCGCCCTGGTGGCAGTCCTGGCCACGCAAAAAAGGGGGCCCGCCGCCTTACGGCAACGAGCCTCCCTAGAGCAGTAGAGCGTCACGACTACCCGACGAAGCCCTTCATCCAGGTCTTCAGGTCCTCGCCGAACTCCACGCGCTCGGAAGCGAGCGTAATCACGGCCTTGAGGTAGCTCAGCTTGTCACCGGTGTCATAGCGGCGCCCCTTGAAGACCACGCCGTATACACCAGATCCTTCGCCCTCGCCCGCTGCGAGGGTCTGCAGGGCGTCGGTCAGCTGGATCTCGTTGCCACGGCCGGGCGCGGTGTTTTCAAGGACGCCGAACACCGAGTGGTGCAGCACGTAGCGGCCAATCACGGCAAGGTTGGACGGTGCCTCGCCGACGGCCGGCTTCTCCACCAGGCTGTTGACGCGGACATAGTCCTCGCCTTCAACAACCGAGATGTCCGCGCAGCCGTAGGCACTGATCTGCGACGGATCCACCTCGATCAGCGCGATCACCGAACCGCCTGTCTTCTGCTGCACCTCCATCATGGTGCTCAGCAGGTTCTCGGCCTCATCGATGAGGTCATCACCCAGGAGCACCGCGAAGGGCTCGTCACCCACGTGCTGCTGCGCGCAGAGCACAGCGTGGCCCAGGCCCTTGGCCTCACCCTGGCGGACGTAGTGAATGGGACCCAGGTTGGAGGCGTACTCCACCATGCCCAACTTGTCCTTGTCCCCCTTGGCCTCCAGCGCGGCCTCCAGGCCGGGCTCGCGGTCGAAGTGGTCCTCCAGGGCGCGCTTGTTGCGGCCCGTGATCATCAGAAGATCGGTAAGGCCGGCACCCACCGCTTCCTCGACGACATACTGGATGGCCGGACGGTCTACAACGGGCAACATTTCCTTCGGCATTGCCTTGGTGGCGGGCAGGAATCGAGTTCCCAATCCGGCAGCAGGAATGACGGCTTTGGTGATAGCTCTCCCCATAGTCATAGCTGAACCTTAACAAATTTGTTGGAGCGGCGGACAATTATGGTTTCGTGGAGCTCGCTTTCAACAGGCTCAATCACCGCGGAATTTGGGTTCGCGCTTCTCCTGGAAAGCCCGGAAACCCTCTGCGTAATCCTCGGTCTTGCAAAGCCGTGCCTGCTCTTCGTTCTCCTCCTGCATGGCCTGCCAGAGGCCCAGGCGCTGATCGCGGATGTGCGCCACCAGCTCCTTCGACGCAACGAACGCACCCGTGGCGCCAGCGGCAACCCGCTCCACGATCGCCCGGGTGGAATCCAGCAGCTCAGCCGCCGGCATGGCGCGGCTGAACATCCCCTGCGCCACGGCCTCGGCGCCCGAGATCAGGTCCGCCGTGTAAATCAGGTCCAGCGTCCGGTGCATGCCCAGCCGCTCCGTGAAGTACCAGTGCCCGCCCGAGTCCAGCGTGGCCCCCAGCTTGGCGAACGGCGATCCGAACTTGGCGTTCTCCGCCACGTACACCACATCCGTGGCCAGCAGCAGCCCCAGACCCACGCCCAGGCAGGCCCCCTGGGCCGCAGCGAACGTCGGTGCGGGGAAGGATGCCATCTTCTTCAGCAACGGCTCCACCAGCCCGCCCAGGTACGCTCCGGCGTCGTCATTCTCCGGGGTGACCCCGGCGATGTCCCGGCCCGCGCAAAAGGCCCGGCCCTCTCCCCTCAGCAGCAGCGCCCGCACCTCACCGCGCAAGGCGGCGGCAGCAGCGTCGTCGTACGCCTGGGTTAAATCCCGCAGCGCCTGCTCATCCAGTGAGTTCAGCTTGTGCGGGGCGTCCAGGACAACCTCGGCGATGCCGTTGCTGATGGAAAGGGAAATCATGGAACTCCTTTGGTGAGACCGGAAAAGGCTTAGACGTCGAAGTCGACCGTGACTTCCTTGCTGGTGGGGTGGCTTTGGCAGGTGAGCACGTAGCCCCTGTCCAGCTCATCCTGCTCCAGCGCGTAGTTCTCGTCCATGGTCACGCTGCCGGTGACCACCTTGGCCCGGCAGGTGCCGCACACTCCCCCGGCGCACGCGAACGGCACGTCCGGGCGCACCCGCAGCGCCGCGTTGAGGATGGACTCGCGGGCGTGCGTGGGGCTGGCGACCTCGCCCTGCAGGCCGTCCAGCTTGAACGTGATCTTGTACGTCTCCTTGGACTCGTCCACCACCACGGGACGGCCGGCCTGCCCCTCCGGACGGTCCGGCTTACCGCTCGTGAACAGCTCGAACCGCACGTTCTCCGGCTTCACCCCGCGCTCGGCCAGGGTGTCCCGGCACAGCTGCACCAGCTCGAACGGCCCGCACAGGAACCATTCGTCCACATCGTCCGCGTGCAGGGCGGTACCCAGCAGCTGCTGCAGCTTCTCCGCATCGATCCGACCGCTCAACAGCGGCGCGATCCGCTGCTCCCGGGAGAGCACATGGTGGATGGCCAGCCGCTGCGGGTACTTGTCCTTCAGGTCCGCGAGCTCCTCCAGGAACATCACGTCCATGGCGGCCTTGTTGGCGTAGATCAGGTCGAACCGGGTCTCCGGGTTGGCGGCCAGCAGCGTCCGGGCGATCGCGATCACCGGGGTGATGCCGGACCCGGCGGCGATGGCCACGAAGTTCCCGCCCTCCCCCGCCAGCTCCTCCGGGTGGTTCATGGAGTTCATGACGTTCTGCTCCACGGCCACACCGTCGCGGCCGTGCTTGGAGACGAACGCGCCCATGGGGCTCATCACGTCCAGGGTGTCCCCGGCCTTCAGCTCGGCGTTGGCCCAGGTGGAGAACAGCCCGCCCAGGTCCTTCTTCACGGCCACCCGGATCTCGCTGCTGCCGTCCTCGAAACTGCGCGGCTCGGCGCAGATGGAGTAGCTGCGGCGGATTTCCTTCGGCTCGCCATTCTCATCCGGCAGCGTGGTGCGCAGGGCCACGTACTGGCCGGGCAGGTAGTCGAACTTGCCGGCGAGCTCCGCGGGGACGTGGAAGCTGACCTCGATGGCGTCCTCGGTGAGCCGGCGCACCTCCTGCACGGTGAGGGTGTGGAAGGACGGACGACGGCGGCCGGTCACCTCAGCCTCTTCGGCGGCGGTCTGGCGGACAACAGGCATGGGGGTTCCTTACAGGACTTTGAAGTAGTCGAACGGTTCCTTGCAGTCCTGGCACACATACAGCGCCTTGCAGGACGTGGAACCGAAGCGGGTGAGTTCCTTGGTGTTCAGGCTGTTGCACTGCGGGCACTTCACGGCCATTCTTAGCCTGATTGCACCCGTGTGGCCGCCGGCTTTGCTGTTCCCGGTGGGCGGGGCGATGCCGTACTCCTGCAGCTTCTGCTTGCCGGCCTCAGTCATCCAGTCCGTGGTCCACGCCGGGGCCAGGACCAGGTCCACTTTTGTTTCCTGGTAGCCCTCCTTCTTGAAGGCGGCCTGGAGGTCGTCCCGGATGGCGTCCATGGCCGGGCAGCCCGAGTACGTGGGCGTGATGGTGACCTTGACGCTTCCGTCCGTGCCGACGTCGACCTTCCGCAAAATCCCCAGGTCCGCGATGGAGAGCACCGGGATCTCCGGATCCACCACCGTGGCGGCGATGTCCCACGCCCGCTGCTGCGGGGTCCGGGTGCGGGTTTCGAAGTCCGAGATGTACATGGCGGTCACCAGCTCGCCCCGGGATGCTCGCGGGCCAGGACCTGCATCTCCGCGAGGAGGTAGCCCAGATGCTCCGAATGCTTGCCGTACCGGCCGCCGCCCGGCGCTGCGGGCACGTCCGGGACCTCCAGCTCGGCTTCCGTGAGGACCTCGGTGGTCAGGCGGTCAAAGTCGCCTTTAAGGCTGGACGGCGCGACGGCGGCACCCGCCTCAGCGAGGCGCTGCGTCAGGTCATCGTCCTGGAACAGTTCGTTGACGTACGGCCACATCAGGCGCAGGCCGTGGACCATCCGCGTGCGGGACTCATCGGTGCCGCCGGCCAGGCGCAGGACCCACTGGCTGCTGTGGTCCCGGTGGTAATCCACTTCCTTCACGGCCTTGGCCGCGATGGCTGCCAGGGTTTCATCCGTGGATTCGGTGAGGCGGCGGTAGAGCTCGTACTGGTAGTAGCTCACCACGAACTGGCGGGCGATAGTCGCCGCGAAGTCACCGTTGGGCTGCTCGAACAGCTGGACACTGCGGAACTCGTGCTCGCGGCGGAAGTAGGCCAGCTCATCCTCGGACGTGGCCGTACCGTCCTCCTTGGGCATGCCGGCGCCGGCGTACGTGAGGAAGCTGCGGGCGTGGCCCAGCTGGTCCAGGGCGATGTTGCCCAGGGCGATATCCTCCTCCAGCTCCGGTGCACGCGAGATCCAGTGACCCAGGCGCTGGGCGAGGATCAGGGCGTCGTCGCCGAGGCGCAGGGCGTACTCGGCGATGTCCTCGCTGGGCTTGACCAGGCCGGTTTTGACCTCGAGGGCGATGTCCTCCGGGCGGAGGGCGTTGCCGGGGGTGATGCGGGTGGCACTTGCGTTGGAGTCCCCGCCTGCGACGCCGGTGGAGATGTCGCCGTGGCCTGTTGCTGTTTCTGCCGTGGTTTCGGGGGTGCTCACAGGTGCTTCACCCCTTCGCTCTTGGTGTAGTACGTGGCGTGCCGGTAGTCCTTGCCCTGCGGGGACTCGAAGAAGGAGCCCTTGGAATCGGGATCGCTGGCCGCGATGGCGTCCGCCGGGACCACCCAGATGGAGACGCCCTCGTTCCGGCGGGTGTAGAGGTCCCGCGCGTTACGGAGGGCCATGGCGGCGTCCGGCGCGTGCAGGGAGCCGGCGTGGACGTGGCTCAGGCCGCGGCTGGACCGAACGAAGACCTCCCAGAGGCCCCAGGCCCCGCGGTCGTGGGTTTCGGCCGGGGCTGGCGAGGCTTTCGGGGCTTCGCGGTTGATTTCGGTGGCGGCGCTTGCGGGGGCGTCCGGGTTGCCATGGGGTGTCATGCTGCGTGTTCCTTCTGCTGCTTTGCTGACTGTTTTGCTGCGTAAGCCGCCGCTGCCTCGCGGACCCAAGCGCCGTCGTCGTGCGCTGCCCTCCGGCGCTCGAGGCGCTGGGCGTTGCAGGGACCGCGGCCGGCCAGGACTTCCTGGAACTCGTGCCAGTCCAGCGGGCCGTGCTCCCACTTCTTGGTGTCCTCGTTGAAGCGGACCTGGTCATCCGGGAGGGTGAGGCCCAGGACCCGGACCTGCTCCACCATCATGCCCACGAAGCGGCTGCGGAGCTCGTCATTGCTGAAGCGCTTGATGTTCCAGGCCATGGACTGCTTGGAGTTGGGGGAATCGTCATCCGGCGGGCCGAACATCATCAGGGCCGGGGCGTACCAGCGGTTCACGGCGTCCTGGGCCATCTGCTTCTGCGCGGGCGTGCCGTTGGAGAGTTCCAGGAGGATCTCAAAGCCCTGACGCTGGTGGAAGGACTCTTCCTTGCAGATGCGGACCATGGCGCGGCCGTAGGGGCCGTACGAGGCGCGGCACAGCGGGACCTGGTTGCAGATGGCTGCGCCGTCCACCAGCCAGCCGATGGCACCCATGTCCGCCCAGGTCAGCGCCGGGTAGTTGAAGATGCTGGAGTAGCGGGCCTTGCCGGCGATGAGGTCGTCCATCATCTTGTCCCGGTTTTGGCCCAGGGTCTCGGCGGCTGAGTAGAGGTAGAGCCCGTGGCCGGCCTCGTCCTGGACCTTGGCCATGAGGATGGCCTTGCGCTTGAGGCTGGGGGCGCGGGAGATCCAGTTGGCCTCCGGCTGCATGCCGATGATCTCGGAGTGGGCGTGCTGGGAGATCTGGCGCAGAAGGGTCTTGCGGTACGCGGCCGGCATCCAGTCGCGGGGCTCGATCCGGGAGTCCTCGGCGATGATGCGGTCGAAGTGGGCCTCCCCCGCGGCGTCCGCTTCTTGGGTTAGCTCAGCCGGCACTGACTGCAAGTTCTGCGCTGCCATGGTTGCTCCTATGCAAAGACCTACTGGGACGTCCGGAATTATTTACCGACCGTTCGTTCAGGATATGCGGGCGCGGCGGAACTCGTCAAGCGTGCACCCCTCCCCCTGCAACGCCCGCTCACCTTTCGCAGCCCTTCCCCCAACGCCCGCTCGCTTGTGGCAACCGGGCGGCCACGATAAGCCGCCACCCAGAGCGAAGCTCCCCTGCCCGGACTGGCTACAGCTCATCGGGGTATTGACGCCCTACTTGTTTTTTGCAAGTATCAGGATGTCCGCACCTTCTTGGGAAAAGAGACCATCATGACCGCAATGTTCGTCAACCTGCCGGTGACCGACCTGGAGCGTGCCAAAGCGTTCTACACGGCGATTGGATTCACCATTAACCCGCTCTTCTCGGACCACAACGCGGCCTGCGTAGTGGTGGAGGAAGACCACAGCTACTTCATGATCCTGGTCCGCGAGTACTTCCAGACCTTCAGCGACCGGCCCATCGGCGACCCTTCGGCGACGGTGTCGGCCACAACCGCGATCTTCCTCGACAGCCGGGAGGCTGTGGACGCCAGCGTGGCCAGCGGCCTTGCAGCAGGCGGGGCCGAAGCGCAGCCGGCCTCGGATTACGGCTTCATGTACCAGCGCCAGCTCACCGACCCCGACGGCAACATCCTCGAGTTCGGCTACATGGACCCGGTCGCCTCTAAACAAGGCCCCGAAGCCTTCATGAACCAGCAGGCCTGAGGTTCATGGCCGCACGCGACTACGGACAGTACTCGGGCATCACCACGGCCCTGGAACTCGTCGGCGAGCGATGGGCCCTCCTGATCGTCCGTGACCTGCTGGTGGGGCCGCGCCGCTACGGAGAGCTCGCGGCGGGCCTCCCCAGGATCCCCAGCAACATCCTGGCGGCGCGGCTCAAAGAACTGCAGGCCGCCGGAGTCATCCGGCGGGCCCCCCGCTCGCGCGTGATCGTCTACGAACTGACGCCGTACGGCCGCGAGCTCGAACCGGTTGTTCTTGCGCTGGGCGCCTGGGGCTTCAAAGCCATGGGCGACCCCCGCGTGGAACAGATCATCACCCCCGATTCGATCACCATGGACCTGCGCACCACGTTCCGGCCCGACGTGGCGGCCACACTACCGGCGACCGCCTACTCAGCGCATTTCGGTTCCAGCGAACTCCTAATCAGGGTGGATGGCCCCACCCTGAATGTGAGGCGCGGCGAGGGCCTTGCCGACCTCGCCTTCGCCGCCGGGCCGGGCATCCGCCAGCTGATCTCCGGTGAAATGGCCCCTGACCGCGCAATCGAAACCGGTGTGATCCAGGTGCTGAGCGGGCAAGGGAACCTCCTGCACCGCTTCGCGGAGACGTTCCATCTTGCCGCCTGAACTGTAAGCACATTCCTTCCAGCGCCCACGACCATACGGAGCATCCAGATGACCAAAGCACAAGAAAAGGGCACGGTCCTCACCGTCCTGTCGCCCGACGGCACCGCCCTCAGCGTGGAGCGGATCGGCACCGGGCCCAGCCTTGTCCTGGTGGACGGCGCTTTCTGCGGCCGAACCTTCGGCCCGGCGCGTGCCCTGGCGAATGAGCTGAAGGATGCGTTCACTGTCTATTTCTACGACCGGCGTGGACGCGGTGACAGCGGCGAAACCAAGCCCTACTCCACAGAACGCGAGATCGAGGACCTTCAGGCAGTGCTGAACGAAGCAGGCACCAGCCCGTACGTCTACGGAATCTCCTCCGGCGCGGCCCTCGCCCTCGAAGCTGCCGCAGCGGGAGTTCCCATGCGGCGCCTGGCCACCTACGAAGCGCCCTACACCGGCACCCAGGCGGCGGGCGGGACCCCGGAGAGCCACCGCAAGCACCTTGAAGCCCTGCTCAGCGACGGCAAGCGCGGCAGCGCCGTGTCCTATTTCCTGGTCAAGATGGTCGGAGCGCCGGCGTTCCTCCCCTACCTGCTGCGCCTCATGCCCGGCGTGTGGAAGAAGCAAACCGCAGCCGCGAACACCCTGCCCTACGAGGCCCTGGTGACCAACGACTTCGTGGCCCCGCTGGAACGGCTCCGGCAAATCACCGTACCGGCCCTGGTCATGGTCGGCGGAAAAGCCGCAAACCCCATGGTTGAAGCCCAACAGGCCATTGCCGACGCCATACCCGGAAGCGAACACCGCGTCCTGGAAGGCCAAACCCACCAGGTCTCCGCCGCCGCCATAGCCAGCCAGCTCAGGAACTATTTCGCCACCGGGAACTAGCCTGCCGCCGTCGTGATTCCGCTTCCATAGCCGCCGTTGCCGGTCACGCTCCCTGTTCATTGTCAGTGCCCCGGAGCACAATTGGCTTTGCCGTACCCACGAACGGAGCCAAACCATGTCTGAGCACACCAACACCACCCCCGAGCACGCGGAGAGCAGGGTCCCCCTCCCCGGCTCCGAACGCCCCACGGCGGCAAGGATCCAAGACACCCTGGGTCCTGCCAACCCCGCCCACAGGATCGAGGTCACCGTGATCCTGCGCCGTCAGGAGCCGCTGCCGGAGACCTCCACTGAGGCCGCCGCTCCCCTAACCCGGGAAGAACTGGCGGCCCGTCATGGCGCCTCCGACGAGGATCTGCGCCTTGCCACCGAAACCTTCACACGGCTCGGAGCCGACGTCGTCGAGGCCGACCCCGCCTCCCGCCGTATACGCCTTGCCGGGACGGTGGAAGGCCTGAGCCGGATCTTCGGCACCAGCCTGGAGGAGGTCACCAGCAGCGGTCCCCACGGCCACGACGTCACCCACCGGCACAGGACCGGTGGGCTGCAGATCCCCGCGGAGCTGGACGGCGTTGTCACGGCGGTTCTGGGCCTTGATGACCGCCCCCAGGCCCGCGCCCAGTTCCATGCCATTCCGCTGGCGGCATCCGGGACCAGCTACACACCGCCCGAACTCGCCCGGATCTACAACTTCCCCACCGGGGGCGGCGGCGCGGGCCAGACCGTGGCCATCATCGAACTCGGCGGCGGCTTCGCCCAATCCGACCTGGACGCCTACTTCTCCGAACTCGGGATCACCGGGCCCACGGTGCGGGCAGTGGGAGTCGACGGCGCCGCGAACCAGCCCGGAAAGGACCCCACTGGCGCGGACGGCGAAGTTCTCCTCGACATCGAAGTGGTGGGCGCCTTGGTGCCCCAGGCGGACATTCCGGTGTACTTCGCACCCAACACCGACGCCGGTTTCCTCGACGCCATCATCAACGCATCCCACGCCACCCCAGCACCCACGTCCATCAGCATCAGCTGGGGCCAAAGTGAGGACGACTGGACCGCCCAGGCCCGGACAGCGTTCGACCAGGCGCTGGCGGACGCGTCGGCACTTGGCGTGACCGTCACCGCAGCAGCAGGCGACAACGGCAGCGCAGACGGCGCCACTGACGGCAAAGACCACGCCGATTTTCCTGCTTCCAGCCCCCATGTGCTGGCGTGCGGCGGAACCCGCCTTGACGCGGACCCGGCCACGGGAACCATCACGTCCGAAACTGTGTGGAATGACGGGCCGCACTCAGCCACCGGAGGCGGCTACAGCGACACCTTCCCGGCCCCCACATGGCAGTCCGGCCAGTCCACGCACCATGGCGGCCATCACCCCGCCGGCCGGAAGGGCCGCGGAGTACCGGACGTCAGCGGCGTCGCGGACCCCCAGACAGGCTACAAAGTGCGGGTTGACGGCAAAGACATGGTCATCGGCGGCACCAGCGCCGTGGCACCGCTCTGGGCGGCACTCATCGCCCTCCTGGCGCAGTCAACCAGCCGAACCTTCGGGCAGATCCAGCCGCTCCTGTACGGCAACAAGGCTGCATTCCGCGACATCACCACCGGAAACAACGGCACATACAAGGCCGCCGCCGGCTGGGACCCCTGCACCGGCCTCGGCAGCCCCGACGGAGAGGCGCTCCTCACCGCGATCACCTCCGGCCCATGACGTGACGGGAAGCGGCGCCCTCTGCGGTCCTGCGGCGGTCACATTTCTTAAGCCTTTCTTAGGAACCCTCGGGGAGGATCGAAGCAGAGACCAGGACAGAACCCTGTCCGCCGCAGGACCACCCCGGAGGATTCGTGAACGAACCAACCCGCGCCCACAAAACAACAGGCAAGCCCGGCACTACCGCCGCAGCCCGTGCCCAGTTCCCCGTGCTCCCCCAGGCCCGGCACTGGCTGCTGCTGGGCGCGTTGCTGTGCGCCGCCGTCGTCGCGCTGGGCTTCACGGTGCAGCTCCTGCCCGGCGACACCACTGCCGAGTTGAACGTGGACCAGGACCTCAGCCAGCACCACATTGCCGTGCTGACCGCCGTCGCGATGGCAATCAACCTCCTGTTCGGCCCGGTGGCGGGACTGGGCCTCATTGCGGTCATCGCCGTCACCGTTCTCGTGGTGCGCCGCGACCTGGCCAGGGCCGTTGCCTTCGGCGTGGTGGCGTGCTCGGGCTGGGTGGCCAGCGAAGCCTTCAAGCTCATCGTCGCCCGGCAGCGGCCCAACCCGTCGCTGCTGTTCGACCCGCTGGCGCCGGAGACCGGATCCAACAGCTTTCCCAGCGGCCACGTCAGCTTCGCCGTCGCCCTGGCCTTCGCCCTGTACTTCCTGGCGCGGCGCACCCGCTGGTCCAGGCTGGTGGCCGTTGCAGGCGCCGTCATGGCCGTGACGGTGGCATGGTCCCGGCTGTACGTCGGCGTGCACTACCCCACCGACGTGGTGGCCTCCTTCCTGGCGGCGAGCGCCGCCGTCGTACTGCTCGCCGGGCTCTGGAACCGCTACGCTCCCCGGCTCTTCGACCACCTGCCCGCCGCGCTCACCACACCGTCGAGCCGACGCTAAAGGACCCCCATGCACGCCATGCTCACCCCTGACGTGGTCTCCGCCATGGCCACCGCGGGATCACCCTCCCTGCTGGACCCCGCAGGCCTGCTCGGCGGCCTGGGACCGGCCGCCCTCGGCGTGATCGCCGGGATGGTCTTCATCGAATCCGGCGTCCTGTTCCCGTTCCTGCCCGGTGATTCGCTGCTCTTCACCGCCGGGCTCCTGCACCAGCAGCTGCAGCTGGCGCTTCCCGTCCTCATCGGCGTGATCACGGCGGCCGCGATCGCCGGCGACCAGGTGGGCTATCTGCTGGGGCGGCGGTTCGGCCGGCGCTGGTTCAAGGACGACGCCAAGGTCCTGAAAACCGCCCACCTCACCGCCACCGAGGACTTCTTCCGCCGGCACGGTGGCGCGGCCGTGGTCCTGGCCCGCTTCGTCCCCATCATCAGGACGTTCGCCCCGCTGACCGCCGGCACGGCCCGGTACGGGTACAAGGCCTTCACGCTGTGGAACATCCTGGGTGCTTTAGCATGGGCGACGTCGGTCACCCTGCTGGGCACCTGGCTGGGGCACTACGAAATCATCGCCAAAAACATCGACGTCATCGCCGTGCTCATGGTCCTGGTCTCCGTGGTTCCCTGGGCCGTGGAATTCCTCAAGCGCCGCCGCGCAGCCCGGCAGGACGCATTCACGGAAGAATAGGCCGCATGACCACCCCGGACCGGCCCTCCCTGCTGCTCGCCGAAGACGACCCCGCGCTGGGTCCCTTAATCGCGGAACTGCTGGAGCCGGACTACCGGATCCGGCTCGCGGCCACCGGCCAGGAAGCCCTCCACCTGGGCCTGACGCAATCCTGGGACGTGATGGTGATTGACCGCGGCCTGCCCGTCATGGACGGACTGGCGGTCATCGCGGCGCTGCGGGCGAAGGGCATCGCCACGCCCATCCTGATCCTCACCGCCCTGGGCGAGACCGACCAGAAGGTCCGCGGGCTGGACGCCGGCGCCAACGACTACATGACCAAACCGTTCGACGCCGGCGAGCTGGCAGCGCGGCTGCGCGCACTAACGCGGACGTTCGCTCCGCCCGCGGGCCCGGTGGGCATCGGCACCTGGGATTTCGACCCGGCGTCGCGCGCCGTCCGGTCCGCCTACGGCGAGGTGGTGACGCTGACCGCCAAGGAGGCCGAACTCCTGGCGGCTCTGGCCGCCGAACCCGGCAGGGTGTTCACCCGCGACGACCTGCTCGCCGCGCATTTCCAGTCCACGGACCAGCCCGGCGTCATCGACACCTACGTCCACCACCTCCGCCGCAAGATCTCCCGGACCGTCATCCGCACCGTCCACGGCGTGGGCTACCAGATCGGCGATGCATCATGATTTCCTTTTCCTCTGGCTCCGGGGACGCGGACCGGGACACCCTCCGCCGCGCGTCACTCAAGGTGGCATTGCGGATCAGCGCCGGGGTGGCCGTCCTGGTCCTGGTCCTGCTCACCGCCGCCACCGTGTTCCTCATGAACAAGCTGGCCCATCCCACGCCGCCCGGTTCCACAGCCGGCAAGCCCTACACCTACCTGGATTCGAAGGACCTGATCGAGGGGATGATCCTGGCCGGGTTGGCGGGCATCGTGCTGGCCGGTGTGGTGGGGTGGATCAGCGCCCGCAGTGCCATCCGGCCGCTGGGCGAGGCCCTGGCCCGGCAACGCCGCTTCGTCCAGGACGCCAGCCACGAACTCCGCACCCCGCTGGCGATCCTTGATACCCGCATCCAGCTCGCGCAACGCAAGGCCGAACCCGGGTCCGAACCAGCACAGGCCCTGGCGAAGATCCGGGACGACACGGCCACGCTGACGGGGATCGTCAACGAACTCCTCCTCGCGGCGACGGGGTCCCCCGTTGGTTCCTCTAGCGATTCCGATGTGGAGCCGGTGGATGTGGCGGACGTTGCCCGGGAAGTTACCGCGAGCCTGCAGGACCTGGCCCGGCAGCAGGGCGTCAGTTGTACCTTCTCCGGAGACCCGGGCGGCGCTGGTGGGAGCCCGGGCGGCGGCGCGGCTCTTGTACGCGTGGACCCGGGGTCGCTGCGGCGCGCGGTGCTGGCCCTGGCCGACAACGCCTTGGCCCACACCCCCGCAGGCGGCAGCATCACCATCAGCACCAGTGTTGAGGGATCCCGGGCCGTGGTCCTGGTGGCAGACACCGGATCCGGGATCACGGGGGTTGACCCGGACCGCATCTTTGACCGGTTCGTCCGCGCTCCGGGGCGGTCCACTGGCCGTGCTCCTGGGGCAGGTGAGCCTGCCGGGCGGCGGAGCTTCGGGATCGGGCTGGCGCTGGTCCGCGACATTGCCACCGCCGCCGGCGGCACCGTGGATGTGGTCCGCACCGGTCCCGACGGGACCACCATGCGGCTCGCACTTCCGCTGGCGCGGGGGTAGACCCTGGCGGCGCCCACCCAACCGAGGATGGGCGCCATATCCCGCTCCAGCTACAGCAGCCCCGCCTAACGATTTCTCCCCGCCGGAACCCGGGCCGCCGCCGTCGTACGCTTCTCCAACTTTCACGACGCCCAAATCCATTTTCGACGCCGATGTTCCCCTGCGCCCCCCACATATCTGGCGCGCCAGGTAACTTGCGCCGCGATATGTAATCTGCGCGTCGCGGAGCGCTTTTCCACATAGCGCCTGGCACCCATTCCGGCGCCGCCGGACGGCTGTGCACCATGGGTGAATGCCAGATCTTCCACCGCTTCTGTTGTCCCGCGATTCCATGGTCCACGGGCTCACGCCGAACGAGCTCGCCAAGCGGGTAAGGGCCGGCGCACTGGTCCGGGTCCGGCACGGCGTCTACACGGACGGTCCGGCGTGGCGGGCGCTGAAACCATGGGAACAATACCCGCTGCGCATCCAGGCAGCTGCGGAAATGCTGCAAAAACCCACCATTTTCGCCCGCCACTCCGCCGCCAGCTCATGGGGAATCCCCACCATCGGCGTACACCCCGTGCAGGTGCTCACATTGAAGAACGACGGCGGCCGGTCGCGCGGTGGGATCAGGCGCCACTTCGCTGCCAGGACAGACCTGAAGGTGGTCCAGCTCGGCGGTTTCCTGGTTACCGACCGCATCCGGACCGTACTGGATCTGGCAGCGTTCAGCCCGTTCGCGGAGGCCATCGTCCCGCTGGATCATGTACTGCGGGACGACCCCATCCACGGGCTCCCCGCCCTGACCAAGGCCGAACTCGAGGCCGGCATCGGGGCGATCTACTCTGCGGCCGCGGCGCGGCGGATCCGGGCGGCCATTGCATTCGCCGATCCTGCATCCGGCTCGGCCGGGGAGTCCTGGAGCCGTGCACTGATCCACGCGGCCGGATTCGAAACCCCCATCCTGCAGCAGAAGTTTTCAGACGCCGCCGGGCCGGTTGGCTATGCCGATTTCTATTGGAAGGAGTCCAAGGTGGTTGGCGAGTTCGACGGCGAGGAGAAGTATGTGAAGGATGAGTTCCTCAGGGGCCGCACCGCGTCGCAGGCCGTTGTGGCGGAGAAGAACCGTGAGAACCGAATCCGCGCCCTGGGTTTGCACGTGGTGCGGTGGGACTGGGCGAACCTCAAGGAACCTGGGGCGCTGGAACGGAAGCTGGCAGCGGCAGGTGTGGCCCGTCGTCGTACGCGCTCTGCCGTCCTCGACGCACAAAACCGGCTATGACGCACGCGCTACCTGACGCACCCGAAATGTTGCCCGCGCCCAGGAATCCGGGCAGCGAAAACGGATATTAGGGTCGAAAACGGATATCGGGGCCGCAGGCCGCCCGCGACTCAGAGCAGTGTGGCCAAGGCCAGGCCGGCGGCGGCTGCGGCCACCGCGGCCACTGCAGTGCCGATTCCGTTGAGGAGGGCCAGTCCGGTGCGGCGGGACTGGATGAGCCGCACGGTTTCGAAGCTGGCCGTGCTGAACGTGGTGTACCCGCCCAAGAATCCGGTGCCGGCAATGGCCTGCAGCTCTGCGGGCGCTGCGTGCACGATCACGGCACCGGCGAGCAAGCCAAGCAGGAACGAGCCCGTGACGTTGATGATGATGGTTCCCACCGGCAGGGCGGTGCGCATCCTGGACCGTACCAGACCGTCGACGACGAACCGGGTGGCCGCGCCAAGCCCGCCGGCAAGGCCGATCAGGAGGATGGTCACGACGCTCACTGGCCCTCCTTGTGCAGACTCTGCCGGCGATCGGTTGCCCGGGCGTGATGGCCCGCCGCCAGCCAGATCCCCGTTACCGTTGCCGCCGCGCCCGCCACCACGCTGACCCCGACGTAGAGCAGCGCGTCCGTGACGCGTCCGGCCCCGAACAGGGTGTTCGTTTCCACCGCCAGGGTGCTGTAGGTGGTGAACGCGCCCATGAAGCCGGTGCCGACGAACAGCCGGATCAGCCGCAGCCGCCCCGTGTCAGGGCCCCTCCGGACCAGGGCCTCCAGCAGGAGGCCGAGCAGGAACGCCCCCGAGAGGTTGATGACCAGAGTGGGGACCGGCCAGCCGCCGGGGGCAGGCAGGATGCTGCTCATGCCGTAACGGGTGAGCGCCCCCAGGATGCCTCCGGCGATGACCACCAACAGAAACCCGGGGTGCAGGTGCAACGGCCGGTGGGCGCGCGCCGCACCGAGTGTCCCCTCGTCCGGGGCAGGCTCCCGGCCGGTGCCCTCCGGAAGCCGGGTCCCGTCGTCGTGCCCCTGCGTGTCCGCGGTCCCCGCCTGGGCCTCGGGAACCGGCGGTTCCATCAGTGGCCCGCCTTCGGCTGTGGCCTGTGCGGCGCAAGCGGGACCACCAGGACGGGCCGGTGCTGGCGGTGGGTGAGGTGCACGGCGACAGATCCCACCAGCAGTTCCTCCAGCCGGGCTCCGAGTCCGCGCTCGCGGGTGCCCACCACAATGACTGACGCGTCGGCGGATTCAGCCAGGCGCCCCAGTGCCCTGGCAGGGTCACCGGCAAGGGTCACGAAGGACCAGTCGACGCCGGTTCCGTCGAGGGCCGCGCGGAGTTCCGCGGCGATGGTGGCACTGATTCCTTCGATGTCGTCATCGATCCCGTCCGGGTCGATCGGCCGGGCCTCCACCCTGCCGTCCGGCTCCTCAGCCAGGTAGGTGGTGACGTCCACGTAGGCGCAGACCAGCTTCACTCCGAGGCTGTACGCCAGCTCGGCCGCACGGTGGGCGACGGCAAGCGGCTGGCCGGGAACGACGCCCATGAGCACGGGTCCGCTGATCTTGCGTGGAACGTACGGCGTGCGCCCGGAAGCGGGGCTTGGTTGTTTCCCTGGCTCAGTCATGTCAACTCCTGTCAGATCCGGATTCTACTGCGCGGCCGGACGTCGGGCAGAAAAGCGCACCTAAAGCCCCCATGCCGACGGAGATTAAGAACCAGCATTGCTGTTGATTGCGCACGTTGCGGGGTAGGTTTCTTCCACAAGCGTTCGAGGCAGGTAGGGGAGACCATGCTTTTTGAGCAGTTGTATGGGTACTACCGGACATTGGGGCCCAGGGGCCGGGCGGTGCTGTTTCAGCTTCCGCTGTCTACGACCATGCTGCTGGTCACGGTCCTGACGAAGGTCCTGCACCCGCAACTCGATGTGTCCGGGCCATTCCTTCTTAGCCTCGGGGCACATGTTCTGCTCCTTGGCGCTTGCGCCCTGGTGCCGTGGGGTCGCTTGCCCGAACGGGCCGTGCTCGTCATCCCGGCCCTCGACTGCATCGTCGTTGGCTTCTCCCGCGAGGCCGCAGACCAGTACCTCACCGTCCTGGGTTTCCTCCTGGTTTTTCCCGTCGTATGGCTGGCCGCGGACCGGCGCCGCAGCGGCGTCCTTTTCGCCGTCGTCGCCACCATCCTCAGCGCGGTGCTGCCCCCGGCCATCCTGGGTACGGGCTTTGATGGCCCGGACTTTATCCGGATCGTCCTGCTCCCGGTCATAGTCGGAGCGATCGCGCTCACGTCATACGCGATTGTCAACGCCCTCTCGCTACAGCGGCAACAGCTGAAGGCCCAAAGCTGCGAGGTCAGAGACCTCCTGGTTGCCAGCGAGGACCGCGAGCGGCTGCTCAGCAGCGTCATGGACACTGTCGGCGTAGGCGTCTGCGCCCTCGACGCCCAAGGGCAGGCCGTGCTCGCCAACCACCAATTCAGCAGCCATTTCGGAGGGACCGTCACCGGGAGACAGCTGTCCGATGAACCACCGAGCTTCCTCGTCTATGGTCCTGACCGGAAGCATGCGCTTCCCCCGGAGCGTCGCCCCGGGTTCCGGGCGGCACAAGGAGAGTCCTTCACAGACGAACTGATCTGGGCCGACGACGGCACCAGCCAGAGGGCCTACTCCGCAACGTGCCGGCTGATCCGTGACTCCCGGGGCGAACACCGGGGAGCGGTCCTTGCGTTCACCGATGTCACAGCGCTGGTCGAAGCGCTCTCGGCAAAGGACCAGTTCGTCTCCAGCGTCTCCCACGAACTGAGGACCCCGCTGACCTCGATCATGGGCTACATGGACCTGGCCCTGGACGAAGAAGGCCTTGACCCTAACATCGAAATGTACCTGACCGTCGCAAAACGGAACGCCCAGCGGCTCCTGCATCTGGTCGGTGACCTGCTGACGATCGCCGCGGACGCCGTGCCCATCAACCCGCGGCACGCTGACCTGAGCGAGGTTGTCAGTCAGCGTGTTGAGGCCGCCCAACCGCGGGCCAAGGCCGGCGGCATCACCCTGAACCTGACCCCCGGAGAAGCGGCCACAGGTCACTTCGACCCTGACCGCCTCGGCCAGGCCGTCGACAACCTCATCTCCAACGCCATCAAATACACCCCCCAAGGCGGCACGGTTACCGTCAAGGTCGACGCCACGGGGCACGAACTCCGCTGCGAGGTCACCGACACCGGGGTCGGCATGACCGAGGAAGAGCTGGACCAGGCCTTCACCCGCTTTTTCCGCGCGGCCAAGGCACACTCCTCCACCATTCCCGGCGCCGGGCTGGGGCTGGCGATCACCAAATCCATCATGGAAAACCACCGCGGCCACGTCGTTCTGTCCAGCAACCCAGGACAGGGAACAACGGCGGCGCTGACCCTGCCCGCGGCCGACATAGGGGCACTGACCATGGCGCCCGCTTCGTGACCATCAACCAGCATATGAACCGCAGGCAGTCCGCGGCCCGTCGCCAAGAAGCCCCCTGCCGTGGTCAGGAGCGGCCGGTTGTGGGGTGGGCGGCCCGGCCCATCCGCTGCTTGGCGGTGTTGGTGCCGGCTCCGACGGGGACATGGTTGGTTGCCTTGGCGAGCCCAAAGAGCGGCATCCCGCTGTAGATGACCTCGATGCCGGCAGCGGGCACCTGATATGTCTCATGCCAGACGCCGACGTCTCCGGTTCCGGCGAGTTCCTTCATGAAACGGCGCCAGGGCTCAAGGTGAGGCGAATCCCGGTCGGCCGCAAACTTCCGCAGATGCTCCGGGCTCTCCCAGTAGCTGAGCATCATGGTCGTACGCCCCACCCATTGGTGGTAACCGAGCATCCCCGCCGCCGGGTCCTCTCCCAAATGCTGAAGCATCCGCCCCATGGCGGCGCCGACCCTCCCCACGGTCCCGACCTTCCACCACCGGTTTGCCCGCATCCCGATCAAGAAGACCGTGACGGACTCCCGGCCCGGGTCAGCCGTATACCGGCCCGGAAATACCTTCTGCGACATGGGAACTCCTTCGGACCGTGATTTCATAACAGTGTTACAAAACAAGGTTATGAAACAATGGATTCCATGGCAAGACCCGTTGTGCATAACGATTCCCTGAGGCAGGACCTGTTGGCCGTCACGGCTGACCTGGTGGACCGCACTGGTCCCGCGCGGGTGACGCTGCGGGATGTGGCCGCGGCTGCCGGGACCTCCACCACGGCCGTGTACTCCCTGTTTGGCGGGAAATCACAGCTCCTGACGGCGGTCGTGGAGGACGGATTCCGCTCTTTCGGCGATTCGCAGGTAGCCGCCGCCGGCGGCGGCCTCCAAGGGCTTGGCATGGCGTACCGTGCCTGGGCGCTGGAGCACCAGGCACTCTACCGGCTGATGTTTGGTGGCGTGCTGGCCGCCTACGTCGATTGCCAGCCGCACCCCGAAGCTGCCATGGATGCCATGCAGCCACTAATGGAAGCGGTCGCTTCTGCGCAGTCCGCCGGGACCCTCCTGGAGGCGCCCGTGGAACTGGTCGCGGCCGCCATCTGGGGCCAGGTCCACGGCCTGGTGAGTCTGGAACTGGCCCAAGTAGGCCCACCGGACGCCAACTGGGCCGCGGTGTACGCCTCGGCCCTGGACGCCGTGGCCCGCGGCTGGGCCGCCTGACGACGTTCCCAAGGGGCGCTCCAAACGCACAGCTACAGAGGCAGGTGCGGGCCGCCGTCGTACGCGTTCCCGACGCTCACCGCCATCCGTGACGCGCGCATTCACCTGCGCGGCAGATATGTGGGCCGCGCCAGGGAATATAGGCCGCGCAAACCACTGTGCGCAGCGCCAGCGGAAAGTCAGCTGGTTTCCGTGACGGATGCCTGGGCCGGTACCTGCTGCGTGGCGGCCCAGCTGGCCAGCACCTTCAGCGCGTCCTCCGACGGCGTTCCCGGCTCGGCCGTGTAGACGTTGATCCGCAGTCCGGGATCGGCGGGTAGCTCCAGGGCCTCGTAGGTCAGGTCCAGGTCCCCCACGATGGAATGGTGGAGCCGTTTGCGGCCGGTACGGTGGTACTTCACATCGTGCCGGGCCCAACGGACACGGAACTCCTCGCTCTGCGTCGAGAGCTCGCCGATCAGGTCCGAGAGGTCCTTGTCGTAGGGGTTCCTGCCGACCGTGGACCGCAGGACGGCCACGATGTCGTCCGCCGCGCGCTCCCAATCGGCGAAGAACTCGCGCGCCTTCGGGCTCAGGAAGGTGAACCGTGCGCTATTGGGCGGGGTGCCGCCGTCGGCCATCATGTCCGCGTACAGGGCCCGGCCCAGCTCGTTGGCGGCCAAGACGTCACCCCGGTCATTGCGGACCCACGCGGGCGCCGCGGTAATCGCATCAATCACCCGCTGCACACTGGGCCGGACCGTCAGCGGGCTGCGTTTGCGCCGCACCCGGGGAGCGGCAGTGGATGCACGGGCCAGGTCGAAAAGGTGGGCCGTCTCGGCGTCGTCCAACTGCAAAGCGCGCGCCAACGCCTCCAGGACGCTGTCCGAGGCGCCGGAAAGGTTCCCCCGCTCCAGCCGGATGTAGTAATCGATGCTCATCCCCGCAAGCATGGCCACCTCCTCCCGGCGCAGGCCCTTCACGCGACGGTTGCCGCCGTACGCCGGCAGCCCGGCTTCATCCGGCGTGAGCCGGGCACGGTGGGAAGAAAGGAACTTCCGCACGTCGTCGCTGTTCGTCATGGCCTCCACGCTACCGCCGCCGCGGCAGCGAAGGAGGGACTGTCAAGCCCTCCCACAAACCTCCGCATCCCAATACCGTGAAGGAATGGTTAAGGAACTCGCACTCAACAACGGCGTCACCATGCCCGCACTCGGCCTCGGCGTCTTCCAAAGTCCCCCGGAAGAGACGACGGCGGCCGTCCAGACCGCGCTCGAGGTGGGCTACCGGCACATCGACACAGCGGCCGCCTACGGCAACGAGCGGGAGGTGGGCGAAGGCATCCGCCGCTCCGGCCTGGACCGCGCCGACGTCTTCATCGAAACGAAGGTCTGGGTCAGCGACTACGGCTACGACCAGGCCCTGCACGCGTGGGACAAGGCCGTTGGCAAGCTCGGCGTGGACCAACTGGACCTGCTCATCCTGCACCAGCCCGCCCCGGACCGGTTCGAGCAAACCATCGCCGCGTACAAAGCCCTGGAAACCCTGCTGGCGGACGGGCGGGTGCGGGCCATCGGCGTCAGCAACTTCATGCCGCACCACCTGAACCAGTTGCTGGCGGAAACCGACGTGGTTCCTGCCGTGAACCAGATCGAGCTGCACCCGTACTTCGCCCAGCGGAACGTCCAGGCGGCCGACGCCGAGCACGGCATCCTGACCCAGGCGTGGTCGCCGATCGGCGGCATCACGTTCTACCCCGGCTGGGGCGAGAACCGGAAGAACGTCATGCGGGACCCGGTGATCGCCGGCGTCGCCAAGGCCCATGACAAGACGCCCGCCCAGGTGATGCTGCGCTGGCACCTGCAGCAGGGCCGCTCCGCGATTCCCAAGTCCACCAACCCTGCGCGCATCGCGGAGAACTTCGACGTGTTCGGCTTTGAGCTGTCCGCCGCCGACCTCGCCGCGATCGACGCCCTGGACACCGGCGTCCGCAGCGGCCCGGACCCGGATGTGGCCCGCCCGGAGCGGTTCGCCATGGTCATCCCCGAAGCCTAAGGAGAGAAACAATGGAATACCGCCCGCTTGGCCGCACCGGGGTGCAGGTCAGCCCCCTCTGTCTCGGCGCCATGATGTTCGGCCCGTGGGGCAACAATGACCGCGCCGACGCCACCCGGATCATCCACCGCGCACTGGACGCCGGCATCAACTTCGTCGACACCGCTGACGTCTACTCCGGCGGCGCGTCAGAGGAGATCGTCGGCGAGGCCCTGGCCGGGCGCCGCGACGACGTCTTCCTCGCCACCAAGTTCTTCATGCCCATGAATGAGGATGACCCCAACCAGCGCGGCGGCTCCCGCCGCTGGATCATCCGCGAGGTGGAGAACTCGCTGCGCCGGCTGGGCACCGACTACATCGACCTCTACCAGGTGCACCGGCCCAGCCCGGACACCGACGTCGAGGAAACCCTTGGCGCCCTCACCGACCTGGTCCGCCAGGGCAAGGTGCGCTACATCGGTTCGTCGTCCTACTCGGGCTCGCAGATCGTGGAAGCCCAGTGGGCGTCCCGCGAGCGCAACCTGGAACGGTTCGTCACCGAGCAGCCGCCTTACTCCATCCTGACCCGCGGCATCGAGGAGGACGTCCTGCCCACCGTACAGCGCCACGGCATGGGCACCCTGACCTACAGCCCGCTCGCCGGCGGCTGGCTCTCCGGGCGGTGGCGTAAGGACTCGCCGTCCACACCCACCTCAAACCGCCGCCCCAGCGCCCGGTTCGACATGACCAAACCCGCCAACCAGCAAAAGCTCGACATCGTCGAAGAGCTGGCGCAGGTGGCCGAATGGGCGGGAGTCACGCTCATCGAGCTGGCCATCGCGTTCGTGATCAACCACCCCGGCGTGACCTCGGCCATCGTGGGCCCGCGCACCATGGAGCAGCTGGAGTCCTACCTCCCGGCCGCGGACACGGTCCTGGCGCCCGAGGTGCTGGACCGCATCGACCAGCTGGTGGCCCCCGGCGTCACCGTCAACCCCGACGACAACAGTTACGGCGCCCACGAACTGACAGCACACGCACGACGGCGGCACAGGGCTTAAGCGCCGGCCCCGCCTTACCCACAAATCACCTCTGAAAGGAAAACCAATGGCAACGTGGCTCATCACAGGCTGCTCCACCGGACTCGGCCGGGCACTGGCGGAAGCCGTGCTCGCGTCCGGGCACAACGCCGTCGTCACCGCCCGGAACGTCGACTCCGTGCAGGACATCACCGCCGGCTTCCCGGACACCGCCCTCCCGCTCCCCCTCGACGTCACCGACAAGGCGCAGATCAGCGCGGCGGTCAAGCAGGCTGAGGAGAAGTTCGGCGGCATCGACGTGCTGGTCAACAACGCCGGCTACGGCTACCGAGCCGCCGTGGAGGAAGCGGACGACGCCGACATCCGCCAACTGTTCGACACCAACTTTTTCGGTGCGGTGGACATGATCAAGGCAGTGCTGCCGGGCATGCGGGCCAACAAGTCGGGCTCCATCCTGAACATCTCTTCCATCGGCGCCCGGATCACAGCGGCCGGTTCCGGCTACTACGCGGCCACCAAGGCGGCGCTGGAGGGCATGTCCGGATCGCTGCGCAACGAGCTGAAGCCGCTGGGCATCAACGTCACCGCGATCGAGCCCGGCGGCTTCCGGACCGATTTCGCGGGCCGCTCGCTCACCCAGTCGGCGACGCCGATCGGGGACTACGCTGACACCGCAGGCAAGCGCCGCAAGGAGAGCGACACGAGCCACGGCAACCAGCCCGGCGATCCGGACAAGGCCGCCCGGGCGATCATCGCCGTCGTCGAATCCCCCACCCCGCCGGGCCTGCTGGTCCTGGGCACGGACGCGTTCGGCGCCTTCGGGATGGTGGCGGACGCCCAGCGGGCCGAACTCGATCAGTGGCAGGAGCTGAGCACCGGCACCGACATCACCGATTGACGCGGGACCGGCGCGGCTCCCGCGACGCGCGAGGTCAGCTTGTCGCCTCGTTGGCAGGTTCTTCCCGCATTGCCCGCAGGCTTCGGGGCCCTGGGGACGGTCGCCGCGGCTCGCGGTCTCCCGCTGTGCCGCCTCTGCCCAACCACAGGATCACCGGCGATCCTATGGGCGCCGTCGCCCCCGATTCCGGACTCTGGTCGGTGACGACGCCGGTGGGCCAACCCGACACCTCCAGGGGCAGGCCGTCTGGGTCGGGGCCGACCGCAACGAATTTGCTGTCCATCAGGACGGCCCGTGCGGAGTCGAGGGACAAACCGATGACATTCGGTACGGTGACTTTTGACTGCCTTCGCCTTCCCCGGGCGGCCTGGGCGGCCAACTCGGCGGCCGCGGCAGCCTCTGCCGCCCGGGCTGTCTGCTCGCCAGAGGTAGGCAGGACGACTCCGGTCGGGATGACCTCGTCAAAGTCCCGCCAGCGTTCCCACGCAGATTGACGGGCGATGCCCAATCGGGCGGCGATTTCCGCCCAGGAGGAGCCGCGGCGACGCGCCGTACGAACGGCCGCGAGCTCCGCCTGATCCAGCAAATACCGCAACTGCCGGACATCACTGAGCGCCCCCAGGGCTTCCACATCACTCGCCGGGGCGTCCCGGGAATCGCCGAACCACGAGCGCAGGCGCTGCCACACCGACTGGCCCTCGCTCCATGGATCTCGTTGCGCACCCATACTGTCAGGATAGCCTGACAGGGCGCCCGCGTCGATGGGTTTGAGTCCGGGATCATGACCGCGTGCCGCCCGGCAGGGCAACGAGCAAAACGATGACGGGCAGATAGAGGAGGAACACCCCTCCCATGGCGGCGATATATCCGGCCGTGTAGCCGAGGATTGTCCCGGTATCCATGATCGCTTCCTACTGCTGGTGGTCAGTGACGGACTCTGCGGAGCCTCAGCCTGCGCCTCGGCCCCGGGCTCTGGCCGGTGACGGAACGTACCCGCCGCCACGACCGGTGGGGCCGGTAGCTGATGGGATCAGGGGGAGTCGGTGCTGCTGCGACCACCGAGGACCCTTTCCTGCGGCGCCGCAATGTCAGCAGAACAACCAGGGTCAGGCCAACCCACACAAAGGCAGCAACAAATATGAGTGCCACTGACTGGGCCGTACTCATGGCAGGGATCGCCGGGAAACCGCGGGGCGGATGAGCGGAAGCTCTTGTACTGAGCGGTCAGCGGTGGACATGATGCCGTCCTGGTTATTCGCGTGGCTACCCCGTTTGGCTGACTGCATAGCGCGGTACATCAAAGTGTCCGCCCTTTGTGACGGCGCGGCAAGAGCGCGGGCACAGAGGCCGGCGGACGGAAAGTGCGGTATAGGCCGACAGCCGCGAAAGACGTGCTACCTGCCTGCGGCCAGGGCCGGGAGCGTGGTCAAGCTCAGCTGCGCACGGTGGTGGCGGTAGTGCTTGGGCGCCCACTCCAGGACGTCCCGTCGGCTCATCCAGGGCTGGAAGTAAGGGTCCCATTGCGTGGGCATGGTCATGCCGCGGTTCAGCGCCTGGCTGTCCGCGCGGCCGTACCAGTGCACAATGATCCGCGTGGTCCGGTCCATCATCCGCAGCATGCCGTGTGGCGTCAGGACCTGTCCTCCGGCCGCGCTTCCCGCCCAGTTCACCCAGTTGTAGGGCCCGGCGCAGGCATTGAGAAGGCGGCTCCAGTTCCGGGACGCCGACGGCGGCAAGTGCGCGAACAGCCCGAGCAGGGGTATCCCGGCAAGTGCGATGTTTTGCCCCAGCGCCATGTGGAAGAGCAGTTGCCGGTTGGTCCACCGCGTTCCGGTCGAGGGCAGGTCCAGCTCGCCGGCTGAGACGTTCAGGATGATGCTCCGGAAGTCGGCCGCGACCCACAGCAGTTCCGCCTTCACGGGGTCGCTGTCGGGTACCGCCATCGGAGCCTCCCTCAATCGGCATCAGCCGGTGCTCACATCATAGATGGACCGTTTCGCCGGTGCGGCCGTGCTGGACACCGGTGGCGAAGCCGATGGTCACCGGCACCGGCGCTCCGCAGCAGCCGTCCCCGGCGGCGGCGTCGTCCGGGATGCTCGTGGAGCAGACGCCGGTTTCCGGGAGCTCGAGTTCCACGGCGTCCGCGGCCTGGGTGTCCCCGGCCAGCGCCGCCGCAATGGACCGGACCTGTTCGTAACCGGTGGCCATGAGGAAGGTGGGTGCCCGGCCGTACGATTTCATGCCGGCCAGGTAGAAGTCCTTCTCCGGCTGGGCCAGGATTTTAGCGCCGTGGGCCGGGACGGTGCCGCAGCTGTGGAAGTCCGGATCGATCAGCGGGCCCAGGGCCTTCGGCGCCTCCACCGCAGGGTCAAGGTCCAGCCGGAGCTCCGACCGCATTGACAGGTCGGGGCGGAACCCGGTGGCGGGGATGACGCGGTCCACCGATACGGCGCGGCCGTCCGCGGCGTGCACGGTCACAGTTCCGGCGCGGGTTTCGATGGAGGCCGTGTGGAAGTCCGTCAGGAGCTGGACGGCCCCGGTGTCGACGGCGGTGCGGAGCCGGGTGCCCAGCTGGCCGCGGGCGGGCAGCTGGTCGGCGTCGCCTCCGCCGTAGGCGCGGGCGGGAGTGGCAGCGCGGATGGCCCAGAAGACTTCCGTGCCGGGGTTGGCGCGGGCCAGGCGGGCCAGGTCAAGCACCATGTTCGCCGCGGAATGTCCGGAGCCGATGACCAGGGTCCGGCGGCCGGCGAACCCGCCGGCGGACACGTCCGGGAGCGGCCCGGTGACCAGCCCCGTGGCACGGGCCCCGGCCTCGCCGGGGACGGGCAGCCCGGAGGCTCCCAACGGCGACGGTGTGGTCCAGGTTCCGGAGGTATCGATCACGGCGCGGGCAAGCACCTCGGTGACCTCGCCGCCGTCGTGCTCTATCCGCAGCAGGAACGGGGCCTCATCCCGGCCCTGGCTGCGGCCTTTGTCCATACCCTGCCGGGTCACGGCGACCACGCGGGCTCCGGTCAGGATCCGGTTCCCCAGTTCCGGTGTGGCTGCCAGCGGTTCCAGGTAGTCGGAAACGATCTGGGAGCCATACGGCAGTGCGGTGGGCCGGGGCGCTTCCCAGCCGTTGCGTTCCAGCAGCCGCACGGAAGCGGCGTCAAGGTTGTACTTCCAGGTGGAGAACACCCGGACGTGCCCCCATTCCCGGATGGCGGAGCCCACCGTGGGCCCGGCCTCAAAGACGAGTGGCTCCAGCCCGCGTTCGAGCAGGTGCGCGGCCGCGGCCAGGCCCACGGGCCCGGCTCCGAGCACGGCAACCGGCAGGGATTCCTGGGATGTCATGCTGGCCACCTTTCAGATCTGTGCAGGGATCAGGGATGCGATGAGGGCTTCCACGCGGGTCTTGATCTCGTCGCGGATGGGCCGGACCGAGTCCACGCCCTTGCCGGCGGGATCCTCCAGGACCCAGTCCTCGTAGCGTTTGCCCGGGAAGTAGGGGCATTCGTCGCCGCAGCCCATGGTGATCACCACGTCCGAGTCCTGCACCGCCTCCGTGGTGAGGACCTTGGGAATCTCGGCGGACATGTCGATGCCCACCTCCGCCATGGCCTCGACGGCGGCCGGGTTGACCTTCTCCGCAGGCTGGGACCCGGCGGAGCGGACCTCGATGGCGCCCTGGGAGAGGGTGGTGAGGTACGCGGCGGCCATCTGGGAGCGGCCGGCGTTGTGGACGCAGACAAACAGGACGGAGGGCTTGTGGCTCATGAGAGCACCTTTCGGCGGGCCGCGGGAGCGGCGGAAGCAACGGGGAGGGAGGGGTAGAGGAAGCGAACCAGGACGAATCCGGCGACGCCGCCAAGGAGTTGGGCCAGGATAAAGGCAGGGGCCGACGACGGCGCGATACCGGCGAAGGTGTCCGTGACGGTACGGGCGATGGTCACCGCAGGGTTGGCGAAGCTGGTGGAGCTGGTGAACCAGTACGCGGCGGTGATGTACCCGCCGACGGCGAACGCCACCCGGTCAGCCCGGCCGGAGCGGACCGCGCCGAAGATGACCAGCAGCAGGCCCACCGTGGCGATGACCTCGCCCAGCCAGAGCCCGGCGCCCGTGCGTTCGTGCGTGGACAAGCTCACCGCGTCCAGCCCGAACATCAGGTTCGCCGCCACGGTGCCGGCCAGGCCGCCGAGCACCTGGCCCGCGATCAGGCCTGCGGCCGTGCGGGTGTCGATCATCCGCAGCGCCCGTTCCACCAGGGTCACCACCGGATTGAACGACGCCGATACCGGCTGCAGTGCCACGATCAGCGCCACCAGCGCGGCACCCGTGGCGAGGCTGTTCTGCAAAAGCTGCAGGCCGACGTCGTCCGGGGACAGCCTGGACGCCATCACGCCCGAGCCCACCACCGCCATGACCAGGAACGCCGTGCCTATGAACTCCGCCGCGGCCCGGCGGACCAGGACGCTCACGCGGCCTGCCCGCCGATCAGGGCGGCCAGGTTCTGCAGGGCCTCGGTGCGGGCCCGGTAGTAGACCCAGACTCCGCGCTTTTCCCGGTCCAGCAAACCCACCTCGTGCAGGATCTTCAGGTGGTGGCTGATGGTGGGCTGGGACAACTCGAAGGCATCGTTCAGGTCGCAGACGCAGGCTTCGCCGCCCTGGTGTGAGGCGACCATGGACATCAGCCGGAGCCGGACCGGATCGGCCAGCGCCTTCAACAGTGGTGCAATGCCTTCCGCGTCCGACTCGGACAGCGGCTCACGCGCCAACGGCGAACAGCACGCGACGGCCTGGACCGGGGTCAACTCCAAAGACATAGACATATATAAATATTTACACTCATCAATGTCTTTGGCAATCGCCGCAATAATCCCGCAGGTCGGGGCAGGCTTCTTGCGGCCCTTCGCGGCAGGACAAATAGGATGGCCCCTACAGCTACTTGCCGCAGATGAAGGGCGCCCCCCCATGATCGAGATCCTTAACCCCGCTGAAGTGGTCCGCGCACGCATAACCGGCGCCCTGGTGGCTGACATCCTGCAGGCCATGAAGAGCCGGGCAACCGTGGGCACCAACCTGCTGGACATCGACCAGTGGACCAAGGAAATGATCACCGAGGCCGGGGCGGAGTCCTGCTACGTGGATTACGCGCCGTCATTCGGGCGCGGCCCGTTCGGCCACTACATCTGCACCGGCGTCAACGACGCGGTGCTGCACGGACTCCCCCACGACTACGCCCTGGCCGACGGAGACCTGCTGACCCTGGACCTCGCCGTCGTCAAGGACGGGGTGGCCGCGGACGCCGCCATCAGCTTCATCGTGGGCGAATCCCGCCCGGCCGGCAGCGAGGCCATGATCGAGGCCACCGAGCGGGCACTCGCCGCAGGGATTGCCGCTGCCGGGCCGAACGCCAAGATCGGCGACATCTCCTACGCAATCGGCCGCGTCCTCACCGATGCCGGATACCCCATCAACACCCAGTTCGGCGGCCACGGCATCGGCTCCACCATGCACCAGGACCCGCACGTGCCCAACATGGGCCGGCCCGGCCGCGGCTTCAAGCTGCGGCCCGGACTGCTGCTGGCGCTGGAGCCCTGGATCATGGCGGATACGGCGGAACTGGTCACGGACGACGACGGGTGGACCCTCCGCAGCGCGACCGGCTGCCGGACCGCCCACACGGAGCACACCATCGCCATTACAGACGACGGCGCCGAGATCCTGACGCTGCCCTCGCCGTAGGAGCTATTCGGTCCCGGCCACGGTGCTGCGGCGCTCCAGGGTATCCCTGCCCAGGGGACGGGTCAGCTCTTCACGAGCTGGGCAGGTTTGATCGCGCTGACCATGGCGGGGTAGTAGCCCTGTGAATATCCGTCAGCGGTGGGGTGGAAGTTGAACTGGGCATACGGGCCGAGGTTGAACCAGGAGGCGGAGGAACCGATTTCGTGGCCCGTGAATTTGGGGGCGACATCCACGAACTGTGCACCGGCGCCCCGTGCCTTGCCCGCGAGGACCGCGTTGAGCTGGTCCGTCCCCTTGTCAAACACCGCTGCGGCCGCTGCTGACATGACACCGCCGCCGGCGGTGACTGTGGTGGATTCCCCGGACGTCGCAAAGAGCCGAGGGTAGCCGAGCCAGGCGATCCTGGCATTTCCTGCGAAGCCGCGGATTGTTCCGACCGTGCCGGCGACATCGACACTGTTCGCGAGGGCGACTCCAGCTGCCGCGGCCGTCTGGCACCCGGTGGCATCCGGCGACGTGTCTGCGGCGCAGGCTGCGATGATCTGGCCGAAGTTGACGTCGTTTCCGCCGGCGGTGAGGGTAACCAGTCCTGTGCTGCTGTTGAGCGCGCCGTCAAAGGACGCCTTGGCCGCCTGCTCGGCGATGGTGGGAATACCCGAGGTTGTTGTTCCAACGGTCGCGCCTGCACAGGCATAGTCGCCGGTGAGGGCCACCGATTGCAGCTGGTCGAACAACGCCACGTCGTCAGGGCCGCCTTGCAGGCAGGCCGGGCTGCCGTACGCCGGATTGACGGTGGCGGTTGGCGCCAACGAGCCCCAGCCGCTTGAGTAGGAGTCCCCGAGATTGACATAGTTGACGGGGACCTGTGCGGCGAAAGCCGGCGCGGATGCCCCCGAGAGGATAAGCGCTGCTGCGGCGGCGGAAGCGGCCGCACTGCGGCGCAAGACTGCGGGGAACTGCATGATGTGCTCCGTACTGTCCTTGAGTAAACGTGTCCCCCGACGCTAGGGCCTGGGCCGGACGCCCAAACAGGGTCCTTGGACCCTGGCAAAGCGTCGACAGGAATTGCCAGCGCACAGATCCTGACGCTGCCCTCGCGGTAGGAGCTATTCGGTCCCGGCCACGGTGCTGCGGCGCTCCAGGAGCAGCGTGTCCTGCCAGTGGCCTGCCTTGGGGCCGTTGCTGATCCGCGCTATCCGCTCCCGGGTTCCCACCACCCGGAACCCGAGCCGCTGGTGCAATACCAGGCTGGCCGTGTTTTCCGGGAAGATGCTGGACTGGATGGTCCAGATGCCGGCGGCCTCGGTGGAATCGATCAGCGCTCCGAGCAGGAGCCGGCCCACGCCCCGGCCATGCGTCTGCGGTGCCACGTAAATGGAGTGCTCCACGAGGCCCCGGTATACCTCCCGTGACGAAACCCGGGATACGGCGGCCCAGCCCAGGACCCGGCCCGCGTCCTCGGCGATCAGCCGGTGCTCAGGCAACCGGCCGGCGTCGAACGCTTCCCACGTGGGCGGTTCGCTCTCGAAGGTCGCTTCTCCCGTGGCGATGCCCGCGGCATAAATCGCGTGCACCGCGTCCCAGTCAGCGGGGCGCATCGGGCGGATGGTTACCGGATTATGCATGGGTCCCATTATGGTGCCGCCGCCGGCCAGTATCTGGCCGTTCATGGACCCCGGATCCATCCCGGGGTAACCTGACCTGCACACAGCCATGGAGTAAAACCTGGCTGACTGCGCCGGCGGGGACGCCGTCGAATCGCATCCGGGGGGATTTGATGACCACACTGGCCCATGCCGATGAAGAACACCGTCCTCCTGTAGGGGAAAACTCCACCCCCGGCCCCGCAGCCTCAGACACCGGCTCGACGAACTTCACCCTCGACGTGGAAGGCGAACGGATTCTCCGGATTACGTTGCGCCCGGGAAGTCGCATAACTGCCGCGGACGGAACTTCTGTGCGGGAGCGTTTACTGACCCTGACCGGAGGCGCGGCCTGCGCGGTCCTCCTGCAGGTCACTGGCGTTGAACATGTCAGCCGGGATGCCGTCCGTGTCTTCAGTGAAGCCGTTACCGTCAGAGCCTTTGCAATCCTCGGCAGCACGTCAGTGGACCGGGTCATCGCCCACGGACGGCGCGGACTGCCCCTGCCACAGTGCCCGAGCAGGTATTTCACAGACGAGCAGGCGGCCCTGACGTGGCTCCGCACGGCCAACCTCCCTGCCGGGTCGTGCGCCTCCTGACGCAGCCTCACCCTGTGCCGACCGCTGCAGAAGGCTGGGACGGCTACCCTGGCGTGGGCCTCCCCGCAATTCACAGGCTGCGCGGGACGGGCCGTAAATAATCCGTCAAAAAATCGCCCCGGCCACCCCGCCCGTGCCCGCGCAGCCCTTTGATGGAGGCATAGCCAGCAGGTGCCGAAGTGAGGAGCTCAGATGCGGTGGGATGATGCGCCGGAGGACCGCGGCAGGGTCAAGTTTGCCGCGGCAGCCGGGGCCGTGGAGGGCTACGGCGGCCGCGGCCTGAACGGGCGTGCCCTGCATCCGGCCACCGGCTATCTCTTCCCCGACCAGGACGGCGAGGGGTGGTGGGTCATCTTCCAACCATGGCCGCCGTCGGGTTCGCACCCGCACAAAGTCCCCGGCGACATCCTTGCCTGCAACGACTCCTACGGCGACATGGTGCACGTGGTGGTGCTGGCAGCCGGCGTGTGGGAGGACGACGCCGAGGCCGCCTTCCGCGCGAACATCCCGCTGACCCTGGGGGACGCCGCCCGGGTTGCGGCCGCGGTGGCGCACGTGGCGCTGCACGAGCACCCCGGGCCCGCACCGGAGCACCCGGAAGGGGCCGCGGCGGAACCTCCCGTCAGCCCACGTGCACCCAAGGGCGCTGCGTGACATCAGGGACGGCCTCGCGCAGGACCTCACGGGTCACCGGCGCGATCTCGCCCTCGCCCAGGAACAGGAACCGCACCAGGTTGGTGATGGGGTTGCCCTCGGTCCAGCGGAAGTAGATGTGCGGCATGAGCCCGGTCACGTCCCTGATGTGCAGGAGCACGGAGGCGATGGTGTTGGGAACCACCGGACCGTGGACTTCGAGGATGTGGTAGCCGTGGCGGTTCACGCCGCGGACATGGAGTTCGGTTTCGAAGTCGGACGAGTCGTCCACAATGACTTCCAGGAACAGGGCGTCGCCTGCCAGCGGGAGGTGGCTGACCTCGATGGCCGACTCCAGCTTGTCCCGGTAGGCCTCCGCTGACAGCCGGAGCGGCTCGTGGGCAATGATCGCGATGGGGCCGTCCAGGGTGCTGGACATGAATTCCAGGGCCTGCTGGTCCAGGTGCACCCGGGTTGCGTGGAGTTCGAAGGAACGCCGGACCCTGGACAGCAGGGAGATCACGATAATGCCCAGGATGAAGATCGCGGCGATCCGAATGCCTTCGGGCCGTTCGAAGATGTTGGCCACCGTGGTGTACGCGAACACTACGGAGATGGTGCCGAAGCCGAAGGTGAGGTTCCGTTGCCCGCGCCGGCGCGCCGACAATGTCACGGCCACGGCGGCGGAGGTCATCAGCACCAGGACGCCGGTGGCGTAGGCACCGCCCTGGGCGTCGACGTCGGCGTTGAAGATGAAGGTAATGACGAAGCCGATCAGGGTGAAGACGAGCACCAGGGGGCGGACAGCCTTGGCCCATCCCGGGGCCATGCCGTAGCGCGGCAGGTACCGGGGAACCAGGTTCAGCAGGCCGGCCATGGCCGAGGCGCCGGCGAACCAGAGGATGCCGATGGTGCTGATGTCGTAGACGCTGCCGAACCCCACGCCCAGGTATTCGTGCGCCAGGAAGGCCAGGGCTCGGCCGTTCGCCTGGCCGCCGGGCTGGAATTCCTGCTCCGGAATCAGGACGACGGTAATGAAGCTGGTGGTCAGCAGGAACACGCTCATGATCACCGCGGCGGTGGTGAGCATGCGGCGGGCACCGCGGATGCGGCCCGCCGGGTTTTCTTCGGTATCGTCCGCTGCGCCCTTGACCTGCGGCATGACCGCAACGCCGGTCTCGAAACCGGACAGGCCCAGCGCCAGTTTGGGGAACACCAGCAGCGCGATGGCCACAGCCATCAGGGGGTTGCCGTGGGATACCCACAGGTTGGTCCACCAGTCCCCCATGGCCACGGGGTGGGAGACCACCTGCATGAGGGTGGCAACCACCACCACGGCGTTCAGGCCCAGGTACAGGACCACCAGGACGACGGCGACGCCGATCGCTTCCTTGAATCCCCGCAGGAACACGGCCGCCAGCAGCGCCAGCAGGACAAGCGTGACAGGCACGTTCTGGTTCTGCAGCCACCCGGGGGCGACCGGGTTGCCGATCAGGTGCGCGGTGGCGTCCGCTGCCGAGAGGGTCATGGTGATCATGAAGTCGGTGGCGGCGAACCCGAGCAGGACCAGCACCAGGAGCTTGCCTCCCCAGCGGGGCAGCAGCCGCTCCAGCATGGCAATGGAGCCTTCACCGCGGGGGCTTTCCCCGGCCACGCGCCGGTAGACCGGCAGCGCCCCCAGCAGGGTCACCGCCACCAGCACCAGCGTGGCCAGCGGGGAGATGACCCCGGCGGCCAGTGCGGCGATGGCCGGCTGGTACCCCAGGGTGGAGAAGTAGTCCACGCCCGTCAGGCACATGACCTGCCACCACGAGTGCTTCTTTTCGTGCTGCGTCGGCACACCGCCGGGGCCTTGATGGGTACCCTTGCTGTCCTGCAGCCCGAACAGCAGCCAGTCCTTGAGCGCCTTCCTGCCGCGTGGGTGGAGCGCGGAAGGATCCGCCGGGGGCCTGCTCAACGTGGTCATGTCTGCCTTTCCGCGCTGCCCTGTGCAACACGATCACTGCGAAGCTAGCACCGGCAAAAATGGCTGACGTGGGAAAAGGGGTTTTCTTAATGATTCCTTTACGCGTGATGTACGACGCCGGCGGGCGGCTTTTTGGGGCACGTCAGGGTTCGAAGCGGTAGCCCATACCGGCCTCGGTGAGCAGGTGCCGCGGCCGGGCCGGGTCCGTCTCCAGTTTGCGGCGCAGTTGGCCCATGTAGACGCGCAGGTAGTGGGTTTCGTTCTCGTAGCCGGGGCCCCAGACCTTCCGGAGCATCTGCTGCTGCGTGATCAGCCGTCCGGGGTTCCGTGCCAGCAGTTCCAGGATGGCCCATTCGCGGGGCGTGAGCCGGACCGGGTCTCCGGCACGGGTCACCTTCCGGTTGGCCAGGTCCACCTCGAAATCCCCCACGTCGATGGCCGGACCGTTGTCCACCGCTTCCGGGGTGCCGCTCCGGCGCCCGGCTGCGCGCAGCCGGGCCAGGAGCTCGTCCAGCCCGAACGGCTTGGTCACATAGTCGTCTGCGCCGGCGTCGAGGGCCCGGACCTTGTCCACGGACCCGTGCCGGGCGGAGAGCACGATGATGGGCATGCTGCTGGTGCGGCGGATCCGGGTGATCACGTCCACGCCGTTGATGTCCGGCAGGCCAAGGTCCAGCACCATCACATCCGGATGGCCGCCCTCCGCGTGGTGCAGGGCGGATGTACCGTCCAGCGCTGTGAGCACCCGGTAGCCTTCCGCTTCCAGGTTCACCTGGAGGGCGCGCAGGAGCTGGGGTTCGTCATCGACGATCAGGATGGTCCTCATGACGTGCTGCTCCCTGCCGGCCGTCGGCGGTCCGGGGATGCGGAGCCAGCGGAGAGCGGCAACCTGATGATCATTGTCAGTCCGCCGCCGGGGGTCGGTTCGGCCACCAGCTGGCCGCCCATGGCTTCCGTGAAGCCCTTCGCGACGGCCAGGCCAAGCCCGATGCCCAGCCCTTCCGGGGCGTCGTCAAGCCGCTGGAACGGCTGGAACATCGCGGCGGCCGCGGCAGCGGGCACACCCTGCCCGTGATCGACGATGCGCAGCTCGCCGAACCGGCCGCCGTCGTCGTCCGTCCGCCTGGGCCCGGCCGAAACGCCCACGATCACGACGTCCGACTCCGGCGCGTACTTGAGCGCGTTCTCCACGATGTTGGCGATGACCCGTTCCAGCATGCCAAGGTCGGCGTCCACGGCGGGCGTGCCGGGGGCAAGGTCAATCCGGATCCTGTCCGCCGGGAGGCCCCGCAGCGCGTCCTCGATCGCATCGCGCCACGTGACCGGTGCTGTCAGCGGGGCCGCCGAACCGCTGGAAATGCGGGACATGTCCAGGAGGTTGGAGATCAGGGCGTCCAGGCGCTCGGTGTAGGACTCGATCGTGGCGAGCATCTCGGCCTGCACCTCCTCGGGCAGCCTGCGGCTTTGGCGGCGCAGGGCGGTGACGGCGAGTTTGATCCCGGCCAGCGGGGTGCGCAGGTCGTGGCTGACGGCCCGCAGGATGGACGTGCGGACGCTGTTGCCCTCCGCCAGTTTGGTGGTGCTTTGCAGCCTGCGCTGCAGGGCCTGGCGCTGGCGCAGCAGCAGGATGTGGGCGCCGTGGGCGGAGAGGAGGAGGCGGTCCCCGGCGGTCAGGGTGCGCCCCGAGAGGACCAGCGCCGTCCGGTCATCAGCCAGTTCCACGCTGTCCGTCAAGGCCGCGGCGTCCGGAGCGGGCGGCGGCAGGGCACCCGAGAAGGCCTGGAGCTCCCAGGCACCGGTGCCGTCACCGGCAACGGTGAACAGCCCCGCCGAGCGGACCTGGAACGTTTCCCGGACCTTGTCCATGAACGCGGCCACGGTGTCATCGGCAAGCAACGCGTCGCGGGCCAGGTCCGCCAGGGTGGCTGCCTCGGCGCGGGCCCGGGCAGCTTCCCGGGCCCGCCGGGCGGACAGGCCGACCACCAGGGAGACCGCCACCGCCGCCGCCAGGAACACCGCCAGGGCGAACACGTTTTGCGGGTCCTTGATGTTGAATGTTCCCACCGGGTCAGTCTCGAAGAAGTTCAGCAGCAGCGAATCCAGGACCGCCGCGAGCACGGCCGGCCACAGCCCGCCAATGAAGGCCACGGCCATGACCCCGGTCAGGTGCACCAGTGCGTGGGTGGCGAGGTTAAGGTCCGGGCTGGCGGCCAGGGCAGCGGTCAGGAGGACCGGAAGGACGACGGCGAGGACAAACCCGACAGTGGTGCGCGTCCGGCCCAGTGCTGCGGTTGCGGGCCTGGGCAGGCCGGCGCCGCCCTGCGGCCGGGACACGATGTGCACGTCGATGTCGCCGGAGCCCCGCACTACTTTGGCGCCGGCTCCGGCGCCAAGCAGCCGGCTCCACAGCCCTCCGCTCGAGGCGCCGATGACGATCTGCGTTGCATTGACGCTGCGGGCGAACTCCAGGAGCGATTGGGCCGCGTCCTGCCCCGAGACCGTGTGCCAGGTTCCGCCGAGGTCCCTGACCAGGCGCTGCTGGGCGTCCAGTGCGTGGCCGGACTCGGCGGTGCCGCCGTCCCCCCGCCGAACGTGTACGGCCAGCAGGTCGCCGCCGTGGACCCTGGACAGGATCCGGGACGCCCGCCGGATGAGCAGTTCCCCGTCCGGGCCGCCGTCCAGGCCAACCACCACCCGTTCGCGTGCGGGCCAAGTGGCGGTGATGCCCTGGCTTTTCCGGTAGGTCGCCAGTCCTTCGTCCACGCGGTCGGCCAGCCAGATCAGGGCGATTTCGCGCAATGCGATCAGGTTGCCCAAGCGGAATCCGTTGGCCAGGGCCGCATCTATGGCGTCCTTGGCGACCACCTTTCCATCGGCGACGCGCTGGCGCAGCAGCTCCGGCGGAATGTCCACCAGCTCGATGTGCTCTGCCCGCCGCACCACGGCGTCCGGCACGGTTTCACCGCCTGGCTGATCAGTGATGGCCGCGACGGCGTCCCGCAGCGACGCCACGTGCTGGACGGTAAGGGTGGTCAGCACGTCCGTCCCGGCCGCCAGGAGTTCCTCGATGTCCTGCCAGCGGCGCCCGTTCCGGCTTCCCGGGGCGTTGACGTGCGCATAGTCGTCGACGACGGCCACCTCCGGGCGCCGGGCCAGCACTGCCGGCACGTCCAACTCGGCGCCCCCTGCTCCCCCGGCGCCGGGCACCAGGTGCGGGGCAACGGCGTCGAGCCCGTCAAGGAGCAGCGCGGTCTCGGTCCTGCCGCGGTCCGCGGCGACGCCGACGGCCACGTCCCGGCCGCACGCCGCAAGGCGGTGCGCCTCACGCAGCATGGAGTATGTTGTGCCGGCTCCCGTTGCCGCGCCCAGGAAGATGCGAAGCGTTCCCCGTGCCATGTTCACAGTCTTATCCCCTCCGGCCACCCGGACCAACTCCCCGGGCTGCCGGCCGCCCGCAGGTACAGGCTATTCCACCCAGCGGAGCAGCCACACGGTCGTGGCGGGCGGCAGGTACCCATCTTGGAGGACGCCGCTGCTGATCACAACGATCCCCTCGGGCACCGGCACGGGTGACCGGCCGAAGTTGGCAATGCAGTGCCACCCGTACGGCCGGCTGAAATGCAGCAGCGCGTCGTCCCGGGAGTCCTCCCAGTGGACGTAGTTGAAGGACTCCAGTTCGGTCCGCCACGCAGAAGCCGCGCGCAGGAAGTCCCTCCGGCCGCCGTCGCCACCGCTACTTGCGTGGTCAGGACCCCGGTGGTCCGGGTTCCTAGGACCCGCGTGGTCCGGGTCCACGGGATCCGCGTCCTCAGGGCAGGGCAGCGCCAGGTTGAGGAGCAGGACGGCCCGGATCCATTGTTCCGCCAGGCTGCGGTCCAGCGGAGGCTGCCGGAGGGCGGCCCGCACGTTCAGTGAAGGCAATCTGTACTCGATTCTGTAGGAAGACCCGCTCGCCGCAATGTTGCCGGCGCACGCAAGGGTGGAATGCCGCGGTGGTTCAGCGCAGGGACCGCTGGATGGCCAGGCAGGCGGCGCCTTTGCCCCAGAGGTCGGCGTCGGCAGGCGCCACCTTGAGCCGGGGCAGGAAGTCGCCGCCCTCGAGCGCATACTCCCGAAGGGACGCCGCCAACCGGCCGGCCAGCAGGTCGTAGGCGGCGGAACCTTCGCCGGTGATGACTACCAGTTCGGGGGCGGCGAGGTTGCATACCACCGCCAGGCCCCGCCCGATCCAGCCGCCTGCGGCGTCGAAGGCTGCCCGGGCGGCGGCTCCCCGCCCGCCCTGGCCGTCCCGGGCCAGCTGCATCGCCGCGCCCACATCCGCGGTGCCGGCGGCGGCGGCGATGGCTGCGTCCCCGGCGAGCGCTTCCAGGCAGCCCCGCCGGCCGCAGCTGCACAGCGGGCCGTCCGGAACCAGCGGGATATGGCCCAGTTCCCCGGCGGCTCCCTGGGCTCCGCCGTACACCTTTCCGTCGAACACGAGGCCCAGGCCGATGCCGGGCCCCAGGGTGACCACGGCGAAGTTGCGGGCGTTCCTGCCGTCGCCGAACAGGTGCTCGGCCACGGCCAGGGCGTTGACGTCGTTGTGGACGGTGACGGGCAGCGCGATCTGTTCCGATAGGGGTGTTGCCACGTCCACCCCGCGCCAGCCAAGGAGCGGGGAAAAGCGGCATGTCCCGGCGTCGGGATCCACGTGCCCGCTGACCGCCACCCCCACGCCCAGCGCTTTTTCCCGCGCGCCGGGCACCGAGTCGAGCAGCCGGTCCACCAGCGCGGCGACGGCCCGGAAGGTGTCCGCCGGCACCAGCGGAACACCCACTTCCTCGCCCCGGGCCAGCACGTTCGCGCCCAGGTCCGTGACGACGCCGGAGATGACCTTGGGACCGATCTTGATGCCCACCGCGGTGTGTTTGGTGGCTACGACTTCGATCAGGCGCTCGGGCCGGCCGCGGCCGTTGGGGGTGGTGGGCGCCTCCACGACGTACCCCTGGTCCACCAGCGGCCGGAGTGTCCGGGCGATGGTGGACGGGTCCAGGGATGCCTGCCGGGCAAGCTCCACCCGCGAGATCGGTGCATGCCGAAGAACCAGGGAAAACAGCCCTGCCCGGTGCGGATCCCGAAGGGCGGGAACCCCGAAGGCCTGCGTCGGTGTGCTCACATGTCCAACTCTATCCAGTTCAGGTTGATGGCTCCCTTGTCCGTGGCGCCCCTGCCGATGGTGACCAGGTTCAGGCCGGCGTCGAGCGTGATGGTGCCCTCGGCCACGCCCCAGGTGTCCCACGACGCCAGTCCCGGGAAGCTGACGTGGACTGGGCCGTCCACGGTGGAACGGTCCGCCTTTTCGGCGGTGACCGTCATGGTGCTGGTATCGCCGGTGGCATTGGCATACCGGTAGCGGATGGCGTAGCTGCCGCGGTGCGGCACCTGGACCGCGAACGTGACCAGCGGGTCCGCGCTGCCGGAGCCTGCCTGGAGCCCGTCCACGAAGCCGTTGCCGTCGTATCCCGGGTGGTTGTTGTTGAAGCCTGCCCCTCCACCCCAGGCTGCGAAGGCCGCCGGGTACCGGGTGGTGCCGTGCATCTTCGGCGGCGTGACGCGGAAGATGGCTGAGGCGTGCGGGGCCAGCGCGGCCGTGGCCCGGGAGTCCATGCCCAGGTTCCTGTGCTCCCAGAGGTCCCGGACGTTGCCCCCGGTTGCCAGGCCGAGGTCCTTTACGAAGTCGATGGTCTTGGTGACCGTTTCGGTGTCGCTGCGGTTGAAGAGCGCAATGCCCCACGAACCGTCCGGGAGCTGACCGGCCCAGCGTTCAGTGTCACGGGAGCCCGGGTCCTTGGAGAACGGGGTGGCGGACCGGTAGAGGGGCTTGCCCACCAGGCCGTCGGCATTGAGCTGGAGCACTTCCTTGTTGGTGTACACCCAGGCGTTGTTGCCGATTTGCTGGTAGGTGTCAGCGATGGCCAGGGGCGATCCGGCCGCGACCATCAGGTTCATCATGGTCTTGCGTTCCTCGTCGCTGGCAAAGGTGCTGGCGCGCATGAAGTCGCCGTCCAGGATCAGCTGGCCCCTGCCGTTGCGGTGGGACCAGCCGGTGAACCCGCAGAACGGGTTGGCCCAGTTGGGCCACGCGTCCTGCCAGTTCTGGCGCATTCCGCTCAACCGGTCCCAGCCGCCCTTGTCGGCGTCGGCATTGATCCGCACCAGGTCGCCGTTGGCCAGTTCCGCGGAACCGTCCTGGAACATGTGCGGCATGACGAGCGAAACTTCCATGTCCTCGCCGGCGGCCTCGTTGATCCAGGAGAGGGCGAGTTCGTAGTTGGCCCGGCCGTGCGGGGCGTTGACCTGCCCGATGTTCGCGTCCCGTCCGTCCTCGTACCAGGAGAGGAAGTCGATTCGCAGGTAGGGGACGCCGAGGTCCTTGAAGTAGCGCACGTAGCCCTGGACGTATTCCTTGGCGCCGGACTTGGTCACGTCCAGCCAGTACAGCTGGTTTCCGCCGATGTCCCGGGCGAAGAAGTCCCCGGGCACCACCAGGTCCGCGATCCTGACGTCGGGCCGGCCCAGGACGGTCTTGGAGGCGTCTTCGACGGCGGCCCGGTGCACCCAGAGCGGGTTGTAGTAGACACCCAGTTTCATCTTTCGCGCGGCCAGGTACGTGGCCCAGTAAGCCCAGTCGTTCTGCCAGGAATCGTTGTAGCTGGTGATGTAGCCGTTGGCAGTGGTGCGGCTGGAGCCTTCGATCCAGCCGTCCGTGCAGGCGATGTCGTAGCCGAATTCGGCAAAGTTCCCGGCCAGCCAGTCGATGTTGGCCTTCCACTCGCTTTCCGGGATGGGGGCGTTGTGCGGGAACGAGTAGCCGTAGATGTTCCAGTACCTGGGGCCGGCACCGCTCCGCGTGAACACACTGTTCCGGCTGGCCAGGCGCAGGGGTGGTGCAGCGGTCACGGGGACGCCCGGGCGTGCGGTGACGGCGGTGGAGGCCTGGGCGGAGGTGGCCATGCCGAGGGCGTAGGCGAGGGTGGCGGCGCTGCCTGTGGTGAGCAGGGTGCGGCGGGACAGGTTCATCATCGATCAGTCCTTTGGGAGGGAGGTTGGGGCACACAAAAGTATTCACGGGCTATATTCGTGCGTCAAGCATTTAATTAATTGCGACGCCGGGACGGCCGTCGGGCGGGCCTGGCACGGGGAATCCACGAGGTCAGTAAGCTGGGCAGATGCCCGACCTTGCCGCACTGGCCCCCACCCTCGCGGCCATCGCCATCCTGGCGGCACTCACGGTGGGCATCCTCTGGGGCTCGCGCACGCCGTCGTACCTTTCCCCCGCCCTGGCCATCCTCCGCGGCGTGCTGCAGCTGGCGGTCATCAGCCTTGTCCTGGGAGGGGTGATCACCAGCCCGGTATGGGTGGGCCTTGCCCTGCTGGTGATGTTCTCCGTGGCGTCCGTGACGGCTACGCGGCGGCTCAGCTGGTCCTGGCGGCGGTTTGCCGTGGTGGCCGCAACCATGGCGGCCGGCATCCTGGTGACGGTCGCAATCGTCTTCGGCACGGGTGCCATCGAATTTTCGCCGCGCTACGCCCTGGCCGTGGGCGGGATCGTGATCGGCAACTCCATGACCATCGCCACGCTGGCGGGCCGCCGTTTCGTCGAGGCCGTCCTGGAGCAGTGGGACCAGGTGGAGGGCTGGCTGGCGCTGGGCGCGACACCCCGGCAGGCCACCCTCATCCAGGCCCGGCAGGCGGTGCATTCGGCGCTGATCCCCTCCACGGACCAAACCAAGACCACCGGCCTGGTCACGCTTCCCGGCGCATTCGTGGGCGCCATCTTTGGCGGCGCTTCTCCCCTGGAAGCCGGTCGGTTCCAGGTGGTGGTGCTGGCGTCCATCATGGCAGCAGGGTCAATTACCGCCGTCGCGTTGATCCGTTCGCTGGGCAACGTGACAGTCCGGCCCGACCCGTTGTAGGGCTGCGCGCCGTCACGGCCCGGAAGCACGGGGCGCCGATTACGTGCCAGGGTGTTGCTTTCCCTAAAGTGGTACCGGGTAATCAGTGGAAGAAGGGTGGCGATTGGCATGAGCGCGCCGTTCCGCTTCCCCCGCGCCTTTGCCTTCACGGTGGCAATGTTCGCCCTCGCCGCGGGAGCCCACGTGCTGGCCCGCGGCGTGTTGCCCCAGCCGGCCATCGTCGCCGGCCTGTTTGCCCTGGTCCTGCTGCCCGTCATGGTGCTCGCGAAAATCCGGGTCAACTCCCCCGTGATGGCCGGCCTGCTCATCGGCGGCCAGCTGCTCCTCCACGAGGCCTTCAGCACCTTGTCGGCTTCGTCCGGCTTCACGCCGGCTCCGGGAGCCCACGTCCATCCGGGTGAACCGCTTGCCGCGGCAGCAGTGGCCGCGGCCCCGGATCACCTGCACGCGCCGGACACGCTGATGCTGGTCCTGCACGCCGCGGCCACCGTGTCCACCGCCCTGGTGCTGGCCCGCGGCGAAGCGGCCGCCTGGGCCCTCGCGGCCTGGCTGCGGCCGCTGATCCGTATCCTGACGGCGGCGTTCCTTCCCGACTGGCCCCAGCTTCCCGCTCCGCGACGCGTTGTTGTGGTGCTGCGCGCCGACGTCCTCCGGCTTCCCGCACTCCGCGGTCCGCCGCGCCCTGCCGCCTCCTGAGCGGCACCTGAACCCACCATGCTGCCCCGGGCCCAAGGCGATGCCCTTGGACCGCTGCCATTGCGCGCGCCCCGGTCAGCCATGCCCTCGCGCCCGGCCGCAGCCGCGGGCCGCCCTGGCGCACCCATACCTTGTGAAAGCGAGATCATGAACACCTCAATCCGCCACACCGCCAAAGCCTTCGCCGCCATCACCGCGGCCGCCGGAATGCTCGCCGCAGGCGCCGCCGCCGCGTCAGCCCATGTCTCCGTGGACCCGGACGACACCGGCGCCAACGGCTACTCGCACCTGACCTTCAACGTCCCCAACGAGTCCCCCACCGCCAAGACGAACAAGCTTGAGGTCAAGCTGCCCACCGACACACCCTTCACCTCCGTCTCGGTCAAACCGGTGGAGGGCTGGACCGCGCAGGTCATCACCAGTGACCTGCCCAAGCCGGTAACGGTGGCCGGCGCCACGGTCACCAAGGCACCCACTTCAGTGGTCTGGACCGCGGACGAGGCCCACCAGTTGGGGCAGAACCAGTACCAGGCGTTTTCGCTCTCGGTGGGCCGCCTCCCGGCCGAGGGGACCACGGTGGTGCTGGAGGCCGCCCAGGGTTACAGCGACGGGACGGTGGTGAACTGGAACGAGCGCAGTGCTGACGGGCAGCCCGAGCCCAAGCACCCGGCCCCCTCCTTCACCACCACAGCCGAGGACGGCACCGCGGCGCACACCACCCCGGCCTCGGCTGCCGCCTCAACTGCTCCGGCCGCCTCGGATGCCATCGAGCGCACCTCCGATGTGACCTCAATCTGGGGCGTTGTCCTCGGCGCTGCCGGGTTTATCCTGGGCGCCGCAGCCCTGGCACTGGTGCTGGCCGGCCGCCGGTCCCGCGCGGCAGCCAAGTAGCAGGCCCCGGATGTTTGCGAATCTGCTCCGCTGGTTCCGGCGCTGCCTGCTGATCCTGGCCGTGGCGGCATGTTCGGTTGTCCTGGCTGTGCCCGCACAGGCGCACGATGTGCTCGAATCCAGTGATCCTGCGAATGGATCGTCCGTTCCGGCGGTTCCCAGCCAGATAGGACTGACGTTCGACCGCACGCCGATGGGCATCGGCTCGGTGATCCAAGTTCAGGATGAGACCGGCACGGACCAGGCCGACGGCGCCGTCACGATTGTCGACAACCATGTCACCCAGGCGGTTAAGGCCGGCGCACCGGCGGGCAAATACACGGTGATCTGGCGGGTGGCTTCCTCCGATGGCCACCCCATAGAAGGAACCTTCACGTTCACGGCCGGCGCCGGAAACTCCAGTGCGGCGCCGTCCGCAGCTGCTGCTGCCGCCGCTTCCGGCGGGCCACAGGCAGGCGTGATCATTGCCGGCGGGGCCGCCGCCGTCCTGGTCATTGGCTTGGCCGTCGGGGCTGTGCTGGTGCGGCGGCGTCTCCGGAGCGCGGAGTCCGACGCCTGACGAGGCCATGGGCCTGGCCAAGCCGCCGGCTTGGCCAGGCACCGTCGGGTAGGTCCCTGTATCAGCCCTGCTTCACGAGTGCGGCTTCGAGGTTGATCTTCACCTTGTCGCTGACCAGCAGGCCGCCGGCCTCGAGGGCGGCATTCCAGGTGAGGCCGAATTCCTTCCGGCTTATCTCGGCTTCGGCGGAGAAGCCGGCCCGGGTGGCGCCGAAAGGATCCACGGCAACACCGGTGAACTCCACCTCGAGCTCCACGGGCTTGGTGACACCCTTGATGGTCAGGTCGCCGGTCAGGGTGTATTCCTCGCCGTCACCTTCGATGGCGGTTCCGCGGAACGTCATCTCGGGAAACTTCTCGACGTCGAAGAAGTCCTCACCCCGGACATGCGCATCACGGTTGGCGTCTCCGGAGTCGAAGCTGGCCGTGGCCACGGTGGCGTGCACGGTGGATTCGGCCAGGGACTCCCCCACCCGGGCTTCGGCCTGGGCATCGGTGAAGCGGCCACGGACCTTGCTGATCCCGGCGTGCCGGACGCTGAAGCCGATCTCGCTGTGGGACATGTCCAGGGTCCAGGTTCCCGGGGTGAGTTGCTGGGGAAGGGTCATGGTCATTCTCCTTGCTCGTAGGGCCGCAGGCTTCGCTGCCCGCTATGGGCGCAAGGTTGCGGATGATCCTAAATATTCCGCATCGAACCCGCATTTATAAGGGGGCCGGGTGAACCGGAAGGGAACTTCGGGCGTATACATAAGCGTGGCACTAAGACTATTTACCGCCCTTGCGTTGTTCATCGATGCCGGCGTACACCTGTTCCTGGCCCCGGGCTACCAGAACGCCCAGCCGGGCACCGTCAGCCAGGGCACCCTGTTCCTGCTGGAGGCCGCGGCGGCGCTTGTGGCCGGAATCTTTGTCCTGCTCCGCGGCAGCCGGGCAGCTTATGCCGTGGCCCTGCTGGTGGCACTGAGCGCCTTCGCGGCCGTGATGCTGTACCGGTACGTTGATATCCCGGCCATCGGACCGATCCCCGCCATGTACGATCCCGTCTGGTTCTTCTCGAAGACCCTCAGCGCCGTCGCCGAGGGAGCCGGGGCCCTCCTGGCCGCCGGGGGACTGGCGCTGGCGTCCGGGAAGCGGCGCTCCGGCGTCGTGAAGCGCCGCGCGACGCGTCCCGGCACGTGATTCCCCGTCCGGATTCCGCGGCACGCCGGTGGCCCGGGTCGGCCGCCGTCGTCAGTGTGCGGGCGGAGGCGGCAGGGCCTCGCGGTGCGGCCGGGCGTGCCGTCCCCGACGCACTGGCCGCCCTGGCCGCCTACGGTTTGTTGGCGCTGTGGCTGTCGTCCTTGTCAGCCCCCGGATTTCCCCTGCAACTGGCAGGCCTGGGCGCGGGTGCGCTGGTCACGGGCGCGGCGGCCGCGTCCGTGCTGCGGCGGGCACCCAGGTTCTCCACTCCGGCCGACCGCCTGACGCTGCTGCGCGCCGTCCTCGCCGCCCTCTGTGCCGCGCTGGCGGTCCCCCAACTGTTCACGGGGCCGCGGGCGGACTTGCTGATTCCGGTCCTGGGCGGGCTGGCCTTCGCGCTGGACGGGGTGGACGGGGCGGTAGCACGGCGGACCGGGCTGTCCTCCACGGTGGGGGCGCGGTTTGATGCGGCCACCGACGCCGGGCTGGTCCTTGCGTTATCCGTCGCGGCCGCTGCGCGGGTGGGGCCGTGGGTGCTGGCGATTGGGGGCATGTACTACGTTTTCGTGGCCGCCGGACGCTTCCGGCCCCACCTCCGCGGGTCACTGCCGCCACGTCAGTCCCGGAAGGCAATCGGGGCGTTCCAGCCGTTCGCGCTGCTCATGCCGCTGATTCCCGGCATCCCGGCGGGGGCCGCGGTGTCCATTCCGGTTGCGGCCCTGGCACTGCTGGCGTTTTCCTTCGGGCGGGACGTGGTCCAGCTGGAGCGTCGTCACCGTGCAGTGCTCCTGGAATCCCGCGCAGCCAAGGCCGGCGCCGGACCGATCACTCCCTGAGCTGCGCGGCTATCCTGCTGCGCCGCCTAGGCTGGCGAGGGCATTCCGGAGCCGCGTCCCGGCGTCGTCCGCCACGTCCTTGACTGCAGGCGCGTCGCTGAGCTGGACCATGGCCTGAGGGTCGATCGCCTCAACTGTGGTCTCTTGGGCACCGGCTTTGCGGCGCACCACCACATTGCACGGCAGCAGGGCGCCCATCTGCGGCTCGGCGGCGAGGGCGCGGCTGGCAAGGGATGGGTTGCAGGCGCCAAGGATGACATAGTCCCCGACGGCGTCCGCGGCCTCGGTGCCGAGCTTGGCTTCGAAGGTGGAGCGGATGTTGATTTCCGTCAGGATTCCAAAGCCCTGCGCTGCAAGGGCCTCGCGGGTGCGTTCCAGCGCTTCGGCCCAGGGAAGGGCGACGGTGGTGGCCAGCGTGTAGGTCATGGTGCTCCTCGAAGTTGCCCGAAAGTGTCCGGCGGACGGGTCAGGCGAGGGACAGGAACAGCTTCTCCAGCTCTTTCCGGTCCATGGTTTCGTCTTTTTGGGTGATGCACTGCTCAAGGCCGGTGGCGATGATGGCGAAGCCGGCGCGGTCAAGGGCTTTGGAGACGGCCGCCAGCTGGGTGACGACGTCCTTGCAGTCCCGGCCTTCCTCGAGCATCCGGGTGACCGCGGCGAGCTGGCCCTGGGCGCGCTTGAGGCGGTTGATCACAGGCGTGAGTTCGGTTGGGTTCAGTTCCATAAGGGGGTTCTCCATCGGTGGGGTGCTGCCACCAAGCATATACCCCCACGGGTGTTTTGACTACCCCCAGGGGTATCTGTAATACTCGGTGGGGTATCCACCCTCCCCCGTTTGAGAGGCCCCCATGACATCCCCTTCCACAGCAACCGCTGTTACTGCACTCGCCCCCGAGACCCTGCAGTCCTGGTTCAACGCGCACCAGGACCTGATGGTGATCGACGTGCGTTCCGCCCCTGAATTCGAGTCCATGCACATCCGCGGCTCCTACAACGTGCCACTCCCCCTCCTCTCCGAGCACACCGGCGACCTCGCCGCCCGGCTGGGCTCACGCGTGGTCCTGGTCTGCCAGTCCGGAGTCCGTGCCCAGCAGGCGCGCCAGCGGATGGCGGCGGTTGGCCTCGACACCGCCCATGTCCTCACCGGCGGCGTGCCCGGCTTCGCCGCCGCCGGCGGCGACGTGGTCAAAGGCAAGGACCGCTGGGACATGGAACGCCAGGTCCGCCTGGCCGCGGGTTCCCTGGTGATGCTGGGACTGGTGGGCGGCAAGTTCGTCTCCCCCAAAATCCGCACGCTGGCCGGAGTGATCGGCACCGGCCTGACCTTCTCCGCCGCCACCAACACCTGCGCCATGGGCAAGGCCCTCTCGGCCATGCCCTGGAACAAGGCCGCCACGGAGCCCACCCGCGAAAGTGCCATCCTGCAGCTTCCCGTTCAGGCGACTGAAGAGGACGCCGCGGCATGATCCCGGCCCTGGGTCTGGGGCTCGTCGTCGGAATCGTCCTGGGCGTCGTGGGCGGCGGCGGCTCCATCATCGCCGTTCCCGCACTGGTGTACGGGGTGGGCATGAGCCCCGCCCAGGCCATCCCGACGTCGCTGCTGGTGGTGGGCATATCGTCACTGGCAGCCCTGCTCCCCCGGATCCGGGAGGGCCTGAACTGGCCCGTCATCGCCCTGGTCGGGGCCGCCGGCATCCCGGCGGCCTGGGCCGGCGCCGCCGTCGGCAAACTCCTGGATCCCAACATCCTGATGCTGGCGTTTGCCGTCATCATGGTGGCCGCGGGCATCCGGATGCTCAGCAAACCCCGCGAAAGCGAAGGAACCTGCAGCACGGGGCCCAACCGGGCCTTCCGGTCCTGCGCACCCAAGGCCGTCGGTGTTGGATTGCTCGTCGGGTTCCTCACCGGACTTCTCGGCGTGGGCGGCGGCTTCCTCATAACCCCCGCACTGACCATCTTCCTGGGCCTGCGGATGAAGCAGGCTGTCGGAACCTCGCTGGCGATCATCGTGATCAACTCCGCCGCCGGATTCAGCGCCCACGCCGCCGGATACACGCTCCACTGGGCCACCACCCTGGCGTTCGCCGTCCCGGCCATCCTGGGATCACTGGTCGCCGCGCGGTTCGCGCGCCACCTGAAGGACAAGCACATCCGCATCTCGTTCGCGGTCCTGATCTTCGCCGTCGCGGCGTGGGTCACCGCCGGCACCGCCACCGCCTGACACCCCCCAAACCCCCTTAGCCCGAAGGAGAACACCATGGGACTGATCGATTCGCTCAAGAAAGCCTTCAGCAAGCCCTACAAGACAATCTCCGTAACGCAAGCCAAGGAGCTCCTGGGTTCCGGTGCCGCGCTCATCGACGTCAGGTCGGCCCAGGAATGGCGCACCGGCCGGGCACCGCAAGCCAAGCATGTTCCCCTGGACCGGCTGCAGGCCAGCACCGCCGGCATCCAACAAACCCGCCCCGTGATCGCCATCTGCGCCTCCGGCGTACGGTCCGCCTCCGCCGCCCGGCTCCTGGCCGCCAAGGGCTACGACGCCTACTCGGTGCGCGGCGGCATGGCCGCTTGGCGCCAGGCCGGCGAACCCGTCCACTGAACGGGCCCCTCTGAACCAGCCACACACCATTTCGAAGGAGACCCACCATGGCTGAAATCACCATCACCGAAACCGACCAGCGCCGCAACGCCGCCCGGATCCTCGACGTCCGCGAGGACTTCGAAGTCGCCGAAGGCATGATCCCCGGGGCCCTGCACATCCCCATGGGCCAGCTGCAGGCACGCCTGGGCGAGCTCGACCCGGCTGTCCCCGTCATCGCGGTCTGCCGCAGCGGCAACCGCAGCGCCGCCGTCGCCGACGCCCTCAACGGCGCAGGCTACTCGGCGGACACCATGGCCGGCGGCATGACCGCCTGGACCCGTGCCGGACTCCCCACCACCTGACATTCCGGGGGATATCTCCAGTTGCTGTATACCCCCCCTGGTATCTAAAATTGGTACCAGGATTTCATATCTTTCCCATTCGAAGGAGCACCAGATGCTGCTTGAACGCATATACGACGAAGACCTGGCCCAGGCCAGCTACCTGATCGGCTGCCAGGCCAAGGGCGAGGCAATCGTGGTGGACGGCCGCCGGGACATCGCCGTCTACCAGGACCTTGCCGCCAGGAACGGCATGAAAATCGTGGCCGTCACCGAGACCCACATCCACGCCGACTACCTCTCCGGCACCCGCGAACTGGCCGCCGCCACCGGCGCCAAGATCTACGTTTCCGGGGAGGGCGGACCGGACTGGCAGTACGAATTCGACGGCGAACGCCTTTACGACGGCGACACCATCACCCTGGGCAACATCAGCATCAAAGCCGTCCACACCCCCGGCCACACTCCGGAGCATCTGTCCTTCCTGGTCACCGACGGTGCGTTCAGCGACAAGCCCGGCTACCTGCTCTCCGGAGACTTCGTCTTCTCCGGCGACCTGGGCCGGCCGGACCTGCTGGACGAGGCAGCCGGCGGGATCGACACCCGCTTCGAGGGCGCCAAGCAGCTCTTCGCCAGCCTGCGCCACAAGTTCCTCACCCTGCCGGACTACGTCCAGGTCCACCCCGCCCACGGCGCCGGCAGTGCCTGCGGCAAGGCCCTGGGCGCCATCCCGTCCTCAACAGTTGGGTACGAACGCCTTTACGCCTGGTGGGGCCCCTACCTCGCCGCCAACGACGAGCAGGGCTTCATCGACGAACTCCTCGACGGCCAGCCCGACGCGCACGCCTACTTCGGCCGGATGAAGCGCGAAAACCGCGTCGGGCCGGCCGTCATGGGCGAGCTTGCCCCGCTGCAGGAGCTGGACACCGCCGATGTCGCCAAGGGCCTGGCGGATGACACCCTGACCTTCATCGACACCCGCTCCAACGCCGAAGTCCACCAAGGCACCGTGGCCCGGTCCCTGAACGTCCCGGCCGGAAAATCAGTAGCCAGCTACGGCGCCTGGGTAGTCAACCCGGAAACGGACAAGAACCCGCTGGTACTCCTGGCCAACAGCCAGGACCAGGCCCAGGACATGTGGGACCACCTGGTCCGCGTGGGCATCGACAACGTGGCCGGCTACCTCACCAGCATCGACGGGCTGCCCACCTTCACGCCGAAGCTGATCCAGCCCGAGGAGCTCGAGAAGTTCGACGCCGCCATGGTCCTGGACGTCCGCAACAAGACCGAACACAAGGCCGGGCACGTCCCGGGCTCGTACCAGCTCAGCGGCGGCCGCGTCATGTGGCACCTGGATGAACTCCCCTCCGGCGGAACCATCGTGTCCTACTGCCAGTCCGGGGTACGGAACTCCGTAGCCGCCAGCGCCCTGCGCCGTGCCGGGTACGACGTCGTCGAACTCGACGGCAGCTACGCCGCCTGGAACTCCTGGCGGAACAGCGTCCCCGCAGCCTAACCGCGGCTAAACCACCCCAAGACGCCCGGGCAGGACCCCCCTCCTGCCCGGGCCCGGCCCGGACGCGTCCCCCGCGCGTCCGGGCCACCTTTTGCCCCATCAGAACGGAGCCACCATGCAGGGCAACACCCTCCGCGGCACCGGCGGATCCCCCGCAGCGGTGCTGGGCCTCCGGCAGAACCTGGCCCAGTTCATGCTGCTGGTGACCGTGAACGCGCTGGTGGGTGGCACCCTCGGCCAGGAGCGCACGGTCCTTCCCCTGCTCGCCGCACAGGAATTCCACCTTGACCTGTACACGGGCGCACTGACCTACATCCTCGCCTTCGGCCTGTCCAAGGCCGCCATGAACTACTTCGCCGGCACACTCTCGGACCGGTACGGCCGGAAACCGGTCCTCATCGCCGGCTGGCTGGCAGCAGTGCCTGTCCCGCTGATGCTCATCTTCGGCCCGTCGTGGGGCTGGATCGTGGCAGCCAACGTGCTGCTGGGCGTCAGCCAGGGCCTCACCTGGTCCACCGCCGTGATCATGAAAATGGACCTGGTGGGCCCCAAGCAGCGTGGCCTGGCCATGGGCTTCAACGAGGCAGCCGGCTACCTGGGCGTCGCCGTCACGGCCCTGGCCACCGGCTACCTCGCCACGGCCTACGGCCTCCGCCCGGCACCCTTCCTGTTGGGGGCCGCGTACATCGCCCTCGGCCTGGGCCTGACGGTCCTGGCGGTGAAGGAGACCCACCACCATGCCAGGACCGAGGCCTCGCAGCATGTCAGTGCGCAGGGCAGCGCCCACGCCGGCCTCACCACCGGCCAGGTGTTCACCCTCACCAGCTTCAAGGACAGGTCACTGTCCGCAGCCAGCCAGGCCGGCCTGGTCAACAACCTCAATGACGGCCTGGCCTGGGGGCTCTTCCCCGTGCTGTTCGCCGGCTCCGGGCTGAACCTGGGCCAGATCGGCATCCTGGCCGCCGCGTACCCCGCCGCCTGGGGCGCCGCGCAGCTGGTCACCGGCGCCGCTTCCGACAAATGGGGCCGAAAATGGTTCATTGCGGGCGGCATGCTGGTCCAGGCCGTCGCCCTGGCGACCATTGCATCAGCGCACAGCTTCGCACCCTGGCTCGCCGCCGCCGTCGTGCTGGGCCTCGGGACCGCCATGGTCTACCCCACCCTGCTGGCCGCCATCGGCGACGTCGCCCACCCGGCCTGGCGGGCCCGCTCGGTGGGCGTGTACCGGCTGTGGCGCGACGGCGGATTCGCCGTGGGTGCCCTGCTGTCAGGAGTACTCGCGGACCTTTACGGCATCCCCGCGGCCATCGCCGCCGTCGCGCTGCTCACCGCAGCGTCCGGTGTTGTGGTCGCCGTCCGGATGCGCGGGAACGACCACGCACCGGCTGGGGCCCACACCCCGCCGAGGGAGCGCGTAGGGCCATAGCCAGTGGACTACGCTGGGCCTGTGCGGCAGCCAACAGTACTGATCTGCGGGGCGGGAATCGCCGGACCCACGCTCGGGTTTTGGCTGGGCCGCCGCGGGTTCCGGCCAACAGTGGTGGAACGCGCCCGGGGACTGCGTTCCAGCGGCAATCCGGTTGACGTCCACGGCGCCGCTACCGAGGTGGCACGCCAAATGGGCATCCTGCCGCGGCTGCAGGAAGCCGCAACCCACGCACCCGGCCTGACATTCGTGGCGCCCAGCGGGCGCAGTACCGGGCCGCTGCGGCTGGGTCGGCCGCGGGGCGACGACGTTGAGATCCCGCGCGCCGACCTTGCGGATATCCTCTGCAAGGCGGCTGGGGACTCCACCGAGTTCCTTTTCGGTGAGTCTGTGACCGGCCTGAAGGCGGATGATGCGGGCGCGGACGTGACCTTCGAGCATGCAGCACCGCGCCGGTTTGACCTTGTAGTGGGCGCCGACGGCCTGCACTCCACTGTGCGGAACCTGGCGTTCGGCCCCGAGGCCCGTTTCGTCCACCCGCTCGGCCTGTACATCGCCACCCTGTCGCTCGGGCAGCCCGCAGCCCACCCCTCAACAGTGGTTATGTACAATCAGCCGGGCTTGTCGCTGACCATCCACCCCGTCCGCGGAACTGCCGGTGCCGGGTTCATCTTCCGGGGTCCGAAAAGTCCTGGCCCGGAGTACCGCGACCCCCGGGTCCAGCGCAGGATCGTCCTTCAGGCCTATACGCGGTACAGGTGGCCGGTGCCTGAACTGCCAGACCTGACCGGCCAGGTGCGTGACGCGGAGGACATGTACTTCGATGCCATTAGCCAGGTCAGCCTGCCGCGATGGTCCAAAGGGCGGGTGACCCTGCTGGGGGACGCGGCCTCCTGCGTCTCCCTCTTCGGCGACGGATCCAGCCTCGCCATGATCGGCGCTCAAACCCTTGCTGAAGCGCTGGGCGCGGCGCCGGAAGACCCCACAACCGCGTTGCGCCGGTACGAGTCCCGCCACCGAAAGGTGGTCGCCGCCCGGCAGCGCGGGTATCGCCTGGGAGCGGCGCTGCTGGTCCCGGCCACCCGTGCCGGACTTACCGCCCGCAACCTGGCTGTCCGGTTGTTCCCCCGCTGACCATGACCGGGGCGTTGGCTTCCTTCAACAAGGCCCCTAAACCGGACAAGCACGGCAGGGTCATTCCCTTGCCTCCGGCATGGACCGCCCCACCGGTGTCAGCAGGAGGTAGTGCCGGAACCACTCGGCGGCAAGGTTGGCGGCCATGGCCAGGGTTCCGGGCTCCTCGAAGAGGTGGGTTGCCCCCGGGACTATCTCAAGCCGTGTGGGTGCCTGCATGCGTGCAATAGCCTGGCGGTTCAGTGCCAGTACCTGAGTGTCGGCGCTGCCAACGATCAGGAGGGTGGGGGCTCTAACGGCGTCGAGCCGCGGACCGGCCAGGTCCGGCCGGCCGCCCCGGGACACCACGGCGGCAACCCCGGCGCCCGGCTCGCCGGCGGCCCAGAGCGCCGCGCCCGCGCCCGTGCTCGCTCCGAAGTAGCCGATCCGGCCGGCCGAGCCGGCATGCCGCGCTTGCAGCCAATGGGTTGCGGCGGAAAGGCGCCGGGCCAGCAGAGCAATGTCGAAGACGTTGGCGCGGTTGACTTCCTCTTCCAACGTGAGGAGGTCAAGAAGCAAGGTGCCCAGCCCTGCCCCGTGCAGGACCGAGGCTACGTAGCGGTTGCGGGGGCTGTGCCGGCTGCTGCCGCTGCCGTGGGCGAAGAGGACCGTACCGTCGCACCGGGCCGGAAGGTGGAGGCTGCCGCGCAACACAGCACTTCCGTCCGGGATCTCGACTTCGTCATCCCGGGTGCCGTCTTCCCTTTCCTCGCCGCCGTCGCGAGGCCGGGAGGCCGCGGCGTCCAGCAGCTGCACCACCTCACCATCCTCGGTGGGCGAGAAGTCATGGTAGTAGTAGCCCACGGCCTGGAAGTCCTGGGGCGAGAGCAGGCAGACGACGTCGTCCGGTTCCTTCAGCTCCACGATGGCGCGGGCGGGGGCAACGGGAACGGCAAGGATTACTGTTGCTGCGCCGAGTTCCCGGGCCACCTGGCAGGCAGCTTTGGCGGTGGAGCCGGTGGCGATGCCGTCGTCCACGATGACCGCCGTGCGTCCGGTCAGGTCGAGCCGCGGGCGCCCTTGGCGGAACCGTGCCACCCTGCTTTCAAGAAGCACCCGCTCCCGCCGTTCAACCTCCTGCAGGTCTTCCTGGGAGACGCGGGCCATGGACATGGTGCGCGGATCCAGGACCCGGACGTTGCCCTCGCCGATGGCTCCCATGGCCACTTCAGGCTGGAAGGGGACCCCCAGTTTCCGCACCACGATCACGTCCAGTGGCGCCTCGAGGGCCTTGGCCACCTCGAACGCCACGGGCACTCCGCCACGGGGCAGTCCCAGCACCACCACGTCCCGTCCGCGCAGGCCGGCAAGCCGTTTGCCCAGCCGCCGCCCGGCGTCGGCCCTGTTCAGGAATGCAACCATCACCCTCACCCGCCGTGCAGGTACAGCTCCGCCATGGCCTCCGGTGCGGCCTGGGCCGAAGTGGATCCCACCTCATACCGCATCACTTCAGTCATGGCGGATGCCGCTAATGCGAGATGCGCAGATTGTGGTGGGCGTCAGTGCTGGGCTTTATGGCCACCGCGGTGACCACCAGCGCCACTGCCCCTGCAATCCACGACGTCCACGCTGCGCCCGTCGCGCCAGTGTAAGATCCCAGCCACGGCGAGAGGATCACTACTGCGGCAATGACAGCCTGGGCGTATTCCATGACCGGTGTTCCGGGCATTGCCAGGTTGATGATGCCGCTGACCACCAGGAGCCCGCCGAAGACGAGCATGAGGGTAGTGGACATGTTTTCCTGCCGCGTGAACAGGACCGCCACCGCGGTGAAGAGTCCGGCGGCAGCCGCTACATAGTCCTGCCACCGATACCACTTTTTCACTGAGTTTCCTTTCCGGTGTGGATGGAACGCCAGTCCGTTTCCGTCCTATGGGCTTCTGCTGCCCATGGATCAAGTCAACGCCTGGCGGGGTGCGCCCAATAGGGCAGAAAGACCTGCTGCAGGGGCTTGCCCTTCCGCTAGTCAGTGTTACTATCTACTAGTAGTCAGCAACACTAGGTACCGAAGGATTTCGATGGGCAAGCAAATGACCGAGATGCTCAAGGGCACGCTGGAAGGCATTGTCCTGGCAACCCTCGCCGCACGGCCGGCCTACGGCTACGAAATCACCGCCCGCCTGCGTGAGCAGGGCTTCTCGGACATCGTCGAGGGCACGGTGTACGCGCTGCTGGTCCGCATCGAACAACGCGGCCTGGTGGACGTGGCCAAAGTCCCGTCCGAGAAAGGACCGCCCCGCAAGGTGTACTCGCTGAACGCTTCCGGCAGTGCCTACCTGGACGAGTTCTGGCGCACCTGGAGCTTCCTCGCCGAACGGATCGAGCAACTCCACCACAACAATCACCCGCAGGAAAAAGGAGAATGACCATGACCCAGGGATGGCTCGAGAAAGTCACCGGTTCCTTCGATGACAAAAAACGCTGGCGCCAGTACAAGGCCCGCAAGGAACAGCTGCCCGGCAACTACCGGACCACCATCGAGGCCTTGGAACGCTACTTCACCTACGCCGGCGCCATCGTCAAGGGCGACGTCCTCATGCAGATGCTGGAGGACCTGGCGGACCTGGTCGAAGGGGCCGCCGCGGACGGCACTCCGGTCCGCGACATCGTTGGGGAGGACCCGGTGGAGTTCGCAGAAACCTTCATCAGCAATTACTCGGACGGCCAGTGGATCAACAAGGAGCGCAAGCGCCTGACGGACACCATCAACCAGGCCGCTGCCGGCGACGCCTGAGAAACGACCCAACGGAAAGGACCGGCCATGGCCACAGACCAGGCCCTGCTACCAGCCATCCGGGTGCAGGGCATCGAAAAGTCGTTCAAGGACCTGCAGGTGCTGCGGGGCGTCGACTTTGATGTGATGCCGGGAAGCATCTTCGCGCTGCTCGGATCCAACGGCGCGGGCAAGACCACGCTGGTGAAAATCCTCTCCACCCTGCTGAAGCCGGACACCGGCACGGCCGCGGTGAACGGTTTCGACGTCGGCACGCAGGCCGAGGATGTACGGGGCTCCATCAGCCTGACCGGACAGTTCACCGCGGTGGACGACGTCCTCAGCGGCAGGGAGAACCTGGTGCTGGTGGCCCGGCTGCGCCACCTGCCCAACCCGGGCACGGTGGCCGGCAGCCTGCTGGCCCGCTTCGGGCTGGAAGAGGCAGCCAACCGCAGGGCTGCCACGTACTCGGGCGGCATGCGGCGGCGCCTGGACATCGCCATGAGCCTGATCGGGGATCCCCCGGTCCTCTTCCTCGACGAACCCACCACGGGGCTTGATCCGCAGGCACGCATCGAGGTGTGGCGGACCATCAGGCAGCTCGCGGGCCAGGGCACCACCGTGCTGCTCACCACCCAGTACCTCGAGGAGGCAGAACAACTCGCAGACCGCATCGCCATCCTGCACCGGGGCACCATCATCCAGAACGGGACGCTCGCCGAACTCAAGCAGCTCCTCCCGGCCGCCACGGTGGAATACGTGGAGAAACAGCCTTCCCTTGAGGACGTCTTCCTGGCCCTGGTGGGGGATGCACCCGAGGACCAGCAGGAACAGCCCACCAGCGCCTCCGCGACACGAAAGGAACACTGATGAGCACCCACGCCCTGCGCGATACCGGCGTGCTGACCGGCCGCTCGCTGCGGCAAATCCTCCGCAGCCCGGACACCATCATCACCACCGCGGTGACACCCGTGGCCATGATGCTGCTGTTCGTCTACGTATTCGGTGGCGCCATCACCACCGGTTCGGGAGGCTCCTACGTCAACTACCTCCTCCCCGGCATCCTCCTGATCACCGTCGCCTCCGGCGTGGCCTACACCGCCTACCGGTTGTTCCTTGACGTCAAGGGCGGGATCGTCGAACGGCTGGGATCCATGCCGATCGCCCGGCCGAGCATCCTGTGGGCACACGTGGTCACCTCCCTGGCCGCCAACCTCGCAGCCATCGCCATCGTGATCGGCGTGGCCCTGGTCATGGGGTTCCGCAGTGGAGCCTCCGTGGCAGCGTGGCTCGAAGTCGCCGGAATCCTGGTCCTGTTCACCCTGGCGCTGACCTGGCTGGCAGTGGTCGCCGGCCTGGCCGCCAAGACCGTGGACGGCGCCAGCGGCATGAGCTATCCGCTGATCTTCCTGCCATTCATCAGTTCGGCGTTCGTTCCCACGGCCACCATGCCCGGCCCGGTCGCCTGGTTCGCCGAAAACCAGCCGGTGACTCCGATCGTGGACACCCTCCGGGCACTCCTCGCGCAGGAACCCGTGGGCACCGGAATCTGGACCGCGCTCGCCTGGCTGGCCGGCATCCTCGCGGTGGCTTACACGGCCGCGGCCGCCATCTACCGCCGGAAAGTGGGCTGAGCCCGGAAAACGGCCGGATTAACTGCGAACTCACAGGGTTTGCCGGTGCAAATCCGGGCCGCGGTATGCGAGAGTGTCCGCAACGCTGGGGAGCCAATACCTGCCGGCCGGGCCGCCACATAGCCCGGCGGGCAGGACCACAGCTGCGAACAAGTGAGGCCGGGCGTGAACAACAGCACTGTTCCCCGCACCATGACAGGCCGGTGGCGGATCCCCGGCCTGCTGATTTTGCCCGTCCTGTTGCTGCCTGTCCTGGCATCCTGTGCCACGAATGGCCCCGCGCCCACGCCTGCTCCGTCGGCCGCCACCAGCCCGGCAACTCCCACCGGGGCAGCCGCCCCGAGCAGCACAGCCGAGCCAAGTCCAAGCATCACGAAGACCGCAAACCACACCCGCACCCCGGGGCACGTGTTCGTCATCAACCTGGAGAACAAGGGCTACGACTCCGTGTGGGGTGACAACTCCCCCGCCCCCTACCTGTCCGGAACGCTTCGCAAAAAGGGCGTGCTGCTGAAGAACTACTACGGCATCGCCCACAACTCACTGCCCAACTACCTGGCCCAGATCTCCGGCCAGCGGCCCAATGACAGCACCATTTTGGACTGCCACACGTACACCGAGTTCAACGCCACCGGCACCGACTCGGAAGGCACCCTGCAGGGCGACGGCTGCGTCTACCCGGCGGACACGCAAACCCTGGCGGGGCAGCTGACCGCCCAGGGCAAGACGTGGAAGGGCTACATGGAGGACATGCAGGAGCCCTGCGAACACCCGCCGCTGGGCGAGCCGGACAACCACATCAAGGCCACCGAGGAGAGCCAGTACTCCACGCACCACAACCCCTTCGTGTACTTCCGCTCCATCACCTCATCACCGGACTGTGCCAAAAACGTGGTCAACTTCGCGGCGCTTGCGGAGGACGTGAAATCCGTGGACACCACGCCCACCCTTTCCTACATCACGCCCAACCTGTGCCACGACGGCCATGACGCCACCTGCGCGGACGGCACCACCGGCGGCTTGGCAGCGGTGGATGCGTGGCTGAAAGAGCAGGTGCCGGCCATCCTGTCCTCACCGGCGTACAAACAGGACGGCATGCTGGTGATCACCTTCGACGAGGCCGAGGGCGACTCGTCCGGCCCCCCTGAATCAGACGCGGCCAGCCCTGCAGGTGGTGCGGGCGGCGGCAAGGTGGGCGCACTGGTGCTCTCCCCGTTCAGCAAAGCGGGCACGTCCTCGGACCGGGCTTACAACCACTACAGCCTGCTGGCTACCATCGAAGATTTCTACTTCCTCCCCCGCCTCGGGCTTGCCGGCGATCCCGCGGTCGCCACCTTCGGCGATGACGTGTTCAGGAAGGAGTCCTAGGGTGAAGCTTGCATGGAACGGCCGACGGCGGACCGTCCTGGCAGGTGCCGTGGCGCTGGCGGTTTTGGTGATTCTCGCCGTCGTTCTTCCCACCGCCCTGCGCGCAGGCTCACCGGCACCGAACGCGCCCGCCTCCGCCCCTGCCTCGGCCCAGGACGCGGGAGTAGCCGCCGGCCAGGGCACGTCTGCCGACGCCGGGATCTCCAAGATCAAGCACGTGGTGATCATCACCCAGGAAAACAGGTCCTTCGACAGCTACTTCGGAACCTACCCCGGCGCCGACGGGATTCCCATGAAGGACGGCAAGCCCGCAGTGTGCCTTCCGGACCCGGCGAACGGAGGCTGCATCGCCCCCTTCTACAACTCCGCGGACAGCAATGCCGGGGGTCCGCACAGCCACGCCGACGCCACCGGGGACATCAACGGCGGCGCCATGGACGGGTTCGTGGCGCAGGCAGAGAAGGGGCTGTCCGGCTGCAGCGCCGCCAGCACCAAATGCACGTACAGCACCACCATGCCCACCGACGTGATGGGCTACCACGACGGCCGGGACCTGCCCAACTACTGGGCCTACGCGCAGAATTTCACCCTTCAGGACCACCTGTTCGCCTCGGCGGCGTCGTGGAGCCTGCCGGCGCACCTGTACCTGGTCTCGGAATGGTCCGCCAAGTGCACCAAAGCCGGGGACCCGTCGTCGTGCGTGAACGCCCTGCAGGACCCGGACCCCGAACCGGAACCGCAAATCATCAAGGACACCCTGATCGGCAAATGCCAGGCCGGAATGGACCTGGACCCCTGCCGTGAAGCCTTGGAAGCCGCCGGGATCGACCCCGGCCTCGCGGCCCGGATCGACCAGCTGATCGGCACCAGCTGCCAGCCCACCGATTCCTACGCCGTCTGCCAGGCAGCCGTGGATGCCGCCCCCGTGTCCGATGACCTGAAGAAGAAGCTCACGGAAGCCGCCAAGAAACTGGAACTGCCGGACTACGCCTGGACGGACCTGACGTTCCTGCTCCACAAGCACCAGGTGCCCTGGGCCTACTACGTCTTCAACGGCACCGAACCGGATTGCCGGAACGACGCCGCCACCTGCGACCCCGTCAAGCAGGACGCCAAGACCCCCGGCCTGTGGAACCCGCTGCTGTACTTCGACACCGTCAAGGAAGACGGCGAGCAAGGCAACATCAAGCCCCTGAGCGGCTTCTACGACGCCGCGCGCCAGGGCACCCTGCCGGCCGTCACCTGGGTGGCGCCCACGGATAAGGTCAGCGAACACGCCCCGGCAAAGATCAGCACCGGGCAGGCCTACGTGGCCGGGCTCATCAACGCGGTGATGAGCGGGCCGGACTGGGACAGCACCGCCATTTTCCTCTCCTGGGATGACTGGGGCGGGTTCTATGACCACGAAAGCCCGCCGGTGGTGGACGACAACGGCTACGGACTGCGCGTCCCTGGGCTGGTGATCAGCCCGTACGCACGGAAGGGGTACATCGACCACCAGGTGCTCAGCCACGACGCCTACTTCAAGTTCATCGAGGACGATTTCCTGGGCGGCGAACGCATTGACCCCGCCACGGACGGCCGGCCCGATGCCCGGCCCGACGTCCGGGAAAACAACCCGCAGCTGGGCGATCTGGCCAAGTCCTTCGACTTCAACCAGGCCCCGCTGCCGCCCCTGATCCTGCCGAACGCCACAACGTACTGATACGCCGGATTCCGCCCGTGTTAGGGGATGCAAACCTTCGTGGTAAAGCCAGCCGGCCGGTGGTTTACTGCCAGCATGTCTGAAACCGTGAAGCTCAGCCACAACGAACCCCACGACAGCAGCGTGGCGGCGCGCCTGAACTGGCTGCGGGCCGGCGTCCTCGGCGCGAATGACGGCATCGTCTCCGTCGCCGCGACCGTGGTGGGCGTTGCGGGCGTGACCAACGACCTCGCCCCGATCCTGGTGGCCGGCACGGCCGCCGTGGTGGGCGGCGCCGTATCCATGGCCCTGGGCGAATACGTGTCCGTCAGCAGCCAGAGCGACAGCCAGCGGGCACTGATCGAAAAGGAACGCCAGGAGCTCAGGGACGATCCCGACGGGGAGCTTGCCGAACTTGCGGAGATCTACCAGGCCAAGGGACTCAGCGAAGCCACGGCCTGGACAGTTGCCGAGGAACTGACCGCAAAGGACGCCCTGAAGGCGCACCTCTCCGCCGAACTGAACATCGACGAGGAGGAAGTAGTGAGCCCCTGGCACGCCGCCATCGCCTCCGCCGTCGCGTTCACGGTGGGCGCCGTGCTGCCGATGCTGGCCATCATCTTCCCGCCGGAACAGGCCCGGATCCCGGTCACGTTCGTCGCAGTTATCCTGGCGCTCGCCCTGACCGGCACCGTCAGCGCCAGGATCGGCGGAAGTTCCAAGCGCAAGGCAACCCTGCGGCTGGTGCTGGGCGGTGCGCTGGCCATGGCCTTCACGTTCGCCGTGGGCAGCTTCCTGGGCACCACCGGCATCGCCTAGCCGGCCGTAAGCGGCACCACCAGGATTTTCCAGGCTAATTACGTCACGCCATGTTTGCGTAATTGATGTGAACCTCGTCACTTAAAGCGCTTTCCGGCTTGGAGCTTAGGTTTGCCTACCCTACAGTTTTTGAACATAGGCACCGCGTCCCGGTGCCCGTAAAGACTTAGGTTCACGCAGACTTTTCCCCACGAAAGCAGCCTCAATGAAGATCCGCAACAGCGCGCTGGCAGGCATCGCACTCGCCGCCACCGCAGCTCTCGGCCTGACCGCCTGCGGCGGCGGCACGCCCGCCGGTGACAGCTCCGCTTCCAACGGTGCCGCATCCGGCGAGATCACTGTCTACAACGCCCAGCACGAAAGCCTCACCAAGGAATGGGTGGACGCCTTCACGGCCGAAACCGGCATCAAGGTGACCCTCCGCCAGGGCGACGACACCGAGATGTCCAACCAGATCATCCAGGAAGGCCAGGCCTCCCCCGCGGACGTCTTCCTCACCGAGAACTCCCCCGCCATGACGCAGGTGGAGAACGCCGGCCTGTTCGCCGACGTCAACAAGGACACCCTGGCCCAGGTTCCCGCCGAATTCGCGCCGTCCACCGGCAAGTGGACGGGCATCGCCGCCCGCTCCACCGTCCTGGTGTACAACAAGACCAAGCTCACCGAGGACCAGCTGCCCAAGTCCATGCTGGACCTGGCCAAGCCGGAGTGGAAGGGCCGCTGGGCCGCCTCGCCCACCGGCGCCGACTTCCAGGCCATCGTCTCGGCCCTGCTGGAGCTCAAGGGTGAAAGCGCCACCGAGGACTGGCTCAAGGCCATGAAGGACAACTCCAAGGCGTACAAGGGCAACAGCACGGCCATGAAGGCCGTCAACGCCGGTGAAGTGGATGCCGCGCTGATCTACCACTACTACTACTACGGCGACCAGGCCAAGACCGGCGAGAACTCCAACAACGTCACGCCGTACTACTTCAAGAACGAGGACCCCGGCGCGTTCCTGTCCGTCTCCGGCGGCGGCGTGCTCAACTCCTCCAAGAATGCTGCCGCCGCGCAGGCGTTCCTGAAGTTCATCACCGGCAAGAAGGGGCAGGAAGTCCTGAAGAACGGAACGTCCTTCGAGTACGCCATCGGCTCCGATGTGCCTGCCAACGACAAACTGGTACCCATCAAGGACCTGCAGGCGCCCAAGGTTGACGCCGCAAAGCTCAACTCCCAGAAGGTCAGCGATCTCATGACCCAGGCCGGGCTCCTCTAATTCCGTGACCACCGATCTATCGGCTCCCGCCAGGCGGGGCACGACGACGGCGGGCCGGGGCAACAGCCCCCGCCCGCCTTTCGGCGTTTCCGCGGTGTCCGTCCTGGCGGTGCTGATCGCCCTCTTCTCCCTCGTCCCGCTGGGGTACGTGGTGTACATGACGGTGGCAACCGGGTGGGATACCGCCGTCGCCCTCATCCTGCGCCCCCGCGTGGGCGAACTGCTGGTGAACACCCTGCTCCTGATGGCCGCCACCATCCCGCTGTGCCTGCTGCTTGGCGTGGCGGGGGCATGGCTGGTGGAACGGACCAACCTCCGCGGCCGCCGGATCTGGGCTGTCCTGCTGGCCGCCCCGCTGGCCATCCCGGCGTTCGTGAACAGCTACGCCTGGGTTTCGGCCATCCCGTCTCTGGGGGGCCTGGGCTCGGGAATCCTGATCGCCACCCTGTCCTACTTCCCGCTGGTGTACATTCCCGCGGCAGCAACCCTGAGCCGGCTGGACCCGGCCATCGAACAGTCCGCCGCCGCACTGGGGCTGGGCGCCTGGCGGGCCTTCTTCCGGGTGGTGCTTCCCCAGATGCGGATCGCCCTCACGGGCGGCGGCCTGCTGGTGGGGCTGCACCTGCTCGCCGAATACGGTGCGTTCGCCATGATCCGGTTCGATACCTTCACCACCGCGATCATGACCCAGTACCGCTCCACCTTCAACGGCGCCGCCGGCAACATGCTGGCCAGCGTGCTGGTCTTCTTTTGCCTGCTCCTGCTGATGGCCGAGGTCCGCAGCCGCGGCACGGCCCGCTACGCGAGAGTCGGCTCCGGGGTGCAGGCAAGGGCCCTGCGGCTCCCCCTTCACGCCTACCAGGTTCCGGGCCAGCTCTTCCTGCTGGCGCTGACCGCCCTGGCGTTCGGCCTGCCGCTGTACTACGTGCTGAAGTGGATCGTGGCCGGCGGCGCCGACGTCTGGACCGCCGCCGAATTCCTCCCGGCGCTCCTGGCCACCTTCGGGTACGGCCTCGCAGGCGCGGCGGCCACCATCGTGGTCGCGTTCCCCATGGCGTACCTCGCGGTGCGGAAGCCCGGCTGGTTCAGCAAGTCCCTGGAGCTGTCCAACTATGTCACCAGCTCGATGCCCGGCATCGTGGTGGCCCTGGCGTTCGTCACCGTCAGCATCCGCGTGGTGCCGGGAATCTACCAGACCGCCGGCGTGCTGGTGGCGGCGTACGTCCTCCTGTTCCTGCCCCGGGCCCTGGTGAACCTCCGGGCCGGGCTGGCGCAGGCTCCCAAGGAACTCGACGAGGCCGCGCAGGCGCTGGGCAAACCGCCGCTGCTGGCTTTCATCCGCGTCACGCTGCGGCTCACCGCCCCCGCCGCTGCCGGCGGTGCGGCCCTGGTGTTCCTGGCCATCGCCAACGAGCTCACCGCCACCTTGCTGCTGTCCCCCAACGGCACCAAGACCCTGGCCACCGAGTTCTGGAGCAAGAGCAGTGAAATAGACTATGCCGGAGCCGCGCCCTATGCCCTGCTGATGATCCTGCTTTCCGCTCCCATGACCTACCTTCTCTTCCAACAGTCCAAGAAAGTAGCCGGACAGTGACAGCACCATCCACCCGGCGGCTGCCGGAACCACGGGTCTCCCCATCCGTGGCGGCAACCACCAACAGCCACCTGCACATCACGGACGTCACCAAGAACTTTGGCTCCCAGGCGGTCCTGAGGGGCGTCAACCTGTCCGTGGCCAAGGGCGGCACCACCGCCATCGTGGGTCCGTCAGGCTCCGGCAAGACCACGCTGCTGCGCCTGATCGCCGGGTTTGAACACCCGGACACCGGCACCATCTCGCTCAATGGCACCACCGTGGCCGGTGACGGCGCGTGGCTCCCGGCGCACAAGCGGCAGATCGGCTACGTGGCCCAGGACGGCGCCCTGTTCCCGCACCTGACGGTAGGCCAGAACGTTGCTTTTGGCCTGGATCCGGCCAAGCTGGAGGGCGGCCGCCGGGCCATTGCTGCCCGGGTGGCGGAACTCCTGGAGATGGTGTCCCTGGATGCGTCCATGGCAAAGCGGCGTCCGCACCAGCTCTCCGGCGGCCAGCAGCAGCGCGTTGCCCTGGCCCGGGCCCTGGCCCGCGAACCGGAACTGATGCTCCTGGACGAGCCGTTCTCCGCCCTGGACGCCGGCCTCCGAGTGGCCACCCGCCGCGCCGTGGCCAAGGTCCTGGCCGAGGCCGGGGTCACCACCATCCTGGTCACCCATGACCAGGCCGAGGCGTTGTCCTTCGCCGACCAGGTTGCCGTGATGCGCGGCGGCAAGCTGGCCCAGATCGGCAACCCGTTCGTCGTCTACACGCGTCCCGCGGACCGGGCCACCGCCGAGTTCCTGGGCGACGCCGTCATCCTGGATGCCTGGCTGGAAGGATCACTTGCCACCTGCTCGCTGGGTGGCATCCCTGTCCGCCGCCCCCCGGCGCAGGGCAAGGTCCAGCTCATGCTGCGCCCCGAGCAGATCCGCATCGCCGAGGACGGCCCCATCCGCGGCGTGGTGGTGGACACGGACTATTTCGGCCCCGAAACCACGGTGCGGCTGAAGCTCAATGTGCCCAAGGAAGTGGCGGAGCACGCCGACCACCGGTACCCCGGCGGCGGCGAAGTGATCACCATCCGGCACTGGAACGCCTCGATCGCCAGGCCCGGGATGGAACTGTGCCTTCGGGTGGTGGGCGAGGCAGTCGCGTTCCCGCTGGACGACTAAGCTCCGGCCCCCAGCCGCCACTCCTGACACAGAAAAAACACCGGGCGGAAACACTTCGGCAACCTCTTCACGGCAAGCTGTGCTTACGGGGACACAACAGCAGGAGGCAGCTCTCATGGAGGCATCAGGAATACGTACCGCCCAGCTCCGCATCGGGGACCAGATCGAGGCCTGGCACCGGGGCAAGCTGTTCCACAGCGGCCGGGTGACCGACGTCGTCCCGGCCCTTGAACTCTTCTGGATCCTGGACGCCCGGACCGGTGCGCGGAAGCTGCTGGACCCGGAGGCCCTGGAGATCCGCCACGTGGAGGCCCCGGCCGTGCCGCCTGCCCAGGCGAAGCCGCTCGCTACGGCCTGAGCGGCCGTCCCGGCCCCCGGCGCGGCGGGCGGGCCGGCGGGCGACCTGCCGGACCACCGGGTTAGGTGCGTTCCTGGTAGACGTCCGGGACGCCGTCGTGGTCCGAATCCACTTTCTCCAGCTCTTCGGCGAGCCGGTACTGGCGGTTCCGGGTGCGCAGCACCACCGTCGCCAGCAGCGCGGCGATCAGTGAGGCGGCCAGGATGCCCACCTTGGCATGGTCGTCATGCAGGCTGCCATGGCCGAAGCTGAGCTCCGCCACGAGCAGGGAGACCGTGAAACCGATCCCGGCCAGCAGCGCCACACCGAACACGTCGATCCACTTGAAGGAGCTGTCCAGGCTGGCCCGGGTGGCTTTGGTCAGCACCCAGGTGGTGCCCATGATGCCGATCGGCTTGCCAAGGACAAGGCCAAGGATGATGCCCAGTGCCACGGGATCCGACAGGGCTGAACCCAGGCCTTCCCAGCCGCCCACCAGCACGCCGGCGGAGAAGAACGCAAAGACGGGGACCGCCACGCCGGCGGAAATCGGCCGGAACCGGTGTTCGAAGATCTCCGCCAGACCCGGGCCTGCCTCCGGACCGCCGGAGGCCTGGGACCTGATCACCGGTACAGCGAAGCCCAACAGCACGCCGGCCACCGTGGCGTGGATACCGGAGGCATGCACCAGCGCCCACGTGACCATACCCAGGGGCAGCAGGATCAACCATGCCGCGGCGGCGTGGCGGCCGAAGAACCGGCGGTACCTCTGCGCCAGGAACGCGTAGGCCGCCAGCGGCACGAGCGCCAGGAGCAGCGGCGCGACCTGGATGTCGGCCGAGTAGAAGAACGCGATGATGGTGATCGCGATCAGGTCATCCACCACGGCCAGCGTCAGCAGGAAGATCCGGAGCGCGCTGGGCAGGTGGGATCCGATGATGGCCAGGACAGCCACGGCAAACGCGATGTCGGTTGCCGTGGGAATGGCCCAGCCGCGCAGGGTTTCCGGGCTGGCGAGATTGACGACGGCGTAGATCACCGCCGGGACGGCTACGCCGCCCACGGCGGCGGCCACCGGAACGATCGACTTGCTGATCTGCCGCAGATCGCCGGCCACGAATTCCCGCTTGAGTTCCAGGCCAACCAGGAAGAAGAAGATGGCCAGCAGGCCGTCAGCCGCCCAGGCCCCCAGGCTCAGTTCCAGGTGCCAGGGCGCATAGCCCACCTTGAGATCCCGGAGGGCAAAATAGCTCTCCGACGCCGGGGAGTTGGCCCAGATAAGGGCGATAACCGCCGCGATGACCAGGAGGGCTCCGCCCACGGTTTCCTTGCGGAGGATTTCGCCGATCCGGAGGGCCTCGGCATAGCTGCCGCGGGAGAAGACGGTGGAGCCCTGAGGTGTGGAGGCGTTGGGCACAGGCGGGGTGGAGGTCATGGAGGCATCCTTATTTCCGGGTTCGACAAAGCCATGCCGACCAGACTTCCCGGCGCACCTGTTTCCATTCTACCGGGGCAGGAGGGTCAGCCCGCGCGGCGGCCGCCGGCGTCCCTGCTTCGTCCGTGCAGCTGGATGGCCCGCACGGCGCGGTCCAGGTAAGTCCGGCCGTCCACGGAATTGGCCAGCTGCACCAGTTCCGCGGCCACCACCACAAGCTTGACGTTCCGGTGGCTGCTGGTGGCCACCAGCAACTGGAAGGCTTCGTCCGAGCCGAGCTTCAGCAAACCCATGAGGATGCCGCGCGCCTGGTCGATCACCGTGCGGGTGGAGGTGGCTCCGGCAACGGCGTCCCGTGCGGTCTGTTCGGTCTCGCGTTGCAGGGTCCGGGTGAGGTCCACCATCACGCCTTCGAGCGCCACCACCGAGCCGTCGTCGCCGAGGATCGCTTCACCGGAGGTCATGACCCGGCGGGTGTGGCCCTTGGCGTCGTTGATGCGGTGGTACATGCAGAAGAAGCCGCCGGTTTCGGCAACCCTGGCGGTGATTTCCTCGCACCGTTCGCGGTCCTCGGGGTGTTTGTGCGCAAAAACGAGATCCCGAGTGGGTACTACCTCGCCGCGCTGGTAGCCGTGCAGCTGGTACATGCCCTCGGACCAATGGAACGTCATCCCGTCCAGATCCATGCGGAAAACTCCTGCGACGCACTCGTTGTCGCCGAGGGCACTGGAGTACGTGTACAAGTCGCTTAGCTCGGTCACAAAGCCCACTTCCTTGGTATGAACCAGCCCCCAGCGGGCCGGCACCATACTCGCTCCTCCAAGTATGGGCGAACGGAGCAGTGGAAAGTAGTGCGGGAGGTCCTATGGAAGTTGCAGGAAAAATGGACTACGCACTTGCAAAGCTATACCCCAGGGGGGTATATTCGAGGTGTTGTCAGTGACGTGGTATGTCCCGGCAGGTGCCTCGCACCGCCTTCACAGCCGGTCAACCCCAGCACGAATGATCCCGCAATGGATTGGAACTGACATGAGCCTCGGGAACCACTCCCACCACTCTCACCAAACCTCGGGCGGCCCGCTTGCAGAGCCGCCGGAACACCCGGCCGGCCACGCCCACCACGGCGCCCCCGCGGGTGACGACGACCATGCCGTCCACACCCACGGGCAGCACGCCGGCCACAGCACCGCCATGTTCAAGAACAGGTTCTGGCTGACGCTCGCCCTGTCCGTGCCGGTGGTCTACTTCAGCCCCATGATGGGCCACCTCCTGGGCTACATGCCACCGGAGTTCCCCGGCGCCGCCTGGATCCCGCCGGTACTGGGCACCGTCATCTTCCTCTACGGCGGCCAGCCATTCCTCAAGGGCGGCCTCCAGGAACTGAAAGACCGCACGCCCGGAATGATGCTCCTGATTGCCATGGCCATCACCGTGGCCTTTGCGGCGTCCTGGGTCACCAGCCTGGGGATCGGCGGCTTCGACCTGGACTTCTGGTGGGAGCTGGCTCTCCTGGTGGCCATCATGCTGCTGGGCCACTGGATCGAAATGCGCGCCCTCGGATCCGCCCAGGGCGCCCTTGATGCCCTCGCCGCGCTGCTCCCGGACGAAGCGGAGCGCATCACGGACGGCGGAACCGAGACTGTCCCCGTTTCCGACCTGGCCCCCGGCGACCTGGTCCTGGTCCGCCCCGGCGCGCGGATGCCGGCCGACGGCGCCGTGCTGGACGGGCAGGCCGAGTTCGACGAATCCATGATCACCGGCGAGTCAAAAACCGTGACGCGCGGACCGGGCGACCCCGTAGTGGCCGGAACCGTGGCAACAGACAGCAGCGTCAGGGTGCGGGTTACTGCAGTCGGCGACCAGACCGCCCTGGCCGGGATCCAGCGGCTGGTGGAGGAGGCACAGGCCTCGTCCTCGCGCGCGCAGGCCCTCGCGGACCGAGCCGCGGCTTTTCTCTTCTACTTTGCAGCCGGCGCCGGCGTCCTGACTTTTGTCGCCTGGACCCTGCTGGGAAGCGTTCCCGACGCCGTCACGCGGACCGTCACCGTGCTGGTGATCGCCTGCCCGCACGCCCTGGGCCTGGCCATACCGCTGGTGATCGCCATTTCCACGGAGCAAGCCGCCCGCGCCGGGGTGCTGATCAAGAACCGGATGGCGTTGGAGCGGATGCGAACCATCGACGTCGTCCTCTTCGATAAAACCGGCACCCTCACCACCGGGGAGCCCGAGCTGAAGGACATCGCCGCGGCCGAAGGAACGGGCGCCGATGCCGTGCTGGCCCTCGCCGCCGCCGTCGAATCCGACAGCGAACACCCGGTGGCGCGCGCCATCGTCCGCGCCGCCCGGGCCCGGAACCTGAGGCTCCCGGCGGCCACCGGCTTCACCGCCCTGCCGGGCCGTGGCGTCCGGGCCGGGGTGGACGGCCGCACCGTGCACGTAGGCGGGCCGGCGCTCCTGCGCGAGCTCGGCGTCGTCGAACCCGAGGCCCTGGCCGCCCGGACGCGCGAATGGATGGACCGCGGCGCCGCCGTCCTGCACGTAGTGGACGACGACGGCACCGTCCTGGGTGCCGTGAGCATGGAGGACGCGGTGCGGCCGGAGTCGCGGCAGGCCGTGTCAGCCCTGCAGCGGCGCGGCATCAAGGTGGCCATGGTCACCGGCGACGCGCGCCAGGTGGCGCAGGCAGTGGCCGCGGATCTGGGCATCGACGAGGTGTTCGCCGAGGTCCTGCCGGCTGACAAGGACAAAAAGGTTGCCGAGTTGCAGGGCCGCGGGTTGAAGGTGGCCATGGTGGGCGACGGCGTCAATGACTCGCCCGCGCTCGCCCGCGCCGAGGTGGGCATCGCCATTGGCGCCGGCACCGACGTGGCCGTGGAATCCGCCGGCGTGGTACTGGCAGGAAACGATCCGCGGGCCGTGTTGTCCATGGTGGACCTGTCCCGGGCCAGCTACCGGAAGATGTGGCAGAACCTGGTGTGGGCTGCGGGCTACAACATCCTGTCCGTGCCGTTGGCCGCAGGCGTCCTGGCCTTTGCAGGGGTGGTCCTCTCGCCGGCTGCAGGGGCGGTACTGATGTCCGCCTCCACCGTGGTGGTGGCGCTGAACGCCCAGCTCCTCCGGCGCCTGAAACTGAACCCGTCGGAAGTACGTTGAGTTCAGGAGATCCAGTGGAAGGAGGAGCCACCGTGACAACCCGTGCCGTGTCGCTCCTCCTCCGCGGGGCGTCGCTGTTCGCCACTGCCTTGGCCGTCATCACCGGGTTGCTGGGCATGCACGTGCTGACCTCGGGGCACACCTCGCACGGGACTGCTTCCCATGCCCCGTTGTCCCAAGGCGGAATGGCCCCCGGCCTGGCGCCACCTGCGGCACCTGCGGCACCTGCGGCACCTGCCGGGCATACCGGCGTCGCACATCCTGCCAATCCGGACTATGTCCGCCACATGCCGGCTGCCGCCACGGACCTGCCGGCCTTTGATCCTGCCGTCAGCGGCGCTTCCTGTCCCGGCGCGCAGGAATCGGGGGCGCCGTGTATCCCAACGGCGCCCGGCGGCCCGGCCACCATTGCCCCGCCCCGGGCAACGCAGGCCACCGTGCCACTGCTGCCGGCAGCCGGCAACGACGGTTCTGCCTACGGCTACCTGCCACCCGGCCCAACACCCTGCGACCTGTCCATCAGCCGGACGTAAACCGGTCTGCGCCAACCATTAAGGCCCAGTATCCGACGACTTCCCTGAAAGACACCATGAACACCACATTCAAGACCCTGTCCATCACCGCTGCCCTCGCCGCGTCGCTCAGCCTCGCCGGCTGCGCCACCGGCACGAGCTCCGGCAACAGCATGCCCATGGACCACGGCAACTCCAGCCCCATGTCCAGCATGAGGCCCAGCACGAGCCCGGAGTCCAGCGCCGCCGACCATAACCAGGCCGATGTCATGTTCGCCCAAATGATGATTCCGCACCACGCCCAGGCGGTGGAAATGAGCGGCATCATCCTCGCCAAATCAGACATGCCGGCGGAGGTCACTGCCCTTGCCACCAAGATCAAGGATGCGCAGGCACCCGAGATCCAGCAGATGACCGGATGGCTCACGGGCTGGAACGTGCCAACCATGATGGGCGACGATTCCGGGCACGGCATGTCCGGGATGGTGGACGATGCCGGCATGGGCAAGCTCAAATCCGCCACCGGTACCGAAGCCGCGCGGCTCTTCCTCGAGCAGATGATCGGCCACCACGAGGGCGCCATCGAGATGGCACAGCAGGAAATCAGCGCCGGAAAGGCCCCCGATGCCGTGAAGCTGGCCCATAACATCGTGGACTCGCAGCAGGACGAGATCACGCAGATGAAGCAGATGCAGGCCGCACTGTAAGGCTGCCCGGCAGCGGCTCAGCAGCAAAACACCCACGGCGCGGCGGCGGCACCTGGTCCAAGGCCCGTCGTCGCGCCGTTGCGTGTTAAGTTGAAAAGCACGGGCCCACCCGGTCCTGCCACCAGCTGGGAAAGAGAACATCTCCTTGGACACTTCCGCGCCAGTCAAGATCCTGACCGTCTGCACCGGGAACATCTGCCGCTCGCCGGTGGCCGAACGGCTGCTGCAGGCAGGGCTGGACCAGGCCGTGCCGGGAGGTTTCCAGGTGGCAAGCGCGGGCACCCGGGCCATGGTGGGCGAACCGATGCAACCCATCTCGGCGGATATCGTGCGGACTTTTGGCGGGGATCCGGAAGGATTCGCAGCACGGCAACTCACCCCCAAAATCCTGCGCGGCGTGGACCTGGTGCTCACCATGACGTCCGGGCACCGCGGCGAGGTCCTGCAGCTCGACGCCTCCCTCCTCAAGCGCACCTTCACCATCCGCGAGTTCGCCCGCATGCTCGATGTCCTGGACCAGCGCGACACGTCCTCGGGCTCGTCCGGGGACAACACGGCCGTCGACGACGACGGCTGGCTGGCTGCCCACACGGCGTTTTGGCGGGGGTTGCCGGCGCGGGCCGCCGGGGTGCGGCATCTCTCGCTCCCCGCCGACCCTGCCGAGAACGACATCGTGGACCCCTACCGCCGCCCGCCGGAGGTGTACCGGCAGATGGAGGACCAGCTGGCCCCCGCCATCGTGTCCATCCTGCGCCATGCCCGCCTCAACTCCGCTGTCAGGAACTCCCCGGCCCGCGGGGGCGCCACCGGCGCGCCATAACGAATCTGCGTGCCCGGCGCCCCGGCGACACGCCGCAGGTGACAGTTTGGCCAAGCCTGTAGCCAACAGGGGCATCACTGGCGGACACTGATCCCACCCGCAACACGATGAGGTGGAGGCACCGCATGAGCACGCCTGATCCGACAGGACCTGACGGTACCGCCACCGGCCCGTCCGCTTCCCACCGGCCTGCCTGGGTTGTGGCCCTGGGCCGCCGCCGCTGGATCGCCGCCCTGCTGGCCCTGGTGCTGGTGGCGGCCGCCGGGATCGCGGTGTTCAGCCTCAACCGGGCAGGCACGCAATCCGCGCCCGCAGCCACGCAAACCCAGTCGCCAAGTGAGACACCCACGCCCACGGCCACGCCGTCCCCGACGCCCCCGCCGGCGCCTGCTCCCCCGCCCCCGCCGCAGCCGATTCCGGACCTCCCGGCAGCGGAAATGAACGTCCTCATCATCGGCAGCGACAGCCGGGGCATTGCCCGGAACGAAGCAGACCACACCGCACAAACCGGTGAACCGTCAGACCAGCGCTCGGACTCGTTGATGGTGGTCCATGTGCCCGCTGACCGCCACACGCTCTATGTCATCTCGATCATGCGGGACACGTGGGTGGACGTCCCCGGCGTGGGCGGCTCCAAGATCAACGCGGCCCTGGAATACGGCGGCATCGACCTGACCACCCAGACCGTGCAGCAACTGTTGGGCATCACCATCGACCACACGCTGATGCTCGATTTCAACGGCTTCCGGGCGCTCACGGACGGGCTGGGCGGCATCGACGTCAACGTCCCCTTCGCCTTCCAGTCCACCATCGAAACCCAGCATGTGTTCAGCCAGGGCGTCAACCATCTTGACGGGCAGGCGGCCCTGGAGTTCAGCCGCGAGCGCCATGCGTTCACCGACGGTGACTACCAGCGGGTCCAGAACCAGCGGACCATGCTGCGTGCCATCCTGGCCCGGCTCACCGGCGGCGGCGCCCTGAATGACGTGAACGCGGTCCGGTCGCTCGTGGACTTCGCCGGCTGCTGCCTTACGGTGGACAAAGGATTCGACCCCGTCCAGGCCGCTATCCTCGCCTACAGCCTGCGGAACCTGGACGTGAATGCGATCGGCACCATGACCCTGCCCACCGCGGGAACCGGCATGGTGGCCGGTCAATCGGTCGTATTCCCCGATTACGGGGGCATCGCGGCGGTCGGCGCAGCGCTGCGGGAGGGCAGGATCGCCGACTTCGCGGTCCCGTAACCGTTCAGGAGGCCGCAGCAGCGATGTGCAAAGTCATCGCTGACGCGCATATTCCCTGAGGCGACCAAATGTGGGGTCCGCCGTTGCCAGCCGGTGTCGCAGAGTATTTTGCGCGTCGCCAACGCGATAGCTCCCGTCCGGGCCCCGCCTGTTCAGCACCGGCTCACCCCTGGTTTACCGGCAGGACAAAGTCTGTGCGTCCGCACGGGGCAACCTCAAATCATGACTGAGAACTCCCCCGCCTCCGTTTCCCGCCGCACCGTCGTCAAAGGCTCGGTCCTGGCCGCGGCGCTCGCGTCCGTCCCCGCCGCCGCCCAGGCAGCGGCGGCCGGCCAGTCTCCCGCCGGCGTCGCGCTGGTCCGCAAGCGCCTCACCCTGCCCAGCGGCATCGCCACCGGGGACGTCACTTCCGATTCGGCCGTCCTGTGGTCCCGCGCCTCGGGGGCCGGCCGGATGACGGCGGTCCTGCGGGCGGTGGACGACGGCGGCCAGGTCCTGCGCGGGCGCGGTGCCTTTGAGCGGGTGCTCCGCGGCCCCCGCGCCACCCAGGCATCAGACTTCACTGCCAAGATCCACGCCGGCAACCTGCCGTCCAACACCCGATTCGCCCTGGAGATCAGCTTCGAGGACGACGGCGGCGCGGCCGGTGAGACGGTGAGCGGCAGTTTCCGCACGGCCCCCGACACCGGGACGGTCAACGGCAAGGGCCGGACTGGTGGGACGGGCAACGGAGGCGACGTCCCGGCGTCGTCCGCGCAAAGCTTCGTATGGACCGGCGATACTGCCGGCCAGGGATGGGGCATCAACGAGGAGATCGGCGGGATGCGCGGCTACCTGGCCATGCACCAGACCCGTCCGGACTTCTTCATCCACTCCGGCGATACCATCTACGCAGATGGCCCCATTGCGGAGACCGTCACCGAAAAGGACGGCCAGGTGTGGAAGAACCTGGTGACCGAGGAAGTGTCCAAGGTGGCCGAAACGCTGACCGAGTTCCGCGGCCGGCACCGCTACAACTCGATGGACGCCAACATGCGCGCCCTGTTCGCTGACGTGCCGGTCATCGCCCAGTGGGACGACCACGAGACCCACAACAACTGGTACCCCGGCCAGATCCTGGATGATTCCCGCTACACCGTGCGGGACGTCAACACCCTCGCCGCCCGCGGCCGCCAGGCCTGGCAGGAAAACATGCCCATCGCGGACAGCTCCGCCCTGTGGCGCCCCGGCACCTTCGACGACGCCGGCACCTACCAGCCCGCCCGCATCTACCGGAAGATCTCGCGCGGGCCGCAGCTGGATATCTTCTGCCTGGACATGCGCACCTACAAGTCGCCCAACACGGACGGAAAGGAGCCCTACGCCACATCCATCCTGGGCCAGGAGCAGGTGGACTGGCTCATCAGCGAGGTGTCCAAGTCCAAGGCAACGTGGAAGGTCATCGCGAACGACCTGCCCCTGGGCGTCGTGGTCCCGGACGGCCCCGTGAATGAGGAAAGCGTCTCCAACCGCGACCCCGGCGCCCCCTTGGGCCGTGAGCTTGAGCTGGCCGGGGTCCTGAGTGCTTTCAAGCGCAATGGGGTGAAGAACACGGTGTGGCTGACCGCCGATGTGCACTACTGCGCCGCCCACCACTACTCCCCCGAGCGGGCGGCGTTCACCGACTTCGACCCCTTCTGGGAGTTCGTGGCCGGCCCCATCGCGGCAGGCTCGTTCGGCCCCAACGCCATGGACGGCACCTTTGGGCCGGAAGTGGTGTTTTCCAAGTCCGGCCGCTTCGCCGGAGAGTCCCCGCGCGACGGCGAAAACCAGTTCTTCGGCCACGTCCAGCTGGGTGAGGACAACAGCTTCACCGTGAGCCTCCGGAACGCGAACGGCGCAACGGTGTTCTCCAAGGTACTCGCGCCCCAGCGGTAGGTTCCACCGGCCCGCCAAGGTGCGCGCCCGTCGTCGTCCGTTATTTTGCGCCGCCCCGTGGGTACGCCGCAGATAGTGTGTATTCGCGGCAAACGGACGGGGTGGTTTCTTGAACGGCGATTCTCCAAACACGGGTCTTTCGGACGAAAGTTCGTCCGGCGACGACGGTCTGACAGCGGCCGTCCGGGCAGCCGGAGCTGTGGAGCTGCTCCTGATCAGGCACGGTGAGAGCGAAGGCAACGTTGCCGCCACCGAGGCGCATGACGCCGGAGTGGAGGTCATCGATGTTCCCGCCCGCGATGCCGATGTGAACCTCTCCGGTACCGGCAGGGACCAGGCCAAGGCGCTGGGTATTGCGCTGGCCCGGATCGCGGCGGAGTTCCGTCCCGATGCTGTTGTCTCCTCGCCGTATGCGCGCGCACGGCAAACCGCTGAAATCGCCGTGGAAACAGCGGGCTGGCCGCTGCAGGTGCGTACTGATGAACGGCTCCGGGACCGCGAACTGGGCATCCTGGACCGGCTGACCCGGCTGGGCGTGGAGAACCGCTACCCCGGCGAAGCCGAACGGCGGGACTGGCTGGGCAAACTGTATTACCGGCCGCCGGGAGGGGAATCCTGGGCGGACGTGGCGCTCCGGCTGCGGTCCGTGTTGGCAGAGCTGAATGGACTGGGCACGGGCCACCGGGTCATGCTGGTGTGCCATGACGCCGTGATCATGCTGTTCCGGTACGTGCTGGAAGGACTCAGCGAGAAGGAACTGCTGGACCTTGCGGCCACCCAAGCCATCCTTAACGCCTCGGTGACCAGGTTCGTGCGCCCCTCCGGCGAGGGGCCCTGGACCCTGGAAAGCTTCAACGTGGCCGACCACCTGGCCGAGCAGGGCGTCGCTGTCACCGAGCATGCGGGAGACACCAGTGTCCGGCCCCAGTGACGCAGCCGGCACCACCCTGGTCACGCCTTCGCTCCTGCGCGAGTGGCCGCTGCCGGCACCCGGCGCCGACAAATACTCCCGCGGGTCGGTACTGGTGGTCGGCGGCGCCCGGGCCACCCCCGGCGCAGCCCTGCTGGCGGGACTCTCCGCCCTGCGCGCCGGCGCCGGAAAGCTCACGCTGGCCGTTGCCGAGTCGGTGGCCGTCCAAATGGGCGTGGCACTCCCCGAATGCGGGACGGTGGGCCTGCCGGAGACTCCGGCAGGCTCGGTCAAGCCGGAGCTGGAACGCATCACCTCCGGTCTGGACCGGGCGGACACCATCCTGGTGGGGCCCGGCCTTGATGACCTGGACCTCACGGGTGAATTGCTGGCGGCTCTGCTCACACGCGAGGGCAGCAGTGACGGTGGCCCGGAAGGGGGCGCCGCCGTCGTCCTTGATGCCTTCGCGCTGGGCGCGCTGGTGCCGCTTGAGGACCAGTTGGGCCCGTGGCGGGGCAGGCTCATCCTCACACCGAACCCCACGGAAGCCGGGATTTTGCTGGGCCGGAACGTCGACAACCTCGAAAAGGACCTGGCCGAAATCTCGGCCAGGTTCGATGCCGTGGTCAGCTGCCAGGGCGTGATCACGCAGCCGCCCGGGCTGAACGCGGATGAGCCGGGCTTGTGGAAGATCACCACGGGCTACGGCGGCCTGGGCACCTCCGGCAGCGGCGATGTGTTGGCCGGAGCCATCGCCGGGCTCCGGGCGAGGGGAACCACCGGAGCGCAGGCCGCGTGCTGGGGGACGCACCTGCATGCGGCCGCCGCGGACCGGCTGGCCAGCAGGCTGGGCCCGCTGGGGTTCCTGGCCCGCGAACTCGCCGATGAAATGCCTGCCTTGATGCTGGAACTGGCCACCTGATCCCAGCGGGGCGCCGGGCACGCGGATGGCCCCCGGGCCGAAGCCGGGGGCCATCGTGTTGGGAAGTACGGGCCTCAGCTGCCGATGCGCTGTCTGGCGCTGTGGCGGTCAGTCCCTGGTGGGGTCCGGCCGGAGCGGCGCCGGGCCCGGATCCGGGACGGGCAGTGGTCCGGGCGCCGGCGGCGCAGGGAACGGATTCGGCGACGGCGGCCCCGGCGGACGGGGCTGGGTGGGATCCGGGGACGTGGGTTCCGGTCCGGGTTCGGGCGGAAACGGCTCAGGTTCGTGCACTGGCGGGATGGTCATGGAACTTCCCCTCTCAGGCTGGGCGGATGTGCCTTGAACTGAACAGGATACCCCTGCCGCCCGTCAGCAACCACCTACCAGCCGCAGCCAGTCCCCCACCTGGCCCGGGTCCGCCTCCCCGCAGCGGAAGCCGACATACCCGTCCGGGCGCACGGCAACCACGCCCCGGCCCGGATGGCTGGTGAGCCGATGGACATGGATCAGGGGGCTGTGTCCCGGCAGCGCCAGGCCGGCACCGAAGGCATCTCTGTCGGCGTCGCGCTCCAGCAAGATGTGGACCCCCGGCACCGCGGTCAGATCATGCAGGCGCCCCACACATCCCTCCACCGAGGCCGGTGCGTCGGGCAGCCGTTCGCCGGGCCGGGGCCACCGGCCGGACCGGGGCGTGCCATCGCGGGAGATGGCACTGCTCCGGTACCGCACGAACGGCTGGGCCAGCAGCCGGATGCCCTTGGACGTGAGCCACTGCCGGCGCAGCAACAACGGCAGGACCGGCGCGACCGCGGGAAGGAGGCTCCGGGCCAGCCGGGCGGCAGGGTGTGGCGAGGCCTCGCCAAAAAAGATGATGTGCGTCAGGGCAAGTACCCGCCGGGCTGCGAGCCGGCGCTCCTGGCCATACGTGCTGAGCAAATCCGGGAGGGCCCCGCTGGCCGTCGACGCGAAGCCGAGCTTCCAGCCGAGGTTGAGGGCGTCGAGGATGCCGTTGTTCATGCCCTGCCCGCCGGCCGGAGAATGGGCGTGCGCGGCGTCGCCGGCCAGGAAGACGGGATCGCCGCCAAAGGTACTTGCGATGCGGTGTTGAAGCGGGACCTGCGCCGACCAGCGGACGTCCCGGACAGCGGCGCCCAGGCCCGACTCCCGGACCAGCCGTGCCACCTCCTCCGGCGGAACGGCCGGCCCCAACTGGCCGAACAAGGCATCGGGTTGCGGGTTGGCGGGCCGGGTGGCCAGCAGCCGCCAGGTTGCCCCCTCCCCCAGGGCGAAAACGAAGGCCAGCCCGGCACCGCCCACGGCGACGTGCAGCATCCCCGGGTCAAGGGTCCCGTCAAGTTCCAGGTCGGCCAGGACAGCCTCCACCCGGTAGGGACCACCCTCCCATCGGGCGCCCGTGACGCCGCGGACAGTGCTGGACTGCCCGTCACAGCCGGCTAGGAACCGGGAAACGTGCTCTTCCTGGCCGCCGCCGGCCCGGCAAAGCTCCGCCCGGACCACGCCGTCTCCGGGTTGCAGGCCGCCGCGCCCGAGCCCGCGGAATTCCACGCCCCAGTCCACCGGCACGCCGCGCGCCTGGAGCGCCTGCCACAGCACGTCCTCGACGTCGGCCTGCCGGACCAGCGTCAGGTGCGGAAAGGCGGTGTCCGGGAGGTCCGCGTGGCCCAGCCGGGCTTCGACAACTCGCCGGCCCAGGTGGATGCGCGCAGCCGGGGCAGTGTCGGCGCGGCGGAGCAGCTCTCCGGTGACTCCCAGCGGCCGCAGCCCTTCCAGTGCGCGGGCATGGAGCATCATCGCCCGGGACGGGCGGACACGAAGCGGGCGGCGGTCCACCACCCGGACCGAGGCGCCATGCGCATGTGCCTGGAGGGCCGTGGCGAGCCCGGCGGGACCCGCGCCGACCACTAAGACGTCGGTGTACGGCGTCGGCCCTTGTCCATGTGCCATGCCGGCCTGGTCATCCTCCGGCGGGAAGGAGCCGCCACCAGGCGTGTTCCGGATGGGACGCCGCTTGCATCCGGGCGGGGTCGGCCAGGACCTCATCCCGGCGCAGGCCGGGGAGGACTTTGTAGCTGATGGAACCGGGGACGCTGACAAGTTCCAGGACCCGCCAGAGGGCGGCGGCGTAACTGCGCGCCCGTTCGGCGCCATCCCACTCATACAAACCCCGGTAGGCCCCGAACGTATCGTGGGCGCACCACAACTTGGAGACGAACCCCGGGAACCCCACGAACAGCGGGGTGTTCAGGAGGCTTTCGGCCTCGAAAAACCTGTGCGCCCGGCCACGCACCAGGCGCAGGGTGAAGGTGACCACCAGTACGCAGGGCTCCATGGCCGGCTGGCGGGCGACGGCGGTCTCCCGGTAGACCCGCGCAGTGCTCCCGTCCGCGAACCGCAGCATCCGGCCCTCGTTCTCCGCAGGCAGGTGCACCTGCCTGCGGGCCAGCATGGCGGCGGACGTGCCCACGCATTTGGCCACGGCCAGCCAGGATTTGGCCCGGGGAGCCGGACCGGATTCAAAGGACATGGCGTCGCCTTTCCTGCAGGGATCCCTCCAGCGTGCGGGGAACCACCGCAGGCGGCCCAGAGTCTTTCGTCCCGTACGGGCAGTGCCCCGCTCTCCCCCGGTAGCGAACGCCCTGCGGACTTCCCGGGGCTGGTCTATATATTGAATCCATGACCTCCACCCCGCTGCAGGATTCCACCCCCACGGCCGTCCCGGCGCCCCCGGTTGCCAAGAAGATCCCCACCGAACGCACCCACCACGGGGAGACCTTCGTGGACAACTACGAGTGGCTCAGGGACAAGGAATCACCGGAGGTGGTGGCGCACCTGCGGGCCGAAAACGAGTACCAGGAAGCGGTCACCGCCCAGCAGGAGCCGCTCCGCGAGGCCATTTTCCAGGAGATCAAGGGCCGCACGCAGGAAACCGACCTTTCCGTCCCGCACCGGAAGGACGGCTGGTGGTACTTCAGCCGCTCGGCGGAGGGCAAGGAATATGGCATCCATTGCCGGGTGAAGGCACAGGACACCGGGGACAAGGTGGCCGACTGGACTCCGCCGGCCGTGGAGGCCGGCGTGGGCATCCCGGGCGAGGAAGTCCTGCTCGACGGCAACGTGGAGGCAGAGGGCAAGCCATTCTTCTCGGTGGGCGGCACCGCCGTCACCATCGACGGCCACCTCTACGCCTACGCGGTGGACAACTCCGGCGATGAGCGCTTCATTCTCCGGATCAAGGACCTCCGCACCGGCGCGCTGCTGCCGGACGTCATCGAGAACATCTTCTACGGCGTCTCCTTCTCCCCGGACGGCACCCGCCTCTTCTACACCGTGGTGGACGAGTCCTGGCGCCCCTACCAGGTGAAGTCCCACGTCCTGGGCACATCCGTGGCCGACGACACCGTGGTGTACCAGGAGGACGACCCCGCGATGTGGCTGGGCTTCGAGCTCTCGGCGGACCGGCGGTACCTGGTGCTCGGCATCGGATGCTCGGAGTACAGCGAGACCCGGCTGCTCCGTTTCGAGGACCCCACCGCAACGGTCAGCACCGTCATTTCGCGGGAGGAACGCGTCCTCTACGAGGCAGAACCGTTCCTGTTGGACGGTGAAGAAAAGATCCTGCTCACCCACAACCGCGGCGCCATCAACTCCATGGTCTCCCTGGCGGACCCGGCCGAGCTGCACAAGCCGCTGGCCGAACAGGCCTGGCAGACCGTCGTCGAACATTCCGACGACGTCCGCGTCAACGGCGCGGGCGTCACCTCCACCCACCTCATCGTCTCCATTCGCAAGGACACCATCGAGCGCGTCCAGGTGATGGGGCTGGCCGGGCTGGGCACCGCCGCGCAGCAGGCGCCCGTGGAGCCGGCTTTCGATGAGGAGCTGTACACCGCCGGGGTGGGCGGCTCTGACTACGACGCCCCCGTGATCCGGCTGGGTTACACGTCCTACTTCACGCCGTCGCGCATCTACGACTTCGTCCTCCCCACCCCCGAACAGCCCGCCGGGGAACTGCTGCTGCGCAAGGAAAGCCCGGTGCTGGGCGGGTATGACGGAAGCGATTACGTGGCCGCGCGGGAATGGGCCACCGCCGGCGACGGCACGCGCATCCCACTGTCGGTCCTGCGGCACAAGAGCGTCAGGCGGGACGCGACGGCGGCGGGCCTGGTGTACGGGTACGGCTCCTACGAGATGAGCATGGACCCGGGATTCGGCATCGCCCGGCTGTCGCTGCTGGACCGGGGCGTGGTGTTCGTGATCGCGCACATCCGTGGCGGGGGCGAGCTGGGCCGGCACTGGTACGAGGACGGCAAGAAGCTCACCAAGAAGAACACCTTCACCGATTTCATTGACGCCACGGACTGGCTGGCGCACTCCGGCTGGGTGGATCCGGCCCGGATCGCGGCCTTGGGTGGTTCGGCCGGCGGCCTGCTGATGGGCGCGGTGGCCAACATGGCGCCGGAGAAGTACGCGGCGATCGTGGCGCAGGTGCCGTTTGTGGATCCGCTCACCAGCATCCTGGATCCGGACCTGCCGCTGTCCGCCCTGGAGTGGGAGGAATGGGGCAATCCGATCACGGACCCCCAGGCCTACGCCTACATGAAGTCCTACTCCCCCTACGAGAATGTGCGGGAGGTGGCCTACCCAAGGATCGCCGCCGTGACGTCCTTCAACGACACCCGGGTCCTGTACGTGGAGCCGGCCAAGTGGGTGCAGGAACTGCGGAACAAGACCACGGGGTCCGAACCTATCGTGATGAAGATCGAGATGGACGGTGGCCACGGCGGCGCGTCCGGACGGTACGTGCAGTGGCGCGAGAGGGCCTGGGACTACGCCTTCATCGCCGATTCCCTGGGCGCAACAGAACTGCTGCCCGGAGCCGGCCTGAAGCAGGACTGAAACGTACGACGGCGGGCGCGTCCCGCCGTCGTACGCTTTCCTTCGCCCTCGGGGCAGCAGGCAGGGCTTCAGGTTTGCGGGTGCTCCACCAGCCATTCGGCGAGTGTTTCAAGGTTGGCGCGGACGGTGCGTCCCTGGGCGCGCTCCACCAGCGGGTCGGCGATCTTGCCAAAGATGCCGCCCAAACCGGAGTCGGCGTCAATCCGCTGGGTGACGCGGGTCCCGCCATCGGCCGGTTCCAGGGTGAACGCCACCGTGAAGTTCAGCTTTCCCTCAACGGAGCGGGACACCAACCGCCTGGGCGGATCTAACTCCACCACCTCGACGGTCCAGTCGAACCGGCGCCCCATGATCTTGCTCGTTCCCCGACCCCGGGTTCCCATCCCCACCGGGCCGTCCCCCACCTGCTCAGAGGCGGTAACCGAGGAATCGTAGGCCGCGGTGTTGTCGAACTTTGACAGGAAATCGAAGACTTCCTGCGGCGGCCGGGCGATGACAACGGATTCTTCTACTACTGGCATCGTGATCTCCTGGAACAGCGCCTGGTGCCGGCGCGGCTCGGCCGGCAGGTAGGCACAGCGCCAGCTTGGACCGCTGCCGGATCCCTGTCAATTCACCAATAAGCTAATCATGCTTACTATTGTGTGGCACTTGTTTTCCGCAGCGATACCAGAGGAGCGGGCATGTCACTGAGCAAGGGAACGCACGTGGAGTGGAACACCTCACAGGGCAAGACCCACGGCAGGATCGTGGAAAAGAAGACCAGCGATTTCGAACTCGACGGCAACACGCACCGCGCCAGCGAGGATGAGCCGCAGTACGTGGTGGAATCGGCAAAGACCGGTGTCCGGGCGGCGCACAAAGCCTCCGCCCTGACCGAGAAAAAGTAGTCCAGTGGCTGCCCGGCACGAGGTAGTGATCATCGGCGGCGGCAACGCCGGCATCTCGCTGGCGGCCAGGTTGCAGCGCTACGGCGTGAAGGACGTTGCGGTCATCGAGCCCAAGGACCACCATCTTTACCAACCTTTGTTCTCCCATATCGCGGGTGGGCGGGCGAAGGCCCAGGAGGCCATCCGGTCCCAGGAGTCGGTGACACCGCGGGGCGTCACCTGGATCCGGGACGCGGCGGTGGACGTGGACGCCAACGCCAACACGGTCACCCTGGAATCCGGGGCCACCGTTGGCTACGGGCAGCTGGTGGCCTGCCCCGGGCTCCAGTATGACTGGGACGCGGTGCCGGGGATGGCCGAGGCCGTTCACTCGCCGAACGGCGCATCCCACTACGATTTCGAGCTTGCCCCCAAAGCCTGGACGCTGCTCAGTGCCATGACCTCCGGCACCGCCATCTTCACCATGCCGGCGGGTCCCATCAAGTGCGGCGGGGCCGCCCAGAAACCCATGTACCTTGCCTGCGACTACTGGCGGGAACAGGGGGTCCTGGACAACATCCGCGTGGTGATGGTCCAGCCGTATCCCACCGTGTTCGGGGTTCCGGAAGTGGACCGGGAACTGGACCGGAAGATCGCCGAGTACGGGATCGAGCTGCGGACCAACAGCGAACTGATTGCCGTCAACGCCGGCGGGCGCAGGGCCACCATCCGCGACCATGCCGCAAACACCACCGACGACCTGGAGTATGACGTCCTCAACGCCGTCCCGCCGCAGTCGGCCCCGGACTGGCTCAAGGCCACGGACCTGCCGGCCGCCGGCGACTCCGGGGGCTTCGTGGAAGTGGACCGTCAGACGCTCCGGCACCTCCGCTACCCCAATGTGTGGTCCTTGGGCGACGCCGCGGGCACCACCAACTCCAAGTCCGGCGGGTCGCTACGCAAGCAGACCAAGGTGCTGGCCAGGAACCTGGTGGCTGCCCGGAAAGGCAAGCCGCTGCGGGCGAAATATGACGGCTACTCCGTGTGCCCGTTCACGGTGTCGCGGGACACCGTGGTCTTCGCCGAATTCGACGATCAGTACCGGATCAAGCCCACCATCCCACAGGTCCCCACCTGGAATGAAAGCAGGCTCTCCTGGATGGTGGACCGGGATCTGTTCCCGAAGATCTACTGGAACCTGATCCTCAAGGGCCGGGCTTAAAGCCCGCCTGTGAACCGACGCGCCATTCATCGGCAAGGATGGCGTAGACCAGTTCGGTGGCCCACAGGTCTTTGTAGAACCACTTGTCCACATGCCGCGCTTCCAGCCGCATCCCCAATCGCTGGCAGATGCCGGCGGAGGCGGTGTTGAGTTCGTCCAGCCGCGCCTCGATCCTGTGCAGGCCGAGCTCCCCGAAGCCCAGGTCCAGGACCGCCGCTGCCGCCTCGGTGGCGTACCCCTTGCCGCGCGCCTGCGGTGCCATCGACCAGCCCACCTCCGCCTGGCCGCGGCCCGGGAGCCACTTGAGCACCACTTCACCCAGGAGGCCCGCCTCCTCCTTGCCCTCGATGGCCAGGCAGATCCAGTCGCCCTCCTTTTCGTACACGAAGTTGGCGTACTTGCCCACAGACTCCATGGACTTGGTGTAGCTCTTGGCCAGCCCGGGCAGGAACCGGGCGGTCTCCGGCAGGCGATGGTAGGCGTGGAAGGCGTCCAGGTCGCTTCCTTCGAAGCGCCGCAGGACCAGCCGTTCGGTCCGGATGGGAAGGGATATCTCGGGCATGGATCGAGGCTACGCCACCGTCCCGCTGAAGAACGACGGCGGCAGTCACCCCCGCGGGCTGGGTTGGCTCTTGCTCCGCCGCACCGCCGGGAGTACGGTTCGCGTACGGCCTGCTGGCGCCCGTATTTTCACATGTCCCGTTCCCCGAAAGTGGTGGCCATAGTGAAGTCGGCAAACCTTTGGGCAGCCATCCTCGCGTTCGGCATGCTGCTGGCCGCAGCGTCGTGCACCTACCGGGACTCCACGGAGGACCCAACCCAGGCAGCGACCACGGCAAATCCCAGACCCAAAGTGCTCCGGCTCGGCACCCAGGACGATGCGAATGTGCCCACCCGCGGACAGATCGAGGAATTTGCCCGGCAGGTAGAAGACCTCTCGGGCGGGGGCTTGGTTATTGAACCGGTTTACAGGGCTGGAGGGGATGCTGAAGGAGGCTGGGACCAGCGTATCGCCAAGCGGGTGATAAGTGGTGACCTGGAGATGGCTGTCGTTCCTGCACGAACCTGGGACACGGAGGGCGTCCTGGCCTTCCGGGCACTCTCCGCACCCTTCCTGGTGACCTCCAGCGCCATGATCAGCGAGGTGGTCAAGCCGGATTATGCGCGCGGAATGCTGGCGGGCCTCAAGGATTCAGGTGTTTCGGGGTTGGTGCTGTTTCCGGACGGGCCTCGGGTGCTGTTCTCCTTTACCGTGCCAATCCTCACCTTGGCGGATATCAAGGGAATGGTGATCAGGGCTCCCCTGTCCGCCACTAATTACGCAGTCCTGGAGTCCCTTGGCGCGGTACCCAGGGACCTGGCTGACCAGGAATTCGGTGAAGAAGTTGAGTCCGGAACGGTAGGTGGCGCAGAATCGTCGATGGCCTACGCCTCGAATCTGCCGCGAGCCTTGAACAGGACCGGGCACGCTATCGCCACTGGAAACCTTGTCCTGCACTCGAAGATCAGCACCCTGGTGATCAATGACAAAGCAAAGGCGGCCCTGACAGAGGAGGAGCAGCAGGTTCTCCAGGAGGCAGCGGACGCCACCAGGGACTGGGCCTCCTCGCTCCTCTCACCGCTCTCAAGTGAGGCACGGAAGTACTGCGAGAACGGCGGCAAAGTGGTCTTGGCAACGGACCAGCAGATCGCGGCCTTCCGCGATGCAGCAGCCCAGGTCTACCGCGTCCTCGAACAGGACGCAGATACCAGGAACCTCATTGCACGGTTCCGTGATCTGGCCGCAAGAACACCGGGCGATCCTGCCGTTCAGCCATGCGACTTCGACACCTACTGAGGCCTGGAGGCGCTGCCGTCGAGGAATTTCCCGCGGTGAAGAGACTTCAGGAAGCAGCCGACCCGACGACGGCGGCCGTCGCCTCGGCGATCGCGCGTTCCTCGTCCGTGGGAACCACCAGGACGGGAATCGCGGAGGACGGCGTGGAAATCATGCGTGGTTCCTTTGAGCGCCCGGCGTTCAGGCCGGCGTCGAGCTCTATGCCCAAGGCGCCCAGCCGGTCCGCCACCAGAGCCCGGAACTGGGCGGAATTCTCACCAATGCCCGCGGTAAACACCACTGCCTTGGCCCCGCCCACTGCCACGTGGTAGCCACCGATGTACTTGGCCAGCCGGTATGACGCCACCGCCAGCGCCATGGAGGCTTTGGCGTCGCCGGCTTCGGCGGCTTCCACCACGGAGCGCATGTCGTTGTTGCCGGCCAGGCCCTTCAGCCCTGATTCCCGGTTCAGCATGGAGTCGATGTCCTCCGGCGTCCATCCGGCGCGTCCCAGGAACACCAGGATGGAGGGGTCCAGGTCGCCCGAGCGGGTGCCCATCACCAGGCCTTCGAGCGGGGTGAAGCCCATGGAGGTGTCCACGGACCGTCCGCCGCGGATGGCCGTCACGGAGGCGCCGTTGCCCAGGTGGGCGATGACGCCGTCGAACTCCTCCGTTGGGAGGTCCAGCAGTGCTGCTGTCCGGCGGGCTACGTATTCGTGCGAGGTGCCGTGGAAGCCGTACCGGCGGATCCCGTGGTTGGTATAGAGCTCATCGGGGACGGCGTAGCGCCAGGCATACTCGGGCAGGGTGCGGTGGAAGGCGGTGTCGAAGACGGCCACCTGCGGCATCGAGGGCCACTTTTTGGTGATGGCACGGATGCCCAGGACGTTGGCCGGGTTGTGCAGCGGCGCCAGCGGGTTGAGGCGTTCGATGGCGCGGGTGATCTCGTTGTCGATCAGCACGGGTTCGGCGAACCGCTCACCGCCGTGGACCACCCGGTGGCCCACCGCGCCGAGCTCGAGGTCGCCTAGTTCCTGGTGGATGGCCGCGTCCACCTGTTCCAGCGCCTCCGCATGATCCCGCGGACCCTCGATCCCGCCGTCACCGCCGCCGCCGTTGCCCATGCCGATCTTCTCGATCAGCCCCTCGGTGAGGACCGTCCCGGCGGCCACGTCGCGGACCTGGTACTTCAGGGAGGACGAGCCGGAGTTAATGACGAGCACGAGCATGCGGGGCCTCCTCAGCCTGGCGTCTGCAGTTCAAACCCCACTATAGGTGGCGCGCCTCATCGGCCTTTTCCTTGCGGATCGGACCCCGCTGTGCCTATGGTCGGCGGATAAGGCTGGACCACGCCGAGAGGACAATTCCATGACGAACGAGCCCACTTCGATCGACGAGAACGACCCCACCAACACGGGATCCAGCAGCACCGCCCCGCTCAATGCAGGCTCCGGTTCCGGCTCCGGGAAGAAGGACCCCACCGTTGTGGAGGGGGCCAACCCGGCCCTGGACGATACCGGCAACCTCAAGGCAGCCGAAACCGGTGAAGCGCCTGAGGCTCCGGAGAACACCGAGGACCTCGACCTGACCCCGCAGGGCCTCTCCGACGAACCCGCAAAGCAGGAGGACCCGGAGAGCCCCGCCAAACCGGACAACAGCTAGGCTTCCCTCAGCAAAGGTCGACGGCGGCACCCACCGGGGTGCCGCCGTCGACCTTTGTCAGGCCTGCGCCTGGATGGCGGTGATGGCCACGGTGTTGACGATGTCCTCCACGGTGCAGCCGCGGGAGAGGTCGTTGACCGGTTTCCGCAGCCCCTGGAGGACCGGCCCCACGGCGACGGCGCCGGAGCTTTGCTGCACCGCCTTGTACGTATTGTTGCCGGTATTCAGGTCCGGGAAGATGAACACCGTTGCCTGGCCGGCCACGGTGGAGCCGGGCATCTTGGACGCTGCGATGGAGGCGTCCACGGCGGCGTCGTACTGGATGGGCCCCTCCACCGCCAGGTCCGGCCGCCGGGCCCGCACCAGCTCGGTGGCTTGACGCACCTCGTCCACCGCCTCGCCGGACCCCGAGCCGCCGGTCGAATACGAGAGCATGGCCACCCGCGGCTCCACTCCAAACTGGGCGGCAGTCTCGGCCGAGGCCAGGGCAATGTCCGCCAGCTGCTCAACGTTCGGGTCCGGGTTCACGGCGCAGTCCCCGTACACCAGCACCCGGTCCGGCATGAGCATCAGGAACACAGAGGACACGATCTTCACGCCCTCGCGGGTCTTCACGAACTCCAGGGCGGGCCGGATGGTGTGCGCGGTGGTGTGCGCGGCGCCGGACACCATGCCGTCCACCACGCCCAGCTGGACCATCATGGTGCCGAAGTAGCTGACGTCCTGCATGATTTCCAGTGCCTTGGCCAGGTCAACGCCCTTGTGGGCCCTCAGCTCGGCGTACTTCTCCGCGAACTTCTGCCGCAGCTCGGAGGTTGCAGGATCGATGACGTTGATACCGGACAGGTCGATGCCGTTGGCTGCTGCCAGCTCGCGGACGTCGGACTCAGGCCCGAGGAGGGTGAGGTCGCAGACGTCCCGCCGGTGCAGGATCTCCGCCGCGCGCAGGATGCGGACGTCCGTGCCCTCCGGCAGGACCACATGGCGGCGCTGGGCCCGGGCGCGCTCGATGAGGTCGTGCAGGAACCGCAGCGGGGTCATCCGTTCCGCCCGCGGCAGGTGCAGGCGCTCCACCAGTTCGGCCTCGTCCACCCTACGGGACCAGAGGCCCAGCGCGGAGGCCACCTTGCGGCGGTGCCCGGACCAGATCTCGCTGCGGACCTCGGAGACCCGGCGGGCGGTCTGGTAGGTGTCGTCTTCGGTGGCGAACACCGGGAACGGCGCCTGCGCCAGGAGCGGATAGATGTTGGCGTCCGGTGCCAGGCCGCCGGTGAGGATCAGCGCTGAGGCCACGGGAAACTCGGGTGAGAAGGAGGATGCCAGGCAGGCCACCATCACATCAGCCCGGTCCCCCGGCACGATCACCAGGGCGCCTTCATCCAGCACGTTCAGGAAGTTGCCCACGTTCATCGCGGCTACTTTGATGTCCTTGACGTCGCGTTCCATGTCCGGGATTCCGGCGATCTGCCGGACACGCAGGGCCGTTGCCACCTCGCCCGTGGTGGGCCGGGCGATCTCTTCCAGTTCGGGCAGGATGTACACGGGCCGGCCGGAGGCTCCCGGTTTCAGCGCCGCCGCGATGGCGTCCAGGTCTTCGGCGTCGGCCCTGTTGACCATGATGGCCAGCAGCGAGCACCGTTCGGCGGCAAGTTCCTTGCGGGCAACTTCGACGGCGGCGGCAGTTTCGGCGACAGTCCGCCCTTTGGCCCCCACCACGGCCACCACGGGCGTGGCCAGGTTGTTGGCCAGCCGGGCATTGAGGTCGAACTCGACGGCGGAGTCCTGGCCCACCAAGTCCGTCCCCTCCACAATCACCACGTCGCAGTGCCGGGCGATGTCCGCGAAGATTTCAACGCACCTGGCATCAATCTCGGCCCGGTTTCCTTCCGCGAGAAGCCCACGGACTTCCGCATACGTCAGGCCGCCGCGGCACCGCTCATCCTGCAGCGCGAAGCGGGCTTTCATCAGCGCCACCATGGGGTCATCCGCGGACGAGGGGCCGTGGACCACCGGTTTGAAGAAGCCGATCCTGTCCGCATGCCGGTGCAGGGTGTCCGCCAGGCCGAGCGCCACCAGGGACTTGCCCGAGCCGGGGGTGGTTGCGCTGACGTAGATGCCTTTGGCCATGGTCCGCCCTTTGCTGTTCTTGCTGGTGCCGGTCCTCCCATCCTTGCACTTCGCGGCAACGTGATGGGCACCCCGACCCCCATCGACTGCTCCGTAACTGCCGTTTTCAGCCCCCAAAAAGGCAGATAGGGAGCTGTCGATGAATCTGGCGGGCGGCCGCCGCCGTGCGCTACGGCCCTTGACACCGGACCCCCTCATGGGATTACCTAATGAACATTCGGTAAATAAAGCTGGAGGCAATGACGCATGGCTGAAGCAGCACTTTCCGGGGCCCCCCACCCCCTCCTGGACAACGACTATGCCTCCGAATGGATGGGCATCGAGGTCCTCGGCCTCAGCGACGGGCACGCCACCATCCGGATGACGCTCCGGCAGGAAATGCTCAACGGCTTCGGCATGGCCCACGGCGGAATGATCTTCGCCTTCGGCGACACCGCTTTCGCCCTCGCGTGCAACCCCATCCAGCCCGCACCGGGCGAGGAAAACAACATCACTGTGGCGTCCGGCGTCGACATCAACTTCCTCAAGCCCGCCTTCCGCGGCCAGGTGCTCACCGCCGTCGCGGACCGCCGCTCAAGTGCCGGGCGCAGCGGCCTGTACGACATCCAGATCTTTGCCGCCGATGCCGCCCCGGCCTCCGAAACCCAGCCCAGCTCCCCGGGCGAACTCATCGCCGAGTTCCGCGGACGCAGCCGCACCATCCCCAAGAAGTAGGACAACCATGACCCTGCATGCCCCCGAAACCCCCACTCCCGCAGCCGCCGGCATCGACCCCGGCCTGGACCGCGAGGAAACCATCTCCCGCGATGAGCTCGAGGCCCTCCAGCTCAGCCGCCTGCAGCACACGGTGGCCTACGCCTACGACCGCGTGCCCCTGTACAAGCGCAAGTTCGACGACGCCGGCATCCACCCCAGCGACCTGCGCGAACTCGAGGACCTGGGCAACTTCCCCTTTACCACCAAGGACGACCTGCGCGCCGAGTACCCGTTCGGCATGTTCGCGGTCCCGCAGGCAGAAGTGGCCCGCATCCACGCCAGCTCGGGCACCACGGGCCGGCCCACCGTCGTCGGCTACACCAAGCAGGACCTGGCCGACTGGGCCAAGCTGGTGGCCCGCTGCTTCCGCGCCGCGGGCATCCGCCCGGGCATGAAAGTCCACAACGCGTACGGCTACGGCCTGTTCACCGGCGGCCTGGGCGCACACGCCGGTGCCGAGGCGCTGGGATGCACGGTCATCCCCATGTCCGGCGGCCAGACCGAACGCCAGATCCAGCTGATCCAGGACTTCAAGCCGGACGCCATCCTGGCCACCCCCACCTACCTGCTGACCATCGCCGACGCCATGGCGCACATGGGCATCGACCCCGCCTCCACCTCGCTGAAGTTCGCCGTCCTCGGTGCCGAGCCCTGGACCCAGGAGATGCGGCACGAGCTCGAGGTGATGATGAACATCAAGGCCTGCGACATCTACGGCCTGTCCGAGGTCATGGGCCCGGGCGTCGCCGGCGAGTCCGTGGAGACCCAGGACGGCAGCCACATCTGGGAGGACCATTTCCGGCCCGAGATCATCGACCCGTTCAACCCGGTCGCCGGCAAGGAGAACGTCCTGCGCGACGGCGAACACGGCGAGCTGGTGTTCACCTCCCTCACCAAGGAAGCGCTGCCGATCATCCGGTACCGCACCAAGGACCTCACCCGCCTGCTCCCGGGCACCGCCCGCCCCGCCCACCGCCGCATGGGCCGCATCACCGGCCGCAGCGACGACATGATCATCCTGCGCGGCGTGAACCTCTTCCCGTCCCAGATCGAGGAAATCGCACTCCGCATCCCCGAGCTCAGCCCGCACTTCCAGCTCGAGCTCACCCGGCCTGAGGGCCAGAGGATGGACCAGCTCACCGTCCGGATCGAGCGCCGGGACACGGTCTCCGTTGAACAGAGCACGACGGCGGCACGCACCTTGAAGGAGCAGATCAAGATCCACGTGGGTTCTTCATGCACGGTGGACGTGGTGGAGCCGGGCGCACTTGAGCGGTCCAACGGCAAGCTGCGCCGCATCTACGACCTCCGGCCCAAGGCCTAGGTTTCCGTGGTGCTGCGCCGTGCCCGGACTTACCGACCGTTCGTGAGAAACTAGCGATTATGCCCAGCGCCAGCAGAACTGCCAGCACCACCGATACCCCGCCCGTCAACGGCACCAAGCGCGGCCGCCCCGGCTACGACCAGCAGTCAGTGCTGCGCATTGCCGTCGATGTCTTCAACCGGCACGGGTACGACGCCACGTCGATGGGCATCCTGGCCGAGAACCTGGGCATCTCCAAGTCCGCCATCTACCACCACGTGCCGTCCAAGGGCGACCTCCTCAAGCTCGCCCTGGACCATGCACTGGGCGGACTCGAGGCCATCCTGGAGCAGCCCGAGGCCACCTCCGGGGCGGCCGACGCCCGGCTCGAGTTTGTCCTCCGGCAGACGGTGGCCGTGCTGGTGGAGCGCCTGCCGTTCGTCACCTTGCTGCTGCGCCTCCGCGGCAACACGGACATCGAGCGGGACGCCCTGGAACGGCGCCGGACCTTCGACCATAAGGTGGCCGGCCTGATTTCGGCTGCCCGCGACGAGGGATCGCTGCGCGCGGACATCGACCCCCGCACCGTCTCGCGCCTCCTGTTCGGCATGATCAACTCCATTGTGGAGTGGTACAAGCCGGGCGGTTCCCTCTCGCCGCAAAAACTGGCCGACGACGTCATCACCATGGCGTTCGACGGCCTGCACAGCGAAGGATAGGAGGCCGCTCCGGCACGCACGCCGTCGATAATAAGCGTGCTTGGTATTTCTCCGGCTCCCCCGCTACGGTGGTAGGAAGCCACCACCCGCTGGAAGGAAATGAAGATGAGCCACTCCAAGAAGGAAGAGCCCGAGGCAGGATTCATCATTCCGGATCCCTCGAAGCTCCGCGAAGATATTCCAGGTGACTCCGGCGACGAGGCCAACGCAATCCGCTTCAGCGAAGAGCAGGCCCTGATCGAGGAACAGTCCCACGGCATCCGCCCGGATACGTACAGCGTCCCGCCGGGCGGCCCCACCATGGAGGAGGCCCGCGGCAACATGGACCTTTCCGACCGCAGCGACGACGACGGCCACGGTACCGGCCGCGAGGATGACAGCAGCGACGACGGCCTGCACGGCGGCGCCGAGAACTGACCGCAAGGTTCCACCACAGGCAGCAGGGGTGCCCCGATCCGGCCGGGGCACCCCTGCTGCTGTTTGCGCTTGATCGCGCTTGCCTAGACCTGGTATTCCGGATTGGCCGCGAGGCTCTGGTGGACGCAGAGGATGTTGTGCTCGGTGTCCATGAACCATGCGCATTTTTCGGATTCCGTGGTGCAGATGTGGTTTTCCGTCCTCAGGGTGGGAAGGTCGTAGTCCTGGAACGTCACGCCCCTGGCCTCCATGTCACGGACGGCTCCCTCAATGTCGGCAACCTCGAAGCTCAGCGCCGTATGCTCGGAGTGCTTGCCATCGGAAACCGGCATCAGCTGCAGCATGGGGCCGCCGTCGGTGCCGAGTAATTCGCTTCCATCGTCTGTCATTCCGCGGTGCGGGAGTCCGAGCTTTTCGGTGTAGAAGCTGCGGGCGCGGGCTGCATCATCGACTGGCAGGATGGTCGTGGCTGTGCTCATTCTAAGGTTCATGTGGCCACCTCCTACGGGCAGAATCTTACGCCCGGCCGGCCCAAAAAGCCCCGGCCCAACAACGCCCGCTCACCTTTGACCACCAAAGGCTAAACGCCCGCTCACCTTTCACCCCCAAAAGCTAAACGCCCGCTCACTTTCCCGAAAGAAGTGAGCGGGCGTTTAGAGATACGCTGCCAAAGGTGAGCGGGCGTTGCGGGCTACTTTTCGACGAGGGTGAGGACGTCGTAGGTGGCCACGATCTCGTCGTTCTGGTTGGTCAGGACCGCGTCCCAGGCCACCTCGCCGTACTCATCCGTTTCGCGCGGGGTGATCTTCTTGGCGGTCAGGGTCACCCGGATCGAGTCACCCGCAGCCACCGGGGTAAGGAAACGGGCCTTCTCCAGGCCGTAGTTGGCCAGCACGGGGCCCGGCGCCGGTTCCACGAACAGTCCCGCGGCCCAGCTGAGCAGCAGGTAGCCGTGCGCCACGATGCCAGGGAAGAACGGGTTGGCCTCCGCTGCTTCCTGGTTGGTGTGGGCGTAAAAAGTGTCGCCTGTGGACTCCGCAAAGGCGCTGATGTCCTCCAGCGTGACCTGCCGAAGGTCCGAGCGGACGGCGTCGCCGATCCTGAGCGTGGAGAGGGACTTCCGGAACGGGTGTGCGCCTTCGGTGTCCGCCGTGAAGTTGCGGTCCGCCCCCGTGTGCCAGACGCCGGTGACGGCGGTGAGCATGTTGGGCGAGCCCTGGATGGCGGTGCGCTGCATATGGTGCAGCACGGACCGGATACCGCCGAGTTCCTCGCCGCCGCCAGCGCGCCCCGGGCCACCGTGGACCAGATGCGGCACGGGCGAACCGTGGCCTGTGGACGAACGTGCGTCTTCCCGGTTGAGCATCAGGACGCGGCCGTGGTGGGCCGCAATTCCGGTGACCAGTTCGCGGGCCACGTCGGGATCGTTGGTGCAGACTGAGGCCACCAGGGAGCCGCCACCTCGGGCGGCGAGGCGGACGGCGTCGGCCAGGTCCCGGTAGCCGATCACGGACGATACCGGCCCGAACGCTTCGAGCGAGTGGATCGCCTCCGCCTCAGGGTTGTCCCAGTTCAGGACCACGGGGGCCATGAATGCCCCGCCCTCCACTACCCCGGTGGTTCCGTCGGCTGAGGTGACCGACGGCGAATCGAGGGTTCCGTACGCAAGCTCACCGCCGGCGTCGAGCATGGACTGCACGGCCGCACGGACGTCCTCCAACTGCTCCACGGAGGCCAGGGCACCCATGGTGACGCCCTCGCCGCGCGGGTCGCCCAGGACGATGCGCTCCGAGATGCGCTTGCCGATCGCGGCGGAGACGGCGGGAACCAGCTCCTGTGGCACGATGGCACGGCGGATGGCGGTGCACTTCTGGCCGGCCTTGACGGTCATTTCGGTAACTACGGACTTGACGAACGCATCGAATTCCGGGGTTCCCTCCACCGCGTCCGGGCCGAGGATGGCAGCGTTCAGGGAGTCCGTCTCGGACGTGAAACGGACGCCGCCCTCCACCACGTTCGGGTGTGCCTTCAGCGACTTTGCGGTGGACGCCGAGCCGGTGAAGGCGACGAGGTCGCGGTAGTCCAGGACGTCCAGCAGCCCGCGGACAGAGCCTGAAATCAGCTGCAGCGACCCCGCCGGCAGGATGTTGGATTCAACGATGGCCTTGACCACGGCTGCGGCGACGTAGCCGGTGGGGGTGGCCGGCTTGACGATGGTTGGAACGCCGGCCAGGAAGGCGGGGGCGAACTTTTCCAGCATGCCCCAGACCGGGAAGTTGAAGGCGTTGATCTGCACGGCAACGCCGGGAATGCGGGTGTAGATGTGCTCGCCGGCGAAGGACCCGTCTTTGGACAGCACCTCCATGGGGCCGTCAACCACTACCTGGGAGTTAGGCAGTTCGCGGCGTCCCTTGGATCCGAAGGTGAACAGGACGCCGATGCCGCCATCGATGTCCACCATGGAATCGATCCTGGTGGCGCCGGTCTGGAACGAGAAGCCGTAGAAGTGCTCGCGGCGGGCGTTCAGGTACTGGGCCAGTTCCTTGAGCTTGAGGGCGCGCTGGTGGAAGGTCAGCTTGCCGAGTTCCGCCTGGCCGGTGGTGCGGCCGTACTCGACGACGGCGGCCAGGTCCAGGCCCTCCGTGCTGACCTTTGCCAGGATCTCCCCGGTGCTCGCGTCCCGGACGGGCACCGCGGAAGCCGACGAGCCGGCGTCGGGCGTCCACCAGGCATCCCTGACGAAGCTGGGCACTGTCTCCACGGTGTCGACCGTGGCCTGGGGAGCTGTGGCTGTGGTGGTCATCGTTGACGGGTCCTTCCAACACGGGGGCAGGCGAACAGCAGGCATTACTGACCGTCCGTTCGGTAATATATTCACCATACATGAAGAGCCATGCCGCACACTAGAAGGCCAGGACTGAAATGGCCACCCAAAGGAGAACGTATGAGCGCCCAGCACGAGGATTCCGGCGACAACCAGCCATCGCAGCATGAACTGTGGAAGATCACCCTGGGCGAGCTGGACGAAAAGATGGGTGTGAAGATCCTGGAGGAGTCCGTTGAGCGGGTGGTGGCCACCATGCCGGTGGAGGGCAACCGGCAATCCTTCGGCCTCCTGCACGGCGGCGCCTCATTGGCCGTCGGCGAGGCCGTGGGCTCCTGGGCCGCCGTGATCCACGCCAGCACCATGGGCAAGACCGCGGTGGGAGTGGACGTCTCCGCCACCCACCACCGTTCCGCGCGGGAGGGACAGGTGACCATCACGGCCACGCCCATTCACCTGGGCGGCACGCTGACCACGCACGAGGTGCTGATCACCAACGAGGCGGGCCAGCGGCTCTGCACCCTGCGCATCACCAACCTGCTGATGCGCCGCCACAAGTAACGTGGTTGAGCCCGCACGCCCGGTGGTTGAGCCTGTCGAAACCTAGTCGGATCCCCGCTTCCGGCGCCTCACCAGCAGTGTCAGCAGGATCCCGACGACGAGCGCGGCCGCGGACGCAACGGCCGCGGGAACCAGCGCGGAAGCGCCGGTGTACGCCAGGTCGCCGGTGCCCGCAGAACCGCTGCCGCCAGTGTTGGCCAGATCCGCAGGCGGGGTGCTTGGCGGGGCACTGGATGCAGGGGTACTTGCCGGGGCCGTGACGACGGCGGCCGGGCTGGTCGGGGCGGATGACGGAGCCGCTGGAGCCGGGCTCGCCGGAGGACTCGCAGAAGCCGACGAGACAGGGCCAGACGGGGCAGGGCTCGACGGGGCAGGGCTCGACGGCGGGCCGGTGGGAGCCGGCGGGGTGGCCGCGAACTCGAAGCTGTTAACCCCTGACCGACTGTACCCGTTGACGGTCTCTGCCGTGAAGCGGAGCGGATCCTTACCCTGCGGTGCGGTGAAGCTCCAGTTGCCGGCGGCGTCCAAGGGGACCTCGAACGCGTCCTTGCCTTGGAGCGTGATCCGGACCTTGGACCCGGCGGCGATGGCTGACGCCGGAGCTGCTGGAACGTTGCCACTGATGGTTTGCCCGGAATCATAGGTGCCGCCGGGCGCCGGCACCGTGACGGCCGGCTTGTTGAGGAACACTTCCAGCTGGTAGCCCGGAAGCACCGCCAGGCTGTTCCGCAGCGTGGCGCCGACGGCGAAGTTCTGGACCACGTTGCCGTTTTGGTCCGGGGTGTCCCCTGCCGAGTGGGTGCCCACGGCGTAGTTGCCGCTGACGTAGGGTCCGCCGGAGTCTCCCCCGCTGGACTGCACCCCGTAGGACAAGAATCCGTTGAACGCGCGGACGTCGCTGTTGTCCGTGGCGTAGCCAGGCCCTGGCACCAGGAAGATGCCTACGGCGTCAACCGTTCCGCACGACCACGCGGAGGTCCTCCCCGACCGGCAAATGGGCATTCCAACCACGGGATCTTCGGACCCAATGATCTTCACGTCCGGCCCCGGCTGGGACGGGTTCCCCCACGTACTGGCAGCGGGCAGGGGGTCGATGTCCTGCCGCAGCGACTGAATGACCGAGATGTCAGTTCCCACGTTCCCGGGGTTGGTCACGGCCGTCTGGTCCGGCGCGATGGGAGTGGTGGGGTCGAGCACACGGGTGTTCCCCGGGCCGCCGAACTGGCTGAAGCCGAATTTCCCCAGCAGCCCGGCCGGCACGCCCTGGAATTCCAGGGTGGCCGTCTTGGCGGCGCCATCCGAGGCACAGTGGCCTGCGGTCAGGACAGCGGGGAGGCCGGCGGGGTCGAAGGCCGAGAAGCCCGTGGAGCAGATGAAGCCGACATCGGTCTGGTACCCGACCCCGCCGGGGACGTCCGCCTCGGATTTAGGCGGCGTGCCGCCGTCGAGCTCCACGTTGGCATACCGGGACACGAACTGGGCCGGCGAGACCTTTCCAGCACCCGTCGCCGGCGCCGTCGCCGTCACCGGCGCTGCGGACAGTGCCTCGAGCGCGTTGATCCCGCCCGTCCTGATGACGAACTTTCCGCCGGCGTACATCACCGCCTGCAGGCCCTGCGGACCGACATCGCGGAGGTAGGCCTGGAAAAGCTGCTCCGTGCTCACCGCCAGCTCGGACCTGGCGCCGGCAGCGGGGGCGGTGGGCACATCTGCGTGTGCCGTGGCGGAGGGAGAAGCGGCCGACGACGGCGCAACGGCGGGCGGCGCGGCGGAAGGTTGCGCAGGGGGTGCCTCGAGGGCCAAGCCGGGAATGCTCGCCACGAGTCCGGCAACGGCGGCCTGCAGCTCATTCCCGGAGCCGCTAACGATGATGGATCCGTTCTCGATCCGAATTCCCACGTAGCCCGGAACCTGGCGCAGCTGAACGGCTGCCGCTGCCGCCTGCGCACCCAGCTGTCCGGCCGCTTCAAACTGCTGGGGAGTGAGCTTGAGGTCCCGCTGGACCGCGTCCGCAAGTGCAGCCTCGGACAGGTTGGTTGACGCGGAGACGGGCGACGGGCTTTGAGCGCTGGACGGGACCGGGAGCGCCACAGCGGGCATGGCAGCGAACCCCGTTGCCAGGGCCACACCGGCCACAGCTCCTGCGGCAAAGATTCGTTTCATTTGGGCTCGCTGTTCCACTCGTCCACACGCGCCTCTACACGCCCTGGAATGACCGTGCGATCCGAGGCACAGGCCCCAGCAGCCACAACTGTCACTCAAGTCACAAGGGTATCCTTTTACCGGGCAAGGCCGGAAGCGGCGTCCAGCTCGGCGCAGCTGAGGCCGTTGGCCAGGAGGTAGTTGCGGGTATCCAGGCGGCGGACAAACGCGACCACAGTGAGCCCCCGCTGCTCCAGCAGCGGCGCGAGTTCCGCCTCCGCCAGGTACCGTTCGCGGCTGTGCGGGGGCCCGTGCGTACGGTACCGCTCGTTAATGCCACGGGCAGCCCGCCGGTACCCCTCGGCAATCGCTTCGTCAGAGTCGCCTGCCAGATCCTGGACCATGGCGGCCACCATTCCGCTGCGGTCGCGGCCCGCGGCGCAGTGCAGCAGGACGTCGCCCTTCGGCGCGGCAAGGGCAATGGCCCGGAAGACGCCAACCAGCTTCTCCGGGAAGTGACGGGCGTTCGTGGTGTAATGCGCGGGGTCGTTCAGGTACGGTCCGGTGACGGCGGTAAAGCGTGGGTCGCCGGGCTCCTCCGTGGCTGCCTGGACCACGTCGATGTCTGCCCAGGCCGCGGCCGGCACAACCGGGTCGGTGTCCCGGCGCCGGCCCTCCGCCGCGTTGCGGAGATCCACGACGGTGCGGACGCCGTCGTCGAACACCTGCCGCCACCCCCTTTCCGTCAGCCACTCACGCCGCCCCATGCGGTAGACGCCGCCGGCCACGTGCCACGCGTTGACCGCTCCATCCCAGTCCATGGGCCTGCCAGGTTTTCTTGGTGTCATCAGCGGGCACCCGCGCCACGCCGGGCCAGCCGGTACTCAAGCCCGGCGCGGACGGCGGGCCATTCGTGGTCAAGGATGGAGAACACCACCGTGTCCCGCAGGTTTCCGTCGCTGGTCCTTGAATGGCTGCGGAGCACGCCGTCCTGCTTGGCGCCAAGCCGGGCGATTGCCTCCCGCGACTGGTGGTTGAGCCAGTGCGTGCGGAATTCCACCGCCGGGCAGCCTACGGCCTCGAAGGCGTGCCTGAGCAGCAGGAGCTTGGACTCCGGGTTGGTCCCGGTTCCTTGTACGGACGCCGCGTTCCAGGTGGAGCCGATCTCCACCCGGGGCGTGGCGGCGTCTATGTTCATGTAGGTGGTCATGCCGATGATACGGCCCGGGCCGCCGGTTGCCGGGTCGATCAGCCGGGTGGTGAACGGCAGCATGGATCCCTGTTCCTGCAGGGCAAGCCGTCGCCTGATTTCGGCGGCCATAGCATCAGGAGCGGGGACCGACGTGTACCAGAGCTTCCAGAGCTCACCGTCCGTGGCGGCGGCCACCAGGCCGGCGTGGTGCTCCTCGGTGAGCGGCTCCAGGATTACGTGCCGCCCGGTCAGGGTAAGGGGTTCAAGGAAAGTCACTGCACCAGCCTAGGCCCACCCGTTCGGCACGGTTAGGCTGGGCAAGCACCTGGACGGCGAGCGAGGGAGTCATTGTGTCAGGAACCAACCCGGATCCGGAGGACGACAAAATCACCGGCCTGGAGCCTGGCGGCGGAGTGCCGCCCGGCGAAACCCCGCCGGGCGAAGCATCCACCGTCGGCCCCCAGGGCCGTGAGGAGCGCGCGCCGCGAAAGGGCACGCAGTTCCTCTGGATCGCCATTATCGGCGTGGTGGTCCTGCTGTGCCTGCTGTATTTCATCGGCTACATCGTGGGCTTCTTCGACTAGGACCGACAGCCCTTAGCTGGGCCAGTCGAAGAAGCCTTTGCCGGCCTTGCGGCCCAGTTCGCCGCGGGCCACCTTGTCCCGCAGGATCTGCGGCGGGGCGAACCGGTCACCCAGGGTGGACTGCAGATACTCGGCGATGCCCAGGCGGACGTCCAGGCCCACGATGTCAGTGGTCTTCAGCGGCCCTGTGGGGTGCTTGTAGCCCAGGACCATGGCGTTATCGATGTCCTCCGCGGACGCCACGCCCTCTTCCACCATCCGCATGGCCTCCAACGCGATGGCGACGCCCAGCCGCGAGGACGCGAACCCCGGAGCATCATTGACGACGACGGCGGTCTTGCCGAGTGCCTCCACCCACCTTTTCGCCTCCGCGGCGAGTGAGGGCGAGGTTTGTTCGCCCAGCACCACCTCGATGAGCGTGGACGCCGGAACCGGGTTGAAGAAGTGCAGCCCCAGGAAGTTCTCCGGCCGCTTCAGCTCTTTTGCAAGCCCGTTGACGGACAGAGAGGACGTGTTGGAGGCCAGGCAAGCGTCCTCCGCCAGCCGCTGCTCGATCCCCCGCAAGGCTGTGACTTTCAGGTCCCAGTCTTCCGGGACGGCCTCCACCACCAGCTGGCGGTCCTTGAAAGCGTCATAATCCACGCCGACAGCCAGCCGGGAGACCAGCTCGTCCAGGTTTGCGTCCGTTGCCCCGCGCTCGATGCTCTTCGCCGCCGCGGATTCCACCCGTTCCCGGGCAGCCTCCGCGGACTGCTCGTCGCGCTCCACCACCAGCACGTGGGCGCCCTTGACCAGGAAGGCGTGCGCAATACCGGCACCCATCCGGCCACCGCCCAGGACACCCACCCGGGCCGGGAGGGCTGGGGTCACTTGCGATTCACTCATGGTCTACTTTCCGTCTGCGGGGTTGGCCGGGTTGGACTTCTTCCGGGCACTGCGGTCGAGGAACGCCTGCATGCGGTCGAACTTGGCCTGGGACTCGAAGAGGATGCCCTGGGCCAGCTGGTCGATCAACGGGTGGGCTTCGGCGGGGGCGTGGAACACGGACTTGGTGATACGGACCGCCAGCGGGTCCTGGCGCCCGATCCTGTCAGCAAGGCTGTGGGCGGCGGCCAGCAGGTCTGCGGGGTCGTGGATTTCGGTGATGAGGTTGGCTGCCCGCGCCTCGTCGGCGCCGAGGACCAGGCCGGCCAGGAGGATCTGCTTGGCCAGCGGTTCACCCACGAGTTCCCTGAGCCGCCAGCTGGCGCCGGCGGCGGCCAGGATGCCCAGCCCTGTTTCGGGGTTGCCGATGCGCACGTTGGGGGTGCCGATCCGGAAATCCGCCGCGTAGGCCAGTTCCGCCCCGCCGCCCAGGCAGTAGCCGTCCAGCGCCGCGATGACCGGCATGGGCAGCTTGGCGATCCGGACAAAGATCGTGGAATTGATCCCCTGCAGGGCATCGTCCCGCCGCCGTTCGCGCAACTGGGCAATATCGGCCCCTGAAGCGAACACCCCGTCCACGCCGGCAATGATCAGGACCCTGGGATTCTGCTCCAGCGCAGCGCACACGGTGTGGAGTTCGTCCACCATCTGCTGGTCGATCGCGTTCTTCACCCCGGGCCGGTTGAGCAGGACCACAACCCGGTCCTCCCGCTCCTCCACCAGGAGGGCCGAAAAGTCCTCGGTGGAGAGGTCCGCCGCGGCCGCCATCAGATTTTCTCCAGCAGCATTGCGGTGCCCTGTCCGACTCCCACGCACATGGTGGCGAGGCCGATCTTCGCGTCCTCGCGTTCCATCCGCCCCAGCAGGGTGATGGCGATCCGGGACCCGCTGGAGCCGAGCGGGTGCCCCAAGGCGATGGCGCCGCCGTCGCGGTTCACAATTTCCGGCTCAAGGCCCAGGCGCCGGATGCAGGCCAGCGATTGAGTGGCGAAGGCTTCGTTGAGTTCGACGGCGGCCAGGTCACCTACGCTGAGGCCGCTGCGCTTGAGTACCTTTTGGGTGGCGGGGACCGGGCCGATGCCCATGATCTCGGGTTCACAGCCGGCGGAGGCGCCGTCGATGATGCGGGCACGGGGTGTCAGGCCCAGCCGCTCGATGGCTGCTTCAGAGGCGACGATGATGGCCGAGGCGCCGTCGTTGAGGGAGGATGAGTTTCCGGCGGTGACCACGGATCCGCCGTGCGTCACCGGCCGCAGGCCAGCGAGAACGTCGAGGCTGGTGCCGGTGCGCGGACCTTCGTCCGTGTCCACCACGGTCTCGGACTTGCGCGTCTTCACCGTGACGGGGACGATCTCGTCCTTGAAGCGGCCGGCGGCGATGGCGTCCAGGGCCAACTGGTGGGAGCGGACGGCGAATGCGTCGGCATCCTCGCGGGAGATGCCGTCAACGCGAGCCACTTCCTCCGCCGTTTCCGGCATGGAGTAGGTCATCTTCCCGTCACGGGAAAGGCCGCCATGCTGGAACTGGGGGTTGGTGAATCGCCAGCCGATGGAGGTGTCGAAGATCTGGCCGGGTTTGGCGAACGCGCTGGTGGGCTTTTCCTGCACCCAGGGCGCGCGGCTCATGGACTCCACACCGCCGGCGATGACGATGTCCGCGGCGCCGGCCTTGATCATGTGGCTGGCCTGGATGATGGCGCTCAGTCCGGAGGCGCACAGTCGATTGACGGTAATTCCCGGAATGTGGACCGGAAGGCCTGCCAGCAGGGTGGCCATGCGGGCCACGTTCCGGTTTTCCTCCCCCGCACCATTGGCGTTTCCCAGGATCACCTCGTCGATGCCCTCCGGGTCCAGGCCTGCGCGATCCACGGCCTCGCGGACCACCAGGGCGGCGAGGTCGTCCGGCCGCACTGCGGACAGGGCACCCCCGTACCGGCCCACCGGTGTTCGGACCCCGCCTACAAGGAAAGCCTGCGGACCTGCGGTTGCAGCCATGGAAACACCCTTCACGCGATAAACAGCACTGTCATCGGGCGGCCGGCAGAGCAGACTAGTCCACTTACCGACCGTTCGTTCTGTAAATGGTACACGGCAAGGTTCCGGTCCGCACCCGGCTAGAGGACCGTGACACCCAGGTGCGCGGCAATCAGTGGCGCCAGGAGGCCCAGCTGGTACTCGTCTATGACCAGGCCGGAGAGGCTTCCCAGGCCGCTGACCTTGCGGAACTCCGTGCCCCGGATGTCAAAGTCCTTCAGCTTGGCGCCGGCCAGGTCCAGGGATCCAATGGTGCAGTCCTCCAGCTTCACACGCACAGCTCCCGCGGCTCCAAGGTCCAGTTCGTTGATGATGCACCCCCTGATCAGCACGTCCGTGAGCTTGGCGCCGCGCAGGTTCAGGAAGTCCACTTTGCCGCCGTCGATCCGCACGGACTGCCAGCCGGTTTCGTAGAGCTCCGCGGAGCCCAGGCGGGGATTCCGGAGCTCCACGTCCTGCCAGGTGCTGCGGGCACCGCGGAAAACGGGCGCGTACAGCTCTGCCAGGACGCAGTCGCGGAAAGATGCGCCGCGGAGCTGCGCGTCATTGAAGGAAACGGCATCGAAGCGGCACTCGGAAAAGACGGAGCCGCCCAGGTCAAGGCCGTCCGCGTCTGCGCGGGTAAACCGGGCGCCATCATGCCGGTCGCCGCGCCGGAAGGCGGAGTCCGGCCGGTCCTCGAGGTCATTCAGCTCTACCGGGGAGATCCGGGGCGCCGCCACACCGGCCGGCCCCCTGCCGCGCGTTTTGTCCATGCCCCGAGCCTATCCGCCCCGGCCGGCCCTTGAATTAGTAAGCAAGCTGTGTTTATGGTGAAAACGTAACGGTCGACGGAAACGAAAGGAGGCCAGCACCATGGGCCTCGGAGACAAGATCAGCAACGAAGCCGAAGAACTTGGCGGCAAGGCCAAGGAAGCAGCGGGCAACGTCACCGACAACGACCGGCTGAAGGCTGAAGGCCAGGCGGACCAGGTCAAGGCGGATGCCAAGAAGGTCGGCGAAAGCGTCAAGGACGAGTTCAAGCGCGACTGATACCCACGCTGTCCACTCACCATCGATTGCTGAGTATCGGCCGTTTTGGCGTGTGAAAACGGCAGTTACGGAGCAGTCGATGGGGGTCACCAGCCGCTGCGGGTGGGAGTGTGGCCCTGGCGGGAATCGTCAGGCATGGTCATTTCTGCCCGCAGCCCGAGCAACCGGAGGGGGCGGCCGGGCTCGATCTTCGCCGCAAGCTCCAGGGCGTGCGCCAGTACTTCCGCGGGGGCGGACGTTTCGGGAATCTTCCGGCCGTATGTGGTGGTGGTGAAGGGGGCATAGCGCACCTTCAGGGTCAGGCCGATCACCGGCCGCCCCTCCGCCGCGACATCGTCCAAAATCTGCGCGGCCAACTCCCTCACGGCGTGGTCGATGTCCGCCGCATCCGTCAGGTCGCGCTGGAAAGTGGTTTCACGGCTGTGGCCCCGCGCCACCCAGGGCGTGTCATCAACCACCCGCGACCCATCACCGCGTCCCAACTGGGCGTACCAGGGACCCATCTTGGGACCGAACTCGGGAACCAGGTCATGGGGGTTGGCGGCTGCGAGTTCGGAAACCGTCGTAATGCCCAAAGTGGCGAGGCGCCGCGACACCTTCGTCCCCACGCCCCACAGGTCGATCGTGGGCCGGTCCCCCATCACCTGGAGCCAGTTGCCGTCCGTGAGCCGGAAGATGCCCGCGGGCTTGCCGAACCCGGTGGCCACCTTGGCCCGGACCAGGGTGTCCCCTATGCCGATGCTGCAGTGCAGCCGGGTCTCGGCCAGGACTGCCTGCTGCAGCTGCCGGGCGATGTCTTCGGGGATGTCGCTCTCGATGCCCACGAACGCTTCGTCCCAGCCCAACACCTGGACGGTGGTGCCCGGCTGCGAGCGCAGCACCGCCATGACCTTTTCCGATTCCCTGAGATACGCCTCGTGATCCACAGGCAGGATGACCGCGTCCGGGACTTTCCGCGCGGCGATGCGCAGCGGCATTCCCGACCCCACCCCAAACGCCCTGGCTTCGTAGGACGCCGTGGACACCACAGCCCGCTCTGTGGGGTCGCCGCGGCCGCCCACGATCACCGGTTTGCCCGCCAGCTCGGGCCGGCGGAGGACTTCCACGGCCGCGATGAACTGGTCCAGGTCCACATGCAGCACCCACGGTTCGCTCACATGCCCCAGTCTGCCCCGGGCCGCCGCCTCAGGCCACCTTTTTGGCCGCTCCAGGACCGGAAGCTGCGGGACTCCGCCCCGGCGCCGTTAGCCTTGGGCATGACTTACGTAGACCTGGGCGCCGAAAGTGCCGCCGCCGGCGGATCCACCTCCCTGCGCGGATACCTGGCCGTGCCTGTTGGGCAGGGCCCGTTTCCTGCGGTCGTCATGATCCACGAAGTGTTCGGCCTCGACGACCAAACCCGCCGGCATGCCGACCGGCTGGCCCGGGCCGGGTACCTGACCCTGGCACTGGACCTGTTCAGCGACGGCGGCCGGCGGCGATGCCTGGTGGGAACCATGCGCGCCATGGCGGCCCGCACCGGCCGGCCGTTCCTTGACATCGCCACGGCACGCACGTGGCTCGCGGCATCGGAACTGGGCAACGGCAGGACCGGGGTGATTGGCTTCTGCATGGGCGGCGCGTTCGCCCTGCTGGTGGCCCGGGACGGGTTCGACGCCGCCTCGGTCAACTACGGCCGGCTCCCGGGTAAACAGCAGGAGGACCTGGTGGATGCACTGCGTGGCCTGCCCCATCGTTGCCAACTACGGCGGTGCGGACAGGTCCCTGAAGGGCGCCGCGGCCCGGCTAGACTCGGCCCTTGACCAGCTGGGCATCGAGCACAGCGTCAAGGAGTTCGCCACAGCCGGCCATGCTTTCCTCAACGATGAAGAGCTGGGTCCGGCACTCCTGCGGCCCCTGATGCGGGTCATGGGCGTCGGCCCGGACCCGGAGTCCTCCCCTGAGGCCTGGCAGCGCATCGAAGACCACTTTGCCCGCTACCTGAAAAACTGAGCCCGGGCACCGCAGGGCTGTCCAGCGCATACGCCGACGGCGGGCCGCCCCACCAAAGGGGACGGCCCGCCGTCGAACGTTGTTCCAGGAAGATCCGGCGTCAGCTGTAGAGCTCGCTCTTGGGCTGGTTGTCCTTGACCTTCTGCCAGCCCAGCCACAGGACCAGCGCGAAGAACGGGATGGTGCCCAGGGTCCAGAGGCCCAGGTAGAACACCTCGCCGTCCTTGCTGGTCATCGTGTCAAAGCCGATGAGCACAGTGATGGCAAGCAGGCCAACCAGGCCGGCCCAGCTGGTCCACGGCGAACCGGGCATGGGCAGGGTGGAGGTGATGCCCTTGCGGCGGCGCAGCACGATCTGGCTGGCGAAGATCGAGCCCCAGCAGAAGATCACGCCGATCGAGGCGGTGTTCAGCGCGAGGTCGAACGCATGCGAGCCGCCCAGCCAGATGTTCAGCAGGATGCCCACCAGGTAGAACGCGGCGATGGCCAGGATCGCTGCATACGGGACGTGCCGCCTGGACATCTTCGTGAGCCACTGCGGAGCGTGCCCGTTGTTGGCCATGGTGCGGAAGACGCGGCCGATCGAGTACAGGCCGGAGTTGCAGGAGGAAAGGGCTGCGGTGATGACGATCATGTTCATCACATCACCCACCCAGCCCAGGCCCATCTGGCCGAAGACCGTGACGAACGGCGAGGTGCCGGCCTTGTACTGGTCCGATGGCAGCAGCATGGCCAGCAGCAGGACGGACCCTACGTAGAACACCACGATGCGCAGCACGACGGCGCGGATCGCCTTGGGCACTTCGCGTTCCGGCTTTTGCATCTCGCCGGCAGTGACGCCGACCAGTTCGATGCCGTTGTAGGCGAAGATCACGGCGTTCAGGACCAGGACCATCACCAGGGCGCCCTTGGGGAACATGCCGCCGTCCGCTGCGAAGAGGTTGCTGACGGAGGCGTGCCCGTCACCCACCTTGGCGTTGGTGACCACCATGAACGTTCCCACCACCAGGAAGATCAGGATGGCGCCCACCTTGAGGCAGGAAGCCCAGAATTCAAACTCACCGAACGCCTTCACGCTGAGCAGGTTCACTGCCACGAGGAGCGCCAGCGCCGCGATGGCCGAGGCTTCCACCGGGACGTTGGGGAAGAAAAACTGGAAATACAGGCCAATCGCGATAAGTTCGGCGATGCCGGTCATGCCCCAGTTGATGAAGTACATCCAGCCGGACATGTAGGCGCCTTTTTGGCCGAACATCTCGCCCGAGTAGCTCACCAGTGAGCCGGAGGTCTGGCGGTACATGATGAGTTCGCCCAGGGCCCGCATCAGCAGGTAGGCGATGACGCCGGCGATGGCGTAGGAGAAGATCAGGGCCGGGCCGGTGGAGGCGAGGCGGCCGCCGGCTCCCATGAAGAGGCCCACGCCGATGGCACCGCCCATGGCGATCATGGTGACGTGGCGCCGGCCCAGGGTCTTGCTGTAGCCCTCGGCACTGAGGGAGGGGTCGACGGCGGTGGTTGCCGCCGCGGTGTTCTTAACGTCTGTGGGGGTACTTTGAGGCACAACTGTTCCTTGTGGGTTGGGGGTTGGCCGCATCCGGAATTCGTATGATCGGGCTCACAAAATTCGACCTTACGGCCGTGGAACCAGCGATTGTAAGCGTAAATCATCGAACTGCCGAAGCTTCACGCGGCCTGTCCATCCTACAAGACCGGGCGGGGTGGTACGTGACGCGCACTACACGGCACCCCCGGCGATAGGCTGAAGTCATGGCCACAGCCCACCGCGTACCCCCCGCCCCGCAGCCGCAGCTCTACCGTTTTTCGCGCCTGGACCTGGCGGCACTGTGCCTCTATGTGGCCATCGCGGGATTCTTCGCGGCAGCGGGCGATCTGGTGGCCCCGTTCCTGCGGCAGGTCGCGCCGTCCCCGGCCGCCGCCTCCTACGCGGTGAACCTGCTGTTCTATGCCTCGGTGGGAATCGTGGCGCTCGTGGCTGCCCGGAAAGTGGTGGTCCGCGACCTCAAGGTCCTGGCTACCCGTCCCTGGTTCACCCTGCTGATGGTCCCCGCGGCCGTGATCGCGATGCTGATCCTCACCGCGATCCTGGTGGCGGTGAACGGGCAGGTGGAAACATCCGCCAACCAGGCCGGCCTACAGGCCCTGATGCAGCAGGTGCCGCCATGGCTCATGGTGCCGCTGCTGGTGGTGGTGGGACCGTTCGTGGAGGAATACATCTTCCGCCACCTGCTGATCGGCAAGCTGGCCATGCGGGTGAACATCTGGATCTGCTGTGTCTTGTCGGCGGTGCTGTTCGCGGCGCTCCACATCGTGGGACAGCAGGCAATTACCGTGACGGCGCTGCTCCCCTACCTGGCCATGGGCGCCACCCTGGTGTTCGTCTACGTATGGACCGGGAAGAACGTCATGTTCTCCTACTTTGTCCACGCCGCCAAGAACCTGCTGGCCGTGGTCCTGGTCTACGCCATCCCGCCGGAATTTTTCGAGCAGATGCAACACGTCCCGGCGTAGGAGGGCGGACTCAGCCCGGCTGCGTGTACCCCCGGAGGGTGAACCGTTGGCGGCCACGGGTCCGGCCCGTGATGTAGACCTTGGTGCCGGCGGCCGCGTTGGTTCCGCCCAGGTAGCGGTAGCTTTCGCCGGGGTTGTAGGCCGCAGGGCTGTCCGGGTCTGCGGGCAGCCCGGGGCCGAACTCAATCACGTCCGCGCCCACCCGGTACGTTCCGGTGCCGGACACCAGCTGGTAGGTTCCTGGCGCACCTGCCGGCTCCACGCCGTCGAGCACCCCGCCGGGCTGGAAGGTCAGCTCGAGCGCGAAAGCCGTGTGCGTCCCCTCGAAATCGATATCCAGGCTGACCTGCCCGTCCGCGGCCTGGATCCTGATCTCCGTGCCGAGCCGGTGGACGTCGGCGGCGCGGGCACTGAATTCCATGCCGGCGCTGAACCTGCCTTCATGCTCCAAGGCGTATATGCCGTCAGGGCGCTGCTTGGCCGGCGGCAGGGGCTGGTAGAAGTTGGCCTCCAGCTGCTCGGAGAGCACCAGCGCACCGCCCTGCCGGACCGTGTCCTGGCTGCGGAACGGGCCGAGGTCGAAGAAGCTCCTGGGCAGCCGCAGATCGGACAGCACTGCCGCGCCATGCCCGAAACGGAGGAGGGTGGGGTTGGTGGCCAGCCCGGAGCCTACCCCCGGGACCAGGGGGTCGCAGCCGCCGAACACGGTAGCCACGGACCCTGCGGCGCGGAACCGGTAGGCGCCGCAGTTCCCTAGGGCCGCCTCGGCGGGAGCGAGGGGCGCCGGCAACGCGGTGGCGTCCGACGGCGGTGCGGCCGGCAGTGCCACAGCCAGCCACGGGTCCAGCCGGGTGAGGGCAAGCAGCTTCGCGGGTTCGTGCAGGGACAGCCGGGCCAGCCAGGCGGCCGCGGCGGCGAAATCAGCCCGGCCGTCCTGGGCCGCCAGCCGGCGGTACAGGGGGAGGAACGGGGCGGCACCGAATTGCATCCACTGGTCCTGCCGGCGGGAGAATACGGATTCCACGGTGCCGTCGGCGTTGAACCATGGCAGGAAGGCGGCGAGGTTCCGCCGGACGTGGTCCAGGAGGTCCGCCCGGTCGGTGGCGTCAGCGATGGTCAGCAGCGAGGGATTGGTCACGGCGGTGGCGTACAGCGGGCTGCGCTCGGAGTACATGCCGTCCGGGAGCTGATCGATGCCCTCGGCCAGCCATTGTTCAATCCGGGCGGCGATGTCCTGCCGCGGGTGGAGCGCGTTGATCTGCGCCAGGGCGGCCGAGAGCTCCCAGCGGTGGTTTGGGGTGTGGACGCCGCCTGACACCATGGCGTCAACGGACCTGGCGATGATGGCCTCCAGCCGCTGGTCTACCTCCGCCAGGAGGGCGTCCGGGGTTTCCGTGCCGCGGACCAGCCGCACCGTCAGGCACACGTCATTCAGCGTGAACGCGGAGTCCGGCGGGGAGGACAGGTTGGTGCCGTCGAACAGGCCGGTGGGCCCTTGCAGCACCTCAAGCCGGTCCAGGCACCGCCGCATCGCCGCGGCAAGGCTTTCCTGTCGGCGGAAACCGGAGCCGGGCTCGGTGAACACTGCGGCCAGGGCCAGCAGCCGGGCCATGGCGGGCCGGTGCGCCAGGGCCCGGACGTCGTCGTCGTGGGTTGCCAGGAACGCCGCGACCTCCCGGTCCGCTTCCGCCGCCACCCGTTCCAGGAAGGCTGTGTCTGTTGTTGCTGTCTGCACTGTTGCTGCCTTTCACCGGCCCGCCGTGGCGGGACCGTCCTAATCCTTCAGCCCGGCGCTGACGTCCGCGTTGAGCACGTATTTCTGGAAGACGAAGAACACCAGGACCAACGGCAGGAGCGAGATCACCGAGGCCCCCAGGAGCACCGGCCAGTCGATGTTTTCCGCCCCCACGATGCTCCGCAGCGCCACCTGCAGGGTGTACCACTTGGGGTCGTTGAGAACGATCAGGGGCCAGATGTAGTCGTTCCAGCGCCACTGGAAGGAGAAGATGGCCAGCGTGAACAGGATGGGCTTGGACAACGGGAGCATGATCCGGAAGAAGATGGCCAGCTCGCCCGCCCCGTCGATCCTGGCGGAGTGCAGCAGGTCATCGGGCACTGTGAGGAAGAACTGCCGGAACATGAACACACCGGTGGCCGTGAGTACCGACGGCACGATGATGCCTGCCAGTGAGTTGTAGAGGCCCAGGTCCCGGATCACCGAGAACGTGGGGTTCAGGATCACCTCGGTGGGCAGCATGGTGGTGGCCAGGATGCACACGAAGAACAGCCTGGTGCCCTTGTTGTTGTACTTGGCCAGCGCATATCCGGTGCAGGCGCTGAAGAAGACCGTCAGCACCGTGGTGGTGATGGACACGGTGGCGGTGTTCAGGAAGTACTGGGCAAAGTCCACCCGCTCCCATGCGTCCGCGAACCCCTGGAAGGTCCATTCCCGGGGAATCATGGACAAGGGGTAGCTGAACAGTTCGCTGCCTGGCTTGAACGAGCTGAGCAGGAACCAGAGCAGTGGCAGCGCGTAAATGGCGGCGATGACCCACATCAGCAGGGTCAGGGGGATGGAGGCCTTGGCCCGGATCTCCCGGTTTCCCGGCTGGTTGCGGCCGTCCTTGCGGTGCGTTGCGGCGGCCTTGCGTGTTTCCGGTGCGGGCTCCACAGCCACCGCGGGAGGCAGGTTGGCAGCTGTTGCCATGGGTCAGCCCTTCTTCCTGTTGAACCGCAGCTGGATGAGGGCGATGGCCAGCAGGACCACCATCAGCACCATGGAGGCGGCGCTGGCGTAGCCCACCTTTGACTGCTCGAAACCGGTCTTGTAGATGTACTGCACGATCAGGGTGTTTTGTGTTCCCGGGCCGCCGCCGGTCAGGGCCTGGATCATGGCGAATTCCTTCATGGCGTGGATGGTGGAGAGCAGGATCACCATGAACGACGTCGGCGCGATGCCGGGCAGGGTGACGTGCCGGAAACGCTGCCAGGCGTTGGCTCCGTCCAGTTCCGCGGCCTCCAGCAGGGACTCCGGGATGTTCTTCAGCGCGGCGACGAACAGCAGCATGTTGAAGGCGGTGCCGCCCCATGCCGAGGCGAAGATGACCACGGCGAGGGCCAGGTTGCCGTCGCTGGACCACGGCAGCGGATTGCCGCCGAGGCCGGAAATCAGGAAGTTGATGAACCCGAAGTCCTGGCCGAACAGCCACTTCCAGATGACGCCCACCACGATGGGTGAAATGAGCCACGGCAGGAAGATTACGGTCTTTGCCGCGGTGCGACCGCGGACGGCCTTGCTGACCAGCAGCGCGGCCACGCCCAGGGAGCAGACGTATACCAGCGGGACCGACAGGACGGTGTACACGAAGGTCCGGCCCAACGCGGCGTAGAACGAGCCGTCCGCGAAGAGCTTCTGGAAGTTGGCCAGTCCGATGAAGTGCAGCTTGCCGATCCCGCGGTAGTCCGTGAAGGAGTACAGCAACCCCAGGGCCCCCGGCCAGACGAAGAACACCAGGAAGAGCACCACGTTGACGCCGATGAGGACCAGCGGGGCAATGACGTAGCGGTTGCGGCGCTTCAGCGCCGACTTGCTGCGGACCGGTCCGGCCTGCGGGGCTGCGGGCACCGTCGGAGTGATGGTTGGTTGTGCCACGGGATCAGGCGCCGTTGTAGAGCTTCACGATGTTGTCCACCGTGGTCTTGGCGTCCTGGCTGCCGGAGAGCATTTTGACGGTCTCCTCCCGGAGCGGGTCGCCGGAGAACGGGGTTTCGGCGTACGCCTCGATGACCACGCGCTTGATGGCGTTGTCCCCCTTGGCCTGGTTGCCGGCGATCTGCTTCTGGTACAGCTCGAACGATGCCTGCTGGAACGGGTAGTCCACCTTAAGGTCCTTCACCGGCAGGTAGCCGCCCATCTTGGCGAATTCGGTGTAGTTGGCGTCGTTGTAGAACCAGTCGATGAACTTCTTGGCTTCATCATCTGCGCCGGTGTCCTTGAAGGCCACCATGAAGCCGCCGCCGAGGTTGGTGGCGTTGACTTCCTTCTTGGGCAGCGGCACGGACAGCCACTCGAAGTCCTTGATGTTCTTGTTGAAGTCCGCCACCTGCCAGCTGCCGGAGTAGTAGGCGGCCACCTGGCCGCTCTTGAACATGGCGTTGCCGTCCTCGCCGCTGAGCCAGACGGACTTGGGCATGGTCTGGTCGTCGTTGATCTTCTTGAAGTAGTCCAGCGTTTCCACGGCTTTGCTGTCGCCGGCGTACTTGCCGTTTTCCTTGGCAAAGGCGGTGCTGCCGAATTCGTACATCATGGCGCGCAGCCGGTGGCCGGAGCGGTCCATCACCACACCGTATTTGGCGCCTGCCTTCTCACGGACCTGGTTCACGGCTGCGATGAACTCATCCCAGGTCCAGGTGGTGTCGATCGACGCGGGGAAGGCGACGCCGGCCTTGGCGAACAGGCTCTTGTTGATGAACAGGCCCACGGCGGTGAGGTCCGAGGGGATGGCGGGGATGATGCCGTCCGGTGATTCCTGGAGGAAGTTGGGATCGATGTTGTGTGACTTGGCGATGTCCGTGAGGTCCTGGAGCTGGTTGGCCCACAGCGGGTCGATTGCGGTGACGCGGGCCAGCGCCGGGAGGTCGTTGGCGGTGGCGGCGTTCTTCAGCTTGGTGGTGATGTCCGCGGTGGGGACATCGACAACCTCGATGGTGATCCCGGTGGCTTCCTTGTACTTCTTGGCGGCGGCAGCGAACGCTCCGCCCTGGTTGGTGTCGCCGGACAGGATAAGCTGCAGGGTCTTGGCACCGCCGTCCGAGGAGCCGCCTCCCCCTCCTCCGCTGCAGGCAGTGAGGCCTGCAGCCAGGGCCGAGAGTCCGAACGCCGTCAGACCAAACTGGCGGCGGGTAATGCTCGAGGTTCTTGTCGTCTCTGACAATGCTCTGTCCTGTCTCTCGCGATAGCGGGGAAAACCCTTTCCGCTAGAAACTGTGACGTATGTCATGACATATTGTCAAGAATACTTTCCAAGGCTGCAGGAGCGGACCACTCGTTAACGGCACCCCCTTCCCCAACTCCGCAGCCGCCCTTACCGTGGACGGATGGGACTGAATATCCAAATCGTGGTCGACTCATCAAACCCGCATGAACTCGCCGACTGGTGGGCCGAAACCCTGCAGTGGGCGGTGGAACCGCAGGATGCCGGCTTCATCCGCTCCATGATCGAGCAGGGCCATGCCACCGAGGAGCAGACCATGACGCACCGCGGAAACCTGGTGTGGAAGGACGGTGCCGCCATCCGGCCGCCCGAGGAAATTGACGCCAAAGCCCCAGCCCGGCGCATATTGTTCCAGACCGCACCCGAGGAGAAGACCGTGAAAAACCGCGTGCACTGGGACGTCCGGCTGGACGGCCGGGACAAGGACGAGGTGCGTCGCGAACTCGAGGCGCGCGGCGCCTCCTTCCTCTGGACGGCGGGGCAAGGGCCACACTCCTGGCACACCATGGCGGACCCCGAAGGCAACGAGTTCTGCATCAGCTGAAGCCGATTACTAGACTTGGACGGTGAGCAACCAGATCCCCTCCCCGGTGTCCGACGTCTTCGATCCCACGCGCTGGCGGGTGGTTTCCGGCTTCGAGGACTTCCAGGACATGACGTACCACCGCCAGGTGGAGCGGGATTCCGACGGCGGCTGGGTGCGTGACCTGCCCACGGTCCGCATCGCGTTCAACCGGCCCGAGGTCCGCAACGCGTTCCGGCCGGGCACCGTGGATGAGCTCTACCGCGCCCTGGACCACGCCCGGATGACACCGGACGTTGCCACCGTCCTGCTGACCGGCAACGGCCCCTCCCCCAAGGATGGCGGCCACTCCTTCTGCTCCGGCGGCGACCAGAGGATCCGCGGCAGGGACGGCTACCGGTACGCCGACGGCGAGACCCAGGAAACCATCGACCCCGCCCGCGCCGGACGCCTGCACATCCTGGAAGTCCAGCGGCTCATGCGCACCATGCCCAAGGTGGTCATCGCCGTCGTCAACGGCTGGGCAGCCGGCGGCGGCCACTCGCTGCATGTGGTCAGCGACCTCACCATCGCATCCCGGCAGCACGGAAAATTCAAGCAGACGGACGCCACGGTGGGAAGCTTCGACGCCGGCTACGGCTCCGCCCTGCTGGCCCGGCAGGTGGGCCAAAAGACCGCCCGGGAGATCTTCTTCCTGGCCCGCGAATATTCCGCTGAGGACATGGTCCGGATGGGCGCCGTGAACGAGGCCGTGGACCACGAACGCCTGGAGGAGGTGGCGCTGGAATACGCGGCGGACATCGCCCGGCAGTCGCCGCAGGCCATCCGCATGCTCAAATTCGCCTTCAACCTGGCCGACGACGGCCTGGCAGGCCAGCAGGTGTTTGCCGGCGAGGCCACCCGGCTGGCGTACATGACCGACGAAGCTGTGGAAGGAAAGGAAGCCTTCCTGCAAAAACGCGACCCCGACTGGTCACGCTTCCCGCACTACTTCTAAGGGAGGAACGGCAATGAACAGCGAAGAAACACCGGCCCCCGGCACCGGCGGCCCCCTCAATATCGAGCCCGCCCTGAAAGCCCTGGCCGCCGCCCTCCACGGCGAGGGCCCCGCCGTCGAACTCTCCGTCGGGGCAGACGGCGCCCTGGTGGTGGGGCACGTTGAAACCCCCGGGTGCGATGACGCCGTGGCCGTGGTCCGCACCTCCGGATCCACCGGCACCCCCAAGGCAACGCTGCTGACCGTGGAGTCCCTGGCAGCATCCTCAATGGCCACGGCGCTGCGCCTCAAGGGCGAGGGGCAGTGGCTGCTGGCGCTGCCCGTGCAGTTCGTTGCCGGGATCCAGGTGCTGGTCCGGTCACTGTTCGCCGGCACCCGGCCCTGGGTGATGGACATGTCCGGCGGCTTCACGCCGGAGGCCTTCACCGCAGCCGCGCTGGAACTGACGGACAAGATCCGCTTCACCTCCCTGGTCCCCACCCAGCTCCAGCGGCTCCTGGATGACCCGGCGCCGGAAACCCTCGCCGTGCTCCGCCGCTTCAACGCCATCCTGCTGGGCGGCGCCCCGGCGCCGCAGTCCCTGCTGGCAGCTGCCCGTGACGCCGGCGTCCGCGTCGTCACCACTTACGGTTCCGCCGAAACCTCCGGCGGCTGCATCTACGACGGCTACCCCCTGGAAGGCGTCTCGGTGCGGGTGGCCGCGGACGGCCGGATCCTGCTGGGCGGGGACACGGTGGCCGCCGGCTACATCGAGGCGCCGGATGAAGAAACCGGGACGTTCTTCGAAGAGGACGGCGTGCGCTGGTACCGCACCAGCGACCTCGGCTCCATTGACGACGACGGCCGCCTCACCGTGCTGGGCCGGGCCGACGACGTCATCATCACCGGCGGCATCAAGGTTTCCGCCGCGCACGTGCAGGAGCAGTTGGAAAAGTCCGACGCCGTCTCCTCGGCTTTCGTGGCCGGCGTTCCTTCCGCGGAATGGGGGCAGGCCGTGGCCGCCTACGTGGCCCTGGCCGGGGACGGCAACTCCGGCCAGGCCGGCCCGGGGCAGGCCGGCCCGGGGCAGGCCGGCGCCGGGCAGGAAGCCGGGCACCCCGCCGTCGTACTCCAGCAGCAGTGGCAGCAGGAACTGGGGGTCCTGGCGCCCAAGACCGTCCTCACCGCGTCCGGGCTGCGGATGCTGCCGAACGGCAAACCCGACCGGCTCGCCATGACCGCGGAACTCAGCGCCCTGCACCGGGGAAAGTAGAGTGGACCTGCACCACCGCGGCGGGTGCGCCCGTTCCATCCTGCCGTCTTATCGAAACAACACGAGGTACTAACCGTGGCCACAGCCGCCCAATGGATCCAAGGCGCCCGACTCCGGACACTGCCGGCAGCGATCGCGCCGGTGCTGATCGGCACCGCCGCCGCCTACGAAATGGACTCGTTCCTGCTGCCCAATGCAATCCTCGCTGCGCTGGTGGCGCTCCTGCTGCAGGTGGGCGTGAACTTCGCGAACGACTACTCGGACGGCATCCGCGGGACCGACGACGACCGGGTGGGGCCGTTGCGGCTGGTCGGCTCCGGAGCGGCCAAGCCCGAACACGTGAAGTGGGCCGCGTTCGGCACGTTTGCCCTGGCCATGCTGTTCGGCCTGGTCCTGGTGGTCCTGACCCAGGCGTGGTGGCTGATCCTGGTGGGGCTGGGCTGCGTCATGGCCGCCTGGGGCTACACGGGTGGCAAGAACCCCTACGGCTACATGGGCCTGGGCGATCTCTTCGTGTTCGTATTCTTCGGCCTCGTGGCCACCTTGGGAACCACCTACACCCAGGCCGGGCACATCAACCTGCCGGCAGTCATCGGCGCGATCGGCACCGGACTGATCGCCACTGCGCTGCTGATGGCCAACAACGTCAGGGACATCCCCACGGACATGCAGGCCGGAAAGAAGACCCTCGCCGTGCGGCTGGGCGACAAGCATGCGCGCGAAAGCTACGTCCTGATGCTGGCCGTTGCCATCCTGCTGGTGGTGATCCTGGCGCCGGGCCGGCCATGGATCCTGATCGTGCTGCTGCTCATTCCGGCGTGCCTGATGCCGGCCTGGCTGATGATCAACGGGCGCAAGCGCAAGAGCCTGATCCCGGTCCTGAAGCAGACCGGGCTGATCAACCTCGGCTACAGCGTGTTGTTCTCACTGGGCCTGATCCTCAGCCACGGGTTCTAGGCGTTCTTGTTGCCCTTGGCGTTGTTGATGGTGATGTCCGGGTTGGCGTCGAGCAGGGCGTCCTCCGCGTTCGCATCCTGGATCTCCCCCGCCGAGCGCAGCGGCTTGGCTTTACCGGAAAAGCGGTGCTGGAGGGCTGCGGTGGCAGCGTCCCGCTGCTTCTGGAAGAACAGGTAGCTGATGGCGAAGGCGATCAGCGCGGCGCAGATCACGGACATCAGCACCCCGACCTGCAGGAATGCGAACAGGACGAACAGGGGCAGGAAGATCGCCAGCCGGATCAGGGAATATTTCAAAAAGGCCACTATTCAAGTTTAGCCGCCTCCCCCCGCGGCCCCTGCGCGTCCTGACGATAGACTTAATGGCATGCTCTTCCGTGTGGCTTTGGCCGTCGCAGTCCTCGTCATCTTTGTGTATGGCCTGGTGGACGTGATCCGTACCGAAGGCCGCCTCACCAGGGGTATTTCGAAACCGGCGTGGATTATCGTCCAGGTCATCCTGCCCGTCCTGGGCGCCATCCTGTGGCTGCTGATCGGCAGGCCGCGCGGCACCGCGCAGCCCCGGCCAAGCTACCCCCACCCCACCGCCCCGGACGACGACCCGGACTTCCTCCGCAACCTGGAGGCCCGCCGCCGCAACCAGGCTGAGGCTGAACGGCTCAAGAAGCTCAAGGACGAACTGGACGCCAAGGCCAAGGACGGCGAACGGAAACCCCGACGTGGCACCGACGAACACGATGCCGACGGACTGAAATAGGGCCCATGACGTCCCCGCCGGGAGGAGACGAGCGGCGTCTGCCAGCTCCCCCGCCGCGGCCCGGTCTGTCCTGGTCCGCGCCGCCGCCCATCCCGGCCACTGCGTCCCTGCCCCGCACCGTCAGGGCTGCGCGCACGCTCTGGGTGTTAAGCTTCCTCGCCGGGCTTACCGTCCTGGCCGGCTCGTTCGTGGCCCGCGATTCGAACCTGCAACGCCTCCGTGCGGTGGTGCCGGACATGGCGGCGCGCAGCGGCGTGGGGTCCGTGGGGACCGCCGCGGAAATCGTCTTCTGGGGAAGCATGGGCGCCCTGCTGCTGGTCACCCTGCTGGAGGCCGTGGCCCTGGCAGCGGTGCTGGGCCGCCGGGCCTGGGCACGCTGGGTCCTTGTTCCGCTGCTGGCCAGCCACCTGCCCGTGCTGCTGCTGGCGTCTGTCTTCCTGGTCCCCACCGGTGCGGCCGGCAGCTATGTGGTGATGCTGTGGGTGGCAGGACTGGCCCTGGCGTTCGCCGGACTGGTGCTTCTGTTCCTGCCGCCGGCCGGTGCCTGGCTGCGGCAGGGGCGTCCCTAGGCTGACCGCGGTTGGCGGTTCGGGCCGGCACTCGCGGCCACTACGCCCTCGCAGCTGCGGATCACCGCCCGGCATGCCTCGGCGGCGGACCTGCCGGTCAGGGGGCTTTCGGCCACCGCACGCCAGCGTGCCAGGCACTCCCGGGCTCCCGCGGCCAGCACCTCGGGTCCTGAACCGGCGTCCAGGTCCAGCCGCACCCAGGCCGCCGCGCCGCTGCCGCCGAGGAGCCGTTCAGCTTCCGCAGCCAGGTCGGGCGGCAGGTCCACGCCGGTGGTCCGCAACACCGCGAGCAACTGGAGCTCACGGAACTCGTGGGCGCTGGCCTGGAGCCGTTCCAAGGATGCCGCCAGGCGCTCGGCCCCCTTGCGGGGGCGGCTTGCCAGGAGGTTCTCCACCCCCGCCAGCGCGGTCCTGGCCTTCAAAGCCTCGGACCTCGCCTGGAACTGGCGGTCCACGACGTCCAGCAGCGGGTCCAGTCCGCTGCGCCGGGCCAGCTCATGGGCAAGGGGCGTGGCTTCCGTGAACCCGTTCCGGATTAGGACCGAGGCAAGCCGGATGCCAAAGAGCCCGTAACGCTCCAGGAGTGCCGTCCGCGCCTCCTCCGTCAGTCCTTCGGGTTCGGTGGACCGGCGGAACCTGTCAGCGGAGAGCAGGGTCCGTTCGCGCGCGGCCCGGTCAAGGCCTGCCAGCATGCGCAGGGCTTCGAAGTCGGCCTGGCGCAGGGTGCGGGCGCTTTGGGCCAGGAGTCCGGCCACCGGGACCACCGCCAACGCCAGTTTCCGCAGGTTGGGATCGCGGCTGTACCTCTCTGCGATGCTGCCGGCGGAGATCAGGGAGTCAATCCGGCCTGCCCCTACTTCATCAGCCCGGGACAGCACCGCGATGGCGTTGACCGTGCCGGAGCGCCCGGCCCGGGTGTCCCGGAAGGATTCGAGGAAGCGGAGGTCAGAGGCATGCATGTGGCGCATCAGGTAGATGACGGCGTCGGCCTCCGACGCCGAATCCTCCGGAGCCAGGAACGCCAGGGCCCGGGCGGACACGTCCCTCGACAGGGAAGCGATTCCAGGGGTGTCGATCAGGGTCATGGCCTGCAGCGCGGGCGAGGGCCATTCGACGTCCAGCCTCTCCACGTCCTCCGCCCGCATCCCGTCCAGGACGAAGACCAGGCGCCCGTCCACTCGTTTCAGCGGCAGGTTGCGGGGCGCCCCGTCAATGGGGTGCAGCGTGATGCGGGGCGTGGTCCCGTGCCGGTACCACGTGACGATCCTGGTGCATTCGCCGGTGTCCGTAGGAGCGATTTCCTCGCCGATGATGGCGTTCAGGAGGGTGGATTTCCCTGCCTTGACCATGCCGGCCACGGCGATCCTTAGGGGCTCGGCCAGGCGCCGCGCATAGCCCCGCAGCACCTCTGCGGCTTCCGGGTCGTCGCGGTAGGCCTCCAAGGCGTCCCGGATGAGTTTCGCCGCCCCGGCCATGGTGGCCGCTGTCATCCCACCCCCGCGGCGGTGCGGATGCCGGAGGCGCGGACCTCGGCAGAGACAGCTTCGGCAGCCCGGTGCAACGCCTCCACCCGCTTAAGCTCGGTCCTGATGTCCCGGATGCGCCCTTCCCTCTCCTGGGCGTAGGAGTTGGCGGCTTTTTGGGCGGCTGCCACAGAGTCCGAGAGCGAGCGGTGGTATTCGTCCGCGATGTCGGTGAAGTGGTCCCGGGTGGTCCGCTGCACCAGGCGCAGCCTGTCTTTCAGTTGTTTTCCCACTTGGAACGTCACGTCGTCCAGCTGGCGCCTGACCAGTGTTTTGGCTTCGCCCTGGCGGCGCTTCAGCCGCGCTTCCTTGTCCTCCCGGTAGGCCTTGCGTCCCAGCAGCAGGCCGGCGCCCACCGAGAGCGGATTGATCAGGGCCATCCCGAAAATCCCCGTGAGGAGGCCGAACATCAGGACGCCGCCGTAGGATCCGCGCATGCCGATCAAGACCTTCTGGACCGGGTTCACCCGGCCGGGATCCAACCCGGGCATCTCGTCCACCGGATCAAGGGCGTCCCCCGATTCCGAGACGTGCAGGACGGGCAAGGACACCTCGTCCGCGGCAAAGTGCCCGGCCACCTGCGCTGCGAGCCATTGGGACCGTTCGCTGGTCCAGACGAAGGTGTCCGAGACCGCCGCGGCAACGCATTCTTCGAGCCATTGGGAGAACTCGTCCCAGACCGGCCCGGGATCGCCTTGGTCGATCGCGGCCTCGGCTTCGCGCTGGATCCGGCGAAGACGGTCCCGGAGGTCGTATTCCATGTCGGCAATGAGGTCGTTGATGCCGTCGCTGAGGGTCAGCTGCCAGCGGGCGGAGCGCTTGCGCAGATCATCGGCCTCGGTCTTGGCGTGTTCCAGGGCTTCGAGCATGTGCGGGGTCCCGTCCGGGTTCTCCAGGGCCTCAAGCTCGGACTGCAGGGACAGCTGGAGGTTTACTGTGACTGAGAGCAGGTCCTGGCTGACGGAGCGCCGCTGGAGGCGCTGGGCCTTCGCCACGATCTCGTTGCGCAGGTGCGCCACAAGGCCAGGAAAGCCGGATTCGGCGTTGAGCTCGTTGTCCTGGAGCCGTGAGGCCTCCAGACGGAGGTCGGCGGAGACGGGGAACAACGGAATGTCCGGTGCCACCTGGTCCAGGTGTGCCCTGTCCAGTTCCTCCACGCGCCGCCAGTCGGGGTAGAGGTCTGTCTTGGAGAGCACCGCTGCGACGCTGGGGGTAATCCGCATGGCCTGGCGCAGGAAGCGGAGTTCCGGTTCGGTGTATTCCTGGGACGCATCCGAAACCAGCAGCATGGCATCGGCGGTGGGCAATGCGGTGAGGGTGGTCAGCGTGTGCGTGGACCCCATGCCGCCCACCCCCGGGGAGTCGATGATGGTGAGCCCGCCGGTCAGGACGCGGCGGGGCAGGCATACCTCCGCAGCCGTGAGCTTCCTGCTGTTTCCCGGGTTGCCCTGCTCGGAGACGAGGGCGGGCAGGTCCGCCAGGTCCACAGGACGGCGCTCAATGCCCTCTTCCCCGCCGTCGGGGGTCCCGGCCGTGGGGACCAGGATGGCGGCGGACGCGGGCTCCCCGAACCGGACGGCCGTGGGAACGGAGGTGGCAATGTCATCATCCACCGGGCACACGGGGGCGTTCACCAGGGCATTGATGAGCTTGCTCTTCCCCTGTTTGAACTCCCCCACCACGATCACCCTGATGCTTGGGTCCTGCAACCGCGCCGCGGCCTGCTCCAGCCTCTTTCGCAGGTCCCCGCGGTCACCGCTCCCCACCAGCTGCAGGCCCTGCTCAACCAGCTTCATGAGCTGGCCCGCCGTCATGGGATCAGGCGGCCTTGCGGGTCCTGCTTCTGCCACAGCGCGTCCCTCGTTCCAGTACCCAATGTCCCGGGCGGGAGGTGGACGCCTCCTGCCCGCCGGTTTAACTTCCGGCACCAGCGTGTTACAGCCCGGCGGAGTCGTCAACCACCGGAACGTCGATAATGTGGTGGGTCTCCAGGTCCGCATCGGGGTGGGCTGGGCTGTCCTCGGCGAAATCGAGCTGGGCGTCCCCGGCCAAGCTGGCGGCTGCGTTGTCGGCGAAGGGGTCGTCCATGTGCAGGTCCACCGCCACCGGGTCATGGCCGGCGGGATCGCCGTACGGGCCGCCAACAGCGGGGACCAGACCGGTATCCAGGGAGTGCCCGGAATGATCGAGTTCCCCGGCGAACGAGTCATCCGGGTCCAGGCCGGCGATTGCGGTCAAGGAGCCGGCCAGTCCATTGTGGTCATCCTCCATGGAGATGTCCGGGGTGCCGGCGTTCCCGGTGCCCGCGTCCCCGATGCCGGCCGGGGCATGGCCGGCGGCCACCGCTGCATGGTCACCTGCGGCCACCGCACCATCGTTGTCGAACCACTGCTCCACGTCCCCTTGGGCCCAGACGTTCTGCTGCGCGGACTGGCCGGCGATGGTGGCCCGCTCGTCCACGATGGTGGCGCCGGCGGTGTAGGAGAAGTGGTTCACCACCTGGTGGAGCTGCTGGACCGCGTAAGCGTGGTCGTCAGTGTCGGTGGCGGTGCTGCCGTGGCCCGGGCCATAGCCGCCGTGCCCGTCCGCCGCGCCCGCGGGACCGGCCCCTGAGCCGTTGCCGCCGGTGTTGTAGTTCCGCTCGAACGAGGAGACGTTGACCGTGATGGGCGCGTAATCGAGGACAACAGGCATCGCAGCATCAACATCGGCCGAGCACACGTTGCCCAGCCCGTTATCCGCCAACGCGCGCTCCGGGTTGTCCAGGAACTCCTGGACTGCTTCCCGGTCGCCGAAGAGCTGCATAAGGAACTGAACGAGGTCGTTCGCGAGTGTTGGCATCTGCGTGGTCCTCATATCTTCTTCGAGTTTCGGATCGGCCGGCGCGGTACCCTGGCTGGTTCAAACCTAGGTTCGCGGCCGAGCAGTGGCATCGGGGCTCATTCCCCTAACGACGGGCACGGCTGCGGGGTACGGACACCCCCGGCGCTAGGGGCATTAGGGGTTTCACTCCTTCCGCGGGGGCAGGTGCTGGGGGTTTGCCGGTGGCGAATTATCGGTGCCGAGGGCAAGGCGCAGGCGTGCCAGCAGGTCGGAGCGGTTTTCGGCGCCCAGGCGCCGCCGGATCCGGGCGATATGGTGCTCCGCCGTCCGGGGCGAAATGTAGATCGACTCCCCTATTTCCCGGTAGGTTTTGCCCTCCAGCACCAGCCTGGCCACTTCTTTCTCCCGCTCGCTCAACCCCGAGGCGTCCGGCTGGGCCTTTCCGCCGTGCTCGGCACCGGTTCCAGCGGGTACCGCCGGCGTACCGGTTGCACCGCCGGCCGGCCCGCCCTGCGGGTGAAGGTCCCGGGCGCAGGAGAGCAAACGCATCATGTCCCGGCGGTCTTCTGCCCGGGCAGCCGCGTGTCCGGCGAGCCGTGCCCCCTCCCATGGCATCCCTACGGCACCCAGCAGCCGGGCCGCTCCCTCCACTTCGGCGGGACGGAACCTCCCGGCCAGCACCGATACCCAGGCCTTGCCCGCGGCGGCAAGGATTGCGGCGAGGTGGCTGTGGGTGGCGGCCTTCGCCAGCGCCGTCGCGTGCGGGGCAAGATCGGCAGGGCTCTCGTTCAGCAGGGCGGCCTGGACCGCGGCCCAATGCAGTGGAACTGCCCACAATGAAGGTTCCCCCAGGCGGCCAAGCAGCTTCCACGCCTCCTCCACATAATGCGCCACGCGGCGCGTCTCACGCAGCCGGGAAGCAGCAATCAGGAGTTCGCCCCAGGGCAGGAGGCTGTAGAGATCCACGGACGTGTGCAGCATGGCCTCGCGGGCCCGGCCCCAAGCCCGCAGGAGCTCCGGAACCTCACCGTTCCTGCGGGCCAGCCCCACATCAAGGGCAGCACTGAGGAATTCGTCGCGCGGGACAAGCGGCCAATGGTTGATTTTGGCGGCCTCCGTGGCGGCCAGCCGTGCGTCCTCGGGTTTATCCTGCATCATCGCAGCCCAGGCCTGGAGCAACAGGAGCCTGGGCTGGGCGGCGCTGCCCCCTTGGCCCGCTGCCACCGCGGCCCGGCAGACGGTTTCGGCCAGGTGCGGCTCCCCGCTGTGCAGGGCCAGGAGGGCGGCCAGTGCGCCGGGTGTTTCCGGCAGCGGAAGCGCTGCGGCCGCCGAGTTCAGCAGGTCCGAGGCATGGATCAGCACGGCGATTCCCTGTTGCGGATTCTCTCCCAGGGAGGCGAGGATTCCCTGGCCGGTCTGCAGCAGGGCGGACGCGAGGAGTGTTGGGGAGCCCTGCGGAGCCTCCGGCGGGAAGAAAGCCTGCGCGCCATTGAGGTCTCCGGCCCCAAGGATGGCGACGGCGGCCAGCGGCGCGGATGCCTCCACACGCTCAGTGCCCAGCCAGTTGTAGACGTCGGCGGCGCGGGCCAGCATTCCCCGCTGCGCCCAGACGGAGGCGGCCACGTCCACGCCACGGCGCACGTCCGGAGGATCGGTGCTGACCAGGAGGGTGTCGATGATCCGTGCGGCGGCGTCGAGTTCGCCGTCACCGGCTGCGGCCTGCGCGCGCCTGGCCGCCGTGGCCAGGGGGTCGGCACCGGCCAGGAGCGCCTCCTCATACAGCTGCGAGGCGAGCCTGGGGTCATGCTGCAGCGCGGTGTCGGCGGCCTGCTCCAGTTCCATGGCTACGCGCGGATCTGCGAGGCCGGCCCTTGCCAGGTCACGGGCCAGATTTCCGAGCGGTTGTCCTGCGGACGCGAAGACTGCCACGAGTTCCCGCTGGAGGGCGTGGACCTTGGCGGTCGGGGTGACGGTCAGCAGGGCATGCCGGGCCGGCCCCGCCACGGTTCCGTCCGGCATCAGCAGTCCTGCGGCCTCCGCGCGGTCCACCAGGGCGTCAAGGTCCTCCACCGCGCCCCTGCCAACCTTGTGACGGAGGTCTGCCGGCAGTGGACCGGGCAACGCGAAGCCCACGGAGAGCGCCAGGAGCAGTTCGCGTACTGCCGCATTGGCTCCCCTCAGCTGTTTCGTCATCGATTCCGCGGCGTGGGGCAGGTGCTCCGGGTCCAGCGCAGCATGCAGGGATGCGGGCAGCTCCACACGTTGCAGGTGCCCGTCCATGTCAGGCCGCCGGCGACGTCGTCGGGGCCGTTGCCACGGCCGCGTCCGCAGGCGTGGGCGTGGGGTTGGTTTCCTCTGGCGTAGGGGAAGGGGCGGTGGCGGGTACGGGCGTCAGGTCAACGGAAGTCGGGGATGCGACGGGATCAGTGGCTGGATCCGAGGCCACGGTGGTGGAGAGCGGCGTTGGCGCGGGTGACGCAGTGGTGGCCGGATCGGTGGGGCTCGTGGAACCCGAAACAGGCGTGGGCTCGGTGGTGGTACTGGGCGGTGCGGTCTCCGACGGAGTTGCTGTCTCTGCCGGCGTGGTGGTTCCCGTGCCTGTAGTGCTTGGCGGCGCGGTATCCGGCGGCGGCGCGGGCGCCACGGTAACTGATTCGGGCACCAGACCTGTGCCGGACGTGCCCGTTCCCGCCGGCGCACCGCCGGCGGCGGCAACATCGGCTGTACCGGTTCCCGCGGTTGCCGCACCGCCCAGGTCCTGCTGTTTGCTGGTGGGCGAGGCGGAAACGTCGAGGCCGACCCGCGGCGAAATCGGGTTCCTGGCGCTGGCCTCGATGCCGGCCAGCGGCTGCGGGTTCGCCGCCACGGCGGCTCCCCCGGCGGCTGGCCCTTCCGTCCTTGCCGGACCGGAGGAGCCTGCAGGACCGGAGCTGCCGGTGTCGGCCCCCGCTTGCGGGACGAACATCGCAGTCAGGTTCCCTATGCCGTCCGGGCTCTGCGCGGCCGTGGCCGTTAGGATCGTCAGGATGACGGCAGCGGCGGCCACCGCCGTGACGCGGACCGTCGGTTTCGGGGCGTGCGCGCCCCTTCTCGCACCCCGCGCTCCGCCGAGCGGACCCGTCCCTGCCCCGGCCCCCGCCGTCGTGGTGTATTTGCGCGACCAGCTGGCCCTGACCGGAGCGCCCAGAACGCCCGGCGCGGCAGGAACAGGCACGACGGCGGCCGGCACCCCGGCTGCCGCGGCAACGGGCCCGGACGCAGTGGCCAGGGCCATGGCGGCAGCCGTATGCGCGAGGACCGCTGCTACGGCGGCACCGAGGCAGATGGAGGATTTCGGGTCGGCGTCCACCGCGATGGGCCGGTCCAGTTGTTCGGACACCAATTGCGCCACCAGTGGGATCCGGGACGAGCCGCCGATCAGCAGGACCGCGGACAGGTCTGCCGGTTCAAGGCGGAGCCGGGACAGCGACTGTTCCAAGGCATCCACCGTGTCCCGCACGGGTTCTTCGATCAGGGCCTCGAACTCCGCCCGCACCAGCCGGACCTGCTGCTGGACGCCGGGCAGGAGCACCGGGATGGTGGCTTCGCTGTCCGCAGAGAGGGCCTCCTTGGCCTCGACGCATTCACGCCTAAGCCGGCTCAGCGCACCCATTACGGCGGGGTCGGTGAGGTCGGGGTCCGTCAGGGCACTGCCGGTGTGCTCTGCGACGTAGCGGAACACGGCGGCGTCAAAGTCGGCGCCGCCCAGGTCCTCGATGCCGTCGGGGCGTCCCAGGAGTTCAAAGCGGCTGCCGCCGGACTTCTTCAGCACGGCAGTGTCGAAGGTGCCGCCGCCGAGGTCGTACACGGCGATGGTGCTTCCTTCCTCCACCCGGACCTGCGATGCATAGTGCAGGGCCGCGGCCTCGGGTTCGGGAAGGAGCGTCACGTTCTCCAGGCCCTGGGCGGCCAGGGCGGAGCGGATGGCGGACAGCCGGTGGATCCCCCAGGATGCCGGGTGGGTCAGGAAGATGGCCGACGGGAGCGCGCCCTCGCGCTCTGCCGCCCGGTTCGCCACCCACCGGGCCACGGTGGCGAACACATCCTCGGGCCGGACCGTCAGGGTGCCCAGCGCGAACGGAACGTCGTCGCCTACGCGCCGCTTGAATTCCCGGATAACGCGGTGGGGTGAGTCCAGGCCGCGGCGTTCTGCGGCTTCCCCCACCAGGACCGGCCCCTCTTCCGGGTAGTACGCCACGGAGGGCACGGACGTTCCCCGGAGCCCCAGTGGCAGGCACTCCGGGAGGGGCGAAGCACCTTCGTCGAAACGGACAACGGCGGCCGCCGTGTAACTGGTTCCGACGTCGACGGCGAGAGCATAGCTCATGGGTACCTCGGAAAGCTGGTGATCCGCCTGCAAACTTCATCACAGGGAACCTGACCAAAGTAGCATTTCCGAAGGACCGCGGAACAGCCCTGTTGCTACATCGAATGGGTATTTGTTCGCGGCCGGCTCAGAGCCCGGAGTAGGAGTGGAGCCCGTTGAAGAACTGGTTCACGATGGTGAAGTTGAAGATCACGCACAGGTAGCCGACGATCGACAACCACGCGGCGCGGGTTCCGGTCCAGCCCCGGGTGGCACGGGCGTGCAGGTAGCCTGCGTAGACAACCCAGATCACGAACGTCCACACCTCTTTGGTGTCCCAGCCCCAGAACCGGCCCCAGGCCTTTTCGGCCCAGATCGCACCGAACATGAGGGTGAACGTCCAGCCGATGAAGGCGATGGCGTTAATGCGGTAGGACAAGTTTTCCAGGCTGAGCGCCGAGGGCACCAGGCGCATGAAGCCGAGCTTGTCGGCGCCGCCCGCAGCCACCGCCTTCTGCCGGTGGGACTGCACCAGCTGCAGGGCGGACATAGCGAACGTCAGCGTGAACAAGGCGGACGAAAGCACCGCGATGGAAACATGGATGACCAGCCAGTAGCTCTGCAGGGCGGGCACCAGGTGGCCGACGGGGGTCCAGAAAGCCACCGATGCGGCCACCATCATGATGATGACAAGGCCCACCACGAAGGTGCCCAGGAAGCGGAGGTCGCGGCGGATCAGCGAAAGCAGGAACACGGCCGCCACCAGGAACGCGCCGGTGGTCAGGAATTCGTACATGTTGCCCCACGGCACCCGCCCGGCGCCCAGGGCCCTGGTGACCACGCCGGCACCGTGGATGAGGACGGCAAGGGTGGTCAGGGCCACGGCTACCCGAGCCGGTACCCGGCGCTCGGCGGCGTACTTCATGTCGCCGTCGGCCGTGACAACGCCGCCGGAACCTGCCGCGTTGGCCTTGGCAGTGGACGACGACGGCCGTTCCGCCCTGCCCGCGGGCCCGTCCAGGCGGGCCTCGGCGGAGCTGGCGCCCACACCAGCGGCTACGGGAACCTTGACGGCGGTGCCCGCCTGGGCGGCGGCCTTGAGGTCCACTGCGCGCAGCGCCTTGCTGCTCTTGGCCAGGTCCCAGGCGAAGGCGATGAAGGCCACCGTGTAGGTACCCGCCGCCAGCAGCATGAAGAGTTCGCTGTACTGGCCCATGGTTTCGTTGATTCCAAATGGCATTACTGGTCCTTTTCGGGCCCGGTGGGGCCTGCTGGGGTGCTGACGGAGCCTGCGACATTATCGCTTGTCCGGCTGGGAGTTTGCTGGGACCCGTCGGTGGTTTCGGGGTCGACATCGTCGGATGCCGCTTCTTCGGTGGCAGCGTCGTCGGGCAGCTGCCACTCCGCGGAGAAGAGTTTCCGGAGGGCTGCGGCCTCGCCGGCGAGGCGGTGGTCCTCGCCGCGGGCCAGGAGCCCGTACTCCACCATGGTGCGGCCGTCTGCCGCCGTGCCGGTGCGCACCCAGACGCGGCGGCGGTTCACGTAGAGCGAGATAATCAGGCCGGCCACCGCGAGGAGCGCAAACACCAGGGCATAGACCTGGCCCGGGTTGTGGTGGATATCCACGCCGATGTAGCGCTTCACGCCGTCAAAGCTGATAGTGCCCTTGCCGTCCGGCAGGGTGTAGGTGGAGCCGGGCGCAAGGGTGATGCCGCCTGCGGCCAGGTTCCGCGCGTTGAGGGGCGTCAGGTTCCTGACGTCGAGTTCGAAGACGTTCTGCGGCGCGCCGCTGTTCAGGCCCAGGTCGCCGTAGTAGGAGTTCAGCGTCAGCTGCGGGTTGAACAGCTCGGGATCGGCGCTGAACGAAACGTTTTTGTCGTTGACAAACGCGGTGGGGAGGAAGAAGCCCACGAAGCCCAGCTGGTCCGGTTTCGCGTCGGGGACCTTGATCACCACGGAGGAGTAGTAGTTGTCCCCCTGCAGCTTGGCCACCACCGGCCCCTGCATGGCAACGTTTCCCGCCCCGTCCCGGACGGTCACCACGGGAGCGTAGCCGTTGCCGGTGAGGTAGATGCTGGTGCCGCCCAGGTTTACCGGATCGTTGACTTTGAGGATCTCCTGCTTGGGCGGGGCGTCCGGGTTTTCCTTGGTGGTCACGGTGGCGGCGAAGTCGATGGGCTGGCCGAACTTGCCCTTCGATTCGCGGTCAAAGGTGATGTTGAACTTGTCCAGCTGCAGCGAGTACGGCTGTAGCTGGCTGGATTGGAAGTTGGTGCCGGGATTGAACTGGTCGTAGCCCACCAGGGTGTTCACGAACGTATCGCCTTCCACCAGGATGCGCTGGCCGCTGTACCCGAACAGGCCGCCGGCAGCCACGGACACCAGCACGCCGATCAGCGAGGTGTGGAAGACCAGGTTGCCCACTTCCTTCAGGAAGCCACGCTCGGCACCGAGGGACGGCAGGGCGCCGTCGGCATCCCTGACCTCCACCCGGTAGCCGCGCTTGCGGAGCAGCCCGGCGGCACTGTTGATGGCGTCCGACGCCGGGATCCCGGCGTCGGCGGGAACCACCAGGGTGCCGTATTCGGGGAGCCGGGACAGGCGCTGCGGGGTACGCGGCGGCTGGGAGCGCATGGCTTTGTAGTGGGCGATGGCGCGCGGCACCACGCAGCCGATCAGCGAAATGAACAGCAGCAGGTAGATCGCGGAGAACCAGGCCGAGGAGTAGACGTCGTAGAGCTGCAGGGAGTCCAGCAGCTTGCCGTAGTCCGGGTGGTCCTTGATGTACTGGGTCACCACGGAAGGATTGGCCGGCCGCTGCGGAAACAAGGAGCCCGGGACGGCCGCGACGGCGAGGAGCAGCAGCAGGAACAATGCCGTCCGCATGCTGGTCAGCTGGGTCCAGGCCCACCGCAGCATGCCCTTCGGGCCCAGGGCCGGAAGGGCGGCCTCTGCCTTGGCCTCTGCGACAGGGGTGGCTTGCTTCTTCTTTACGTTCACACGCTCGCTCATCAGATCGGCAACTTCACGTCGGTTTGGAACCAGTACTGCAGCCCGGTCACCCAGGACCCCCAGACGCCGGTGGCCATCAGCAGGCCCAGCACCACCAGGATGCCGCCGCCGGTCCGCTGGATGGCAAGGCGGTGTTTGCGGAAGAACGCCATCACGCCCATTCCGCGGCGCACCGCCAGCGCGATCAGCAGGAACGGGATGCCCAGTCCCAGGCTGTAGACGAACGCCAGGAAGGCGCCCTTGGCGGCGGAGGACCCGCCGGAGAGGCTGAGCAGCTGCACGGCGGAGTAGGTGGGCCCAATGCACGGTGCCCAGCCCAGCCCGAAGGTGAGGCCCAGCAACGGTGCGCCCCAGAGGCCGGCGGGCGGTTTGGCATGGATTTTCGCGTCCCGTTGGAGCCAGCTGAAGCCGCCCATGAACACAATGCCCATGATGATCACCAGGATCCCCAGGAGCTGGGTGATCCAGGCGTTCCGGCTGCCGCTGATCAGCGTGCCCAACTGCCCGAAGGCGCCGCCCAGCAGGACGAAGATCACGGAGAACCCCAGGACGAACAATCCGATGCCTGCCAGCATCCGGCCGCGCTTTTGCTTCTGCAGGTCAACCCCGCTCAGGCCCGTGACGTACCCGAGGTAGCCCGGAACGAGGGGCAGCACGCAGGGCGAGAGGAAGGACACCAGGCCGGCGAGCAGCGCCACCGGGATGGCCAGGAGGAGCGAGCCGCTGAGGATGGCTTCGGCGAAGGGACTGTTCACGGTGCCTGGCCTGCCCCTACTCCGCCACGGCGGCGGTGATGAGGGACTTCAAGGTGCCCTTTTCGATCTCGCCGAGCACCCGGGAAGCCACCCGGCCCTGCTTGTCCAGGACCAGGGTGGTGGGGACTGCCCCGGGCGGAACCAGGCCGGACACGGACAGCAGGACGCCGCCGTCCTTGTCGTCGAAGCTGGGGTAGGTCAGGTTGAAGGTCTTCTCGAACGCCTCCGCCGTGGGCTTCTCGTCCCGGAGGTTGACGCCGAAGAACTGCACGCCCTGGTCCTTGAACTCCTGGTGGAGTTCTTCCAGGACGGGCGCCTCCACCCGGCACGGGGCGCAGCCGGCGAACCAGAAGTTCAGGATGCTGACTTTGCCCTGAAAATCGGCAGGGGTCACCTTGGCGCCGCTAAAGAGCGCACCTTGGATCTGGACGGCTTCCTTGCGGTCGCCGGCGGCGAACTCGGTTACCGAACCGTCGCCCGCCACGTAGTTCTTGTTGTCCCCGGCCTTTGCCTGCTTGGCCAGGGCGTCTTCTTGGGCGCAGCCGGACAGGGCAAGGGTCAGTGCGCTCAGCGCCAGGCCGCCGGCGGCGAGCATGCTGCGGCGCGAGGGAAGGAATTCGTTGGTCACTGCTAGGCTCCAGGGGTGCTGGCGGCACCGGGAAGAAGGGACGCGGCGGGTTCGCTGTACTCGACCCGCACCAGCGAGCCGTCGTCGGCGAACACCAGTGACGTGACGGATGTCAGCGTGCACTCGCGCTTGCGGGGGTCGTGCCACAGGGGCCGGCCTTCGGCGCTGAGCCGCGCGGCCCAGATGGGCAGCTGGTGGCTGACCAGGATGGCCTCGGGCCCCTCGGCGCCAAAGTCGCCGGCAGCCAGTTCAATCGCCCGGAGCCGGGCGTCCTGTGCTGCTGCCGCGATGCGGGCGGCCTGCTGCTTGTAAGGCTCGCCCCAGGACGGGCGGAGCGGATTGACCAGCCGGGGCCAGTGCTTGGGCCGGCGCAGCTCTGCCTTGGTGACCTTCATGCCCTCGAAGTAGTTTTCCGCTTCGATGATCCGCGGCTCGGTGCGGATCTGCAGGTGCAGGGCCTCCGACGTCGGCCGTGCGGTTTCCTGTGCACGCTCAAGTGGCGAGGCGGCCAGGTACGTGATCCGGGCGCCCCGTTCCGCGCGCTGCCGGAAGTGCTCGGCGAGGGTGCGGGCCATCTCCTGCCCCAGTTCGGAGAGGTGGAATTCGGGGAGCCGTCCGTACAGAACGCCGTCGGGATTATGGACCTCGCCGTGGCGGAGCAGATGGACAGTGGCTTGGGGCATGTTTACCAGTTTCTCAAAGATGGCGTGCGATCCGAAATCTTCTACGAACAGTAGAACTTAAGTTTCTGAAGAAATGTTCCGAACGCGGGAACAAAACATGCAAACGCATGTTTATACTGGATGCAGCAAGTTAGTTGAGACTTCAACAGATGAAGTTTCAACCGCAGGACCACAACAGGCATTAAGAACAAGGAGCATCATCATGGCACTTCCCGCAGACGTCACCACCGGCACCTGGACCCTGGACAACTCCCACAGCGAGATCGGATTCACCGTCCGTCACGCCGGCATCAGCAAGGTCCGCGGCCAGTTCACCGAAGCCGCCGCAACGCTTGACCTCGTCGAGGATGTGGCCGATTCGAAGATCAACGCCACCATCAAGACCGCCAGCTTTGACTCCGGCGACGCCAACCGCGACGGCCACGTCAAGGGCGAGGACTTCTTTGATGTGGAGAAGTTCCCGGAGATCTCCTTCGTCTCCAACGGCCTGGTGGCCAAGGGCAACAGCTACGAGCTCACCGGCGACCTCACCATCAAGGGCGTCACCCGCCCGGTGACGCTGGATACCGAGTTCAACGGCGTGGCCGTTGATCCGTTCGGCAACACCCGCGCCGGCGTCTCCGCCGGGACCACCATCAGCCGCAAGGACTTCGGCCTGACCTGGAACGCTGTCCTGGAGACCGGCGGCGTGCTGGTCAGCGACAAGGTTGCCATCAACCTGGAGCTCGCCTTCATCGCTCCCGCAGCCTGATTCCGCTCCGGCCCACCCCGGCAGCAGGCATTTCCGCCTGGTGCCGGGGTGCCGTATTTAACGCCTCCGGCGGTGTGAACAGCCCCTCCGGATCCCGCACAAGGCGGCCTGCCGGGGGTACGGTGGACTTAAGCCATGCTGGGGGCGGCACAGGACCGATTCCCGGCAGCCCGCCTGGATCCCGACCTGCAGAAGGAACGCCCATGAGTACTCCTCCCGTCCCGCCTCCCGTGCCCCACGATCCCCAATCCGGAAACGGCCAGCCCGGCAGCGGCCAGCCGGCAGGCGAGCAGCCCGGCGGCCAGCAGCCCCGCTACGGCCAAAACTCGCCGCAGTACGGGCAGAACGCTCCGCAGTATGGCCAGAACGCACCCCAGTACGGTTCGCAGCCGCCGGCCCAACCGCAGTATGGCCAGAACGCTCCGCAGTACGGCCAGAACGCACCCCAATATGGGCAGAATGCCCCGGCGGCCCCCGGCTACGGACAGCAGCAGCCCTACGGCCAGCCGCCGTACGGCCAGTCCCCCTATGGCCAGTACCCGTCGGAGCAGCCACAGCCTGCCGCAGGCGCCGGAATCCCGCAACTGGTCACCATCTCCTTCTGGATGCTGATCGCGGCCGCCGTGATCTTCGTCATCTCCCTGCTCACCGGACTCACCCAACTGGATGATCCCGCATTCCGGCAGGCCTTTGACCAGCAGGTCAAGGCCAGCAACGCCGGCATCACGTACGACGACATCAAGGGTGTCATCGCCGGAACCCTGGTGGTCTTCGCCATCATCGGCGCCGGGCTCTACCTGCTGGTGGCCTTCTTCGTCCGCAAGGGCAAGAACTGGGCCCGCATCCTGGGTACGGTGCTGGCGGCCCTGTCGGTGCTGGGCCTGTTCGGGGTTCCCTCGTTCGCAACCGTCGGGACAGTCCTGGGGATCGCCGCCATCGTCCTGCTCTACCTTCCGGCGGCTGCCCCGTACTTCCGGAAGCAGCAGTTCGGCAACCCGTATGCCGGCGGCTTCGGAAACCCCTACGGCCGGTAACGGCCAGCCGCACCAAAACAGGCGGCCCGGGATGCTCCACCGCATCCCGGGCCGTTCTCCTTAACCTGGTGATTCCCTACGCGCTCTGTCCGGGCGCCTGGGCCCGTTGGGCGTGATAGGCCAGGATCTGGAGTTCGGTGGCCATGTCCACCTTGCGGAGGTTGACGCCTTCCGGAACCTGCAGCATGACGGGCGCGAAGCTCAGCACACTGTGCACGCCTGCGGCCACCACGCGGTCGCAGATTCCTTGGGCCACCGCCGCCGGAAGCGCCAGCACCACCATGTTGGCTCCGGTGCGGTGCAGGACGGTTTCAAGGTCTGCCACGTCACTGACCCGCAGCCAGCCCACTTCGTTGCCCACCACCATTTGGTCGGCGTCGAAGATCGCGACGACGTCGAACCCGCGGGATTCGAAGCCGCCATACCGGGCCAGGGCCTTGCCCAGGTTTCCGGCACCGACGATCGCCACCTTCCAGTCGTGCGTCAGGCCAAGGGCCGCGGCAATATGGCGGCTGAGGTACTGCACCTCGTAGCCCACTCCCCTGGTGCCGTAGGACCCGACATGGGACAGGTCCTTTCGCAGCGTTGAGGAACTGACGCCGGAGGCCTCGGCCAAGGATTCAGACGAGACCCGCTCCACGCCCTCGGCCAGCAAGGTGTTCAGGGCTCGGAGATACAGCGTCAGCCGCGCCACCGCCGCGGGCGGGATCTGCTTGGCAGGCGTTCCAATAGTGCCCGGGAGATCCGGGACAGGCTGGGACGTTGATTCCAAGGACGTCATTGGCCTCCCCTTACCGGGCCATGACGCGCTGCAGCACGCGTTCCAGCCGGGTTTCGTCAATCTTCCAAAAGTCCCGCTGCACCCCGTCCACCAGCACCACCGGAATTTCCTCGGCATAGCGCTCGCGCAGCTCGGGCTGGTGATCCACCGACTCTTCCGTCCACGTCAGTCCCAACGAGGCAGTGACCCGGCCTACGGCGTCGCGCGCCGCTTCGCACAGGTGGCAGTCAGCTTTGGTGACCAGGACGACGCGGGGGGTAGCCATGGCTTAACGGTATCGCCGTTCGCGGCATGCGGGCGACGCCGACGGCGGCCGGCCAGCCGATTGACTAGACTCGAGTCCATGCCCGAGGAGAAATACGTCGCCGTAGTCACGCGGCCCGTCCCTGCGCCGCAGCCCGGCGAAGCGGCGTTTTTCGACGTGGACAACACCCTGATGCGCGGCGCCAGCCTCTTCCATGTGGCCCGGAAAATGCATCAGCGCGGGGCGTTCACCCTGGCCCAGGCTGCCGGGTTCGCGTGGAAGCAGTTCAAGTTCGTGACGCGCGGCGAGAACATCGACGACGTCCATGCCGTCCGTGATTCAGCCCTGACGCTCGCTGCCGGGATCACCGTTGAGGACATCAAGGCGCTCGGCGAAGAAGTTTATGACGAAATGATCGCCTCCCGGATCTGGCCGGGCGCCAAGGCCCTGGCCGAGCAGCACCTCCGTGTGGGCCGCCGGGTCTGGCTGGTCACGGCAACGCCCATCGAAGTTGCCACCGTGATCTCCACCCGCTTGGGTCTGACCGGCGCCCTGGGGACAGTCGGGGAGGTCTCGGACGGCATGTACACCGGGCGGCTGGTGGGCGACATCCTGCACGGCTCGGCCAAAGCCGTCGCGGTCCAGGCCATCGCCGACGAGGAGGAGCTGGACCTCAAGCGCTGCTGGGCCTACAGCGACTCCTATAACGACGTCCCGCTGCTATCACTGGTGGGCCACCCGGTGGCCATCAACCCCGATGCCAAGCTCCGCCGGCACGCCCGCGACCGCAACTGGCCGGTCTACGATTTCCGCGCCGGGCGCCGCGCCGCCACCTTCGGCCTCAAACTGGCGACCCTCGGCGGTGCCGTCTACGGCCTGTGGAAGGGCTTCGCCCGGATCCGCGGCCCGCGCCTGTAGCTTTCCCCGCCTCCAGGCCTCCCCCGCTGCAGGTTCCCAGCACCGTACACTCCATCGCACGAAAAAACGCCCGCCGCCTTTGCAGGCGACGGGCGTTCTCCACGCTGTTCGAAGTATTGCTACTTCTTGTTGCGGCGCTGGTGACGAGTCTTGCGAAGCAGCTTGCGGTGCTTCTTCTTGGCCATACGCTTGCGACGCTTCTTAATAACTGAACCCACGAAAGTTCCTTACAAACTAGATGCAGTACCTGTCTGATGGAAATGGTCCGTGGACAGAGCTACGAACTGAACAACTGACAGATTCTTACAATGACGTAAAACGTTCCTTAACAGGGTACCGCCTATCGAGGGCGGCTTGGGACAAGCTGCCCTAGGCTGTCTCGGTGTGACCGTCCACCACAGCACCCTTGAGGTACTGCTCCACGGCATTCTCAGGTACCCGGTAGGAGCGGCCGAAGCGCACTGCCGGCATTTCGCCGGAGTGGACCAGGCGGTAAACAGTCATTTTGGAGACTCGCATGACCTCGGCTACTTCAGCCACGGTCAGGAACTTCGCGTTGGAGAAGTTCTGTTCTGCCGACATTTCCCTATTTTCCTTTGCTGACGGATGGACAACAGTGACCCCAGGTACGTGCCAATGCGGTGTTCAGATGCTGAGCCATCCACCAATCACCTAAGAAGATACTCTAGATGTTCATGTGGCAGATGTGAAAGTAGGTAAAGCCACTATTTCGCCTGCCGCCGCTTCCGTGCCCAGGCCGCGAGCTGGTCCAGGACCGAGGCGGAAACGTCCCAATCCATGCAGGCGTCGGTGACGCTCTGGCCGTACACGAGTGCGGAACTGCCGGCCGCGTGCGCGGCCACGTCCAGGTTTTGGGCGCCGCCCACCAGGAAGCTTTCCAGCATGACCCCGGCGATCGCCTGCGCAGCTGCACCCCCGTCCTCGAGCTGGGCACCGATCTCCAGCGCGACCTCGGCCTGGCGGTGATGGCTCTTGCCGCTGTTGGCGTGGCTGGCGTCAACCACCAGGCGCGGGTTCAGGCCCTTTCCAGCCAGTTCCCCGGACGCCCGCTCGACGTCGGCGGCTGAGTAGTTGGGACCCTTGCGTCCGCCGCGGAGGATCACGTGGGTGTCCGGGTTCCCGGCCGTTGCCACCAGCGCAGCCCGGCCGTCGCCGTCGATCCCGAGGAACGCCTGGGCCGCCGCCGCGGCGCCGCACGCGTCGATCGCCACCTGCAGCCCGCCGTCGGTCCCGTTCTTGAAGCCGATAGGCATGGAGAGGCCGGAGGCCAGCTGCCGGTGGATCTGGCTTTCGGTGGTCCGGGCGCCGATGGCGCCCCAGGAGATCAGGTCCGCCATGTACTGGGGGCTGATCGGCTCCAGGAATTCGGTGGCGGTGGGCAGCCCCAGCGCGGACACCTGCTGCAGGAACTGCCGGGCGGTGCGCAGGCCGGTGACCATGTCGTGGCTCCCGTCGAGGCGGGGATCATTGATCAGGCCCTTCCAGCCCACGGTGGTGCGGGGCTTTTCGAAGTAGGTCCGCATGACCACCAGCAGGTCTTCCTTGTGCTTTTCCGCCTGGCTGACCAGCCGGCGGGCGTATTCCAGCCCGGCTTTGGGATCGTGGATGGAGCAGGGCCCCACGATGACCAGCAGGCGGTCATCCACGCCGTCCATGATGGCGCGCACCTGGTCACGGCCGCGTTCGACGACGTCAGCCGCCCGGGCGTCCAGGGGCAGTTCCGCGAGGAGTTCGGAAGGGGTGGGCAGCGCGGTGAATTCGCTGACGCGCAGGTTCGAGGTGGACTTGGTGCCGGCGGCGGTGGCTGCTGCTGTTGCGGTGCTCATGTTCGGGTCCTGTTCCAGATGGGAAGCGGGCCCGGATTTCAGAACCCGCCGGAGAAACGGCGAAGGGCAGAGAATCATCTCTGCCCTGTTGGCTCTGAAGGTGGGTTGGATGCGTGTCAGTTAGACGCGGGCCCCTCCAGAGCCAACGAAAAATACGCATACCAACGGTTAGTCATGGGAAAGACCATAGCCCTGCCGCCCGTTACCGCAAAATCAGTGTCCGTCACATTTCCTGCGCCCGCCTAGCCCAAGAGCTTGCGCAGGAACTGCAGCTGCCGGATCCAGTGGTGTTCCTGGCCGCCTTCATGGTTGTTGAACCGGTACACCTCGATCTCCTTGGCGGCGCCGGTGGAGGACCCCGCGGACGTGCCCGAGCCGTAGGCGTTGAAGCTGGCGAAGACAGTGGACGGCGGGCAGATATCGTCCATCAGGGCCACCGAGTACAGCGCGGGCGCCGTGGCGTACCGGGCCAGGTTGACGCCGTCGAAGTAGTTCAGGACCTCAAGTGCGGGCTGGTACCGGTCCCGGTGGCGCGCCAGGAACTGGGCGATCTCCGGGTAGGGCCCGCGCGGGGTGATGTCGATGGCGCGCGGGAAGTCCTGCAGGAACGGGACATCGGGCAGCGCGGCGATGACGCCGTCGAGCCGTCCGGCGGTGAGCCCTGCCGTGGCCACCACGATGCCGCCGCCCTGGCTGACGCCGGCAAGCACCACTTTGGCGGGGTCGACGGCGGGGTGCGCCTGGGCTGCCTCCACGGCTCGGAAGGCGTCCACGTAGACGCGGCGGTAGTAGTAGTCCTCGCGGTTGGCGATGCCCCTCGTCATCAGGCCGGCGTGGGCCACATCGCCCGCGGACGGGTGCGGATCAGCCGTGTCACCCACCAGGCCGCCGTACCCTTGGCCGCGGGTGTCCATGATGAAGTGCGCGTACCCGGCCTGCGCCCAGCGGGTGTCCTGGTTGACCAGGCCGCGACCGCCGGAATAGCCGACGTAATGCACCACCACCGGGAGCCGGGCGCCCTCTTCGAGGGTGGCCGGCAGGTGCAGCCAGCCTTTGACCGGTGCCCCACCGAAGCCGGAAAAGGTGACGTCAAAGGTATCGATCAAGGTCAGGTGGTTCTCCACCGGTTCGAAGGTGGCGTTCAACGGGACGGCACGTGCTTCGTCGAGGGTGGCGTCCCAAAACGCGCCCAGGTCCGCCGGCGGCGTGACGTCTGAGGTGTAGCTGCGCAGTTGGGCCAGGGGGAGGTCGAAGAGGGGCATCGTTGTCCGTTCTGTCAGGGGTGGTTGGCGGCCTGGTTGCAGCCTACGTCAGCTTCACCGGATGATGACGACATCCAGCCGCCGGGGCCCGTGGACGCCCTCGACGCGTTCGAGCTCGATGTCCGAGGTTGCGCTGGGTCCGCTGATCATGGTGAGCGGCTTTGTGCCGTCGAGCCGGCGGAGGGCTTCGGGCAGGATCGCGGTGATGTCCTGGCTGCGTACCACGCAGACGTGGTGGTCCGGGATGAGAGAGATGGCGCGGCGGCCCTGATCCGGGCTCCCGTCCAGGATGATGGTTCCGGATTCTGCCACGGTCACCGCACTGGCTGTCACGACGGCGTCTGTTGCGTCGAGTTCGGTGACGGACCGCGCTCCGTGCCCGCCGCCGTCGTACACCATCCGTGCCGGGTCCGTCTCCCAGGCCAGCCATGCCTGGTCAAGGCCGGCGGGAACCACGTAGGTGCCGGCACCGGCGAGGAGGTCCCGGATGGTAACGGGGACTGCGTCTTCGTCCACCACGGTGACCCCGGCCTTGTAGTCTTCCAGCCGGTCCACCAGCACCTCGATGCGCCGCCGGGCATCGGCTTTGCCGGCCAGCCGGTAGCTGCGCGGAATGTCCGGGACGGCTGGGGCGTCTTTGAGTGCCGTTCGGACGGCAGCGAGGATGTGTTCGCGGGTGCTCATGGTGCCTTGTGCTCCTTGGCCCACCAGTCACGGAAGGACTGCGCCGGGGGTGCCGGGATGTCCCGGCTTTGGGTCCAGCCGGCGGCGAGGCCGGGCAGCTTCTTGATCTTCTTGTCCCGTCCGGCGGCGGCGCGGCCGAGGGGCAGGAGCTTTTCGACGGCGGCCAGGCGGCGCCCGTCGGACAGCGCCCAGGAGGCTGCCCTGAGCCCCACGTCCATTTGGGACGGAAGGCCGCCGCGGTGGGCGTCCACGTCCTTGCCGCGGAGGTGGACCAGGATGTCCGGGATGTTGATCTTCACCGGGCAGGCGTCGTAGCAGGCGCCGCAGAGCGAGGACGCATACGGCAGCGAGCCGTTCTCCTCCGCCTCGATGCCGGTCATCAGTGGCGACAGGATGGCGCCGATGGGTCCCGGGTAGGTGGAGCCGTAGGCGTGGCCGCCGGCCCGCTCATAGACCGGGCAGACGTTGATGCAGGCGCTGCAGCGGATGCAGTGGAGCGCGGAGCGTCCCATCTCGTCGGCCAGGGCGTTGGTGCGGCCGTTGTCCAGCAGGACCACATGGAACTTTGACGGCCCGTCGCCCTCGGTGACGCCGGTCCACAGCGAGGTGTAGGGGTTCATCCGCTCGCCGGTGGAGGAGCGTGGCAGGAGTTGGAGGAAGACTTCCAGGTCGGAGAACGTGGGCAGCAGTTTCTCGATGCCCATGACCGTGATCAGGGTTTCGGGCAGGGTCAGGCACATCCGGCCGTTGCCCTCGGACTCCACCACAGCCAGTGTGCCGGAGTCGGCGATGCCGAAGTTCGCGCCGGAGATCGCCACTTTCGCGGTGAGGAACTTGGCCCGCAGGTGGGCGCGGGCGGCCATGGCCAGCCGGCGGGGTTCGTCCGTGAGGTCGGGATCGACACCGGGCATCTCCTTCAGGAAGATGTCGCGGACTTCGGTGCGGTTCTTGTGGATGGCCGGGACCAGGATGTGGCTGGGCTTGTCGTGGCCCAGCTGGACGATGAGCTCGGCAAGGTCGGTCTCGAAGGCTGAGATGCCGCGCTCTTCCAGGTATTCGTTCATGCCGATTTCCTGGGTGGCCATGGACTTGACCTTGACTACCTCGTCCACGCCCTCGGCTGCGACCAGCCGGTGGATGATCGCGTTGGCCTCGTCGGCGTCGCGGGCCCAGTGCACCATTCCGCCGCGGGCGGTGACGTTGGCTTCGAAGGCCTCCAGGAGTTCCGGCAGCCGGGCCATGACGGAGGTCTTCAAGGCACTCCCCGCCTCCCGCAGCTCCTCCCAGTCCGGCAGCTCGCCGGTGACGGCCAGCCGCTTGGTGCGGATGGTGGACGTGGCGTGCTTCAGGTTCTTCCGCAGCTGGCTGTTGCCGAGCTCGCGGCGGGCGGCGGACGGGAACTTTTCTTCGGCGAACAGGTTGCCGATGCCGGGCCGCAGGCCGGGCATCCCGATCGGGGTGCGGGACATTACTTGACCACCACCTTGACGGTTTGTCCGACGGGCCCGGGAACGGACACCGGATCCGTTTCGGTGCTGGCAAGGATCTCCGCCAGGTGGAGGGTGCCCACCCCGGCGTCCTGCCGCGACAGGCCGCCGCCGATGTGCATCAGGCACGAGTAGTCGCCGCCGGCGCACACGGAGGCGCCGGTAGCGCGGATGTTCGCCGTCTTGTCCGCCAGCATTGCGGAGGAAACGTCCGCGTTCTTGACGGAAAAAGTGCCGCCGAAGCCGCAGCACTGGTCTGGTTCCGGCAGGTCCACCAGTTCCAGGCCTTTGACGCCGCGCAGCAGTCCGGCCTGCCGGTCACCCAGTTTGAGCAGCCGCATGCCGTGGCATGAGGGGTGGTAGGTGACGGTGTGCGGGAAGTAGGAGCCCAGCTGCGCCGCCGGGTTGGTGACACCCAGGACGTCCACCAGGAGTTCGGACAGTTCGTAGGTCTTCTTGCCGACGGCGGCAGCCCGCTCTTCGAGGCCGGTGTCCCCCGCGTGCCGGGCCACCATGGGGTGCTGGTGCTTCACCGAAGCGACGCAGGAACCGGACGGCGCCACGGCGACGTCATAGTCCTCGGATTCGAAAGCCCGCACGTGGTTGGCCACCACGGGAAGGGCTTCCTTGAAGTAGCCGCTGTTGACGTGCATCTGCCCGCAGCAGGCCTGCCCGGAGGGAAAGACCACCTCGTGGCCAAGGCGTTCCAGGACGGCCACCGTGGCCGTGGCAGCGCGTGGATACATGGCGTCCACGATGCAGGTGGCAAAAAGTGCGATTTTCATGGGTTCAATTCCTGGCGGCGTTCACGGGCAGTTCCACTGGTTCGTAGCGGCGAAGGCTGGTTGATGCCCCGATGATGCTGCGCAGCTGCGGCAGCCCGCCGTCGACCACTCCGGCCGCGCGCGCCTGGACCAGGACGTTGCCCAACGCCGTGGCTTCCACCGGGCCGGCGATGACGGGACGTCCGGTGGCGTCGGCGGTGAGCTGGCAGAGCAGGGCGTTCTGCGAGCCGCCGCCCACCACGTGCACCACCTCCACTGCACGGCCGGCAAGGCGTTCGGCAGCGGTGATGGTCCGGGCGTAACCACTGGCGAGGCTGTCCATGATGCAGCGGGTGATGGCCGCGGGATCGCCGGGCAGCACCTCGCCGGTGCGGCGGACCGCCGCACGGATGCGCTCGGGCATGTTGTCCGGGGCAATGAAGTAGGGATCGTCGGCGTTGACCTGCGGGCCGCCGGCCGGAAGGGCCGCGGCTTCCGTGAGCAGGTCGGTTAGTTCGGGCCGGAATTCTTCGCCGGCCCAGGTCCGCTGGCATTCGCTGAGCAGCCAGAGGCCGCCCATGTTGCGCAGGTACCGGATGGTGCCGTCCACCCCGCGTTCGTTGGTGAAGTTCGCTTCCCTGCCGGCCTCGGTGAGCACGGGGTGCTGCAATTCGAGTCCCACCAGCGACCACGTGCCGGAGGAGATGTACGCGAAGTCCACTTTTTCCGCGGGAACCGCGGCGACGGCGGACGCGGTGTCGTGCGAGCCGACGGCCACCACCTTCGTGTCCTGCGGCAGGTCCACGGCAGCCGCGATCTCCGGCAGGAGCGTGCCGATAGTTTCGCCGGGCTGGATCAGCGGCGGGAACAGGTCCTTCCGCAGCCCCAGCCGAGCAAAGAACCCGGTGGCCCACTCTCCCGCCACGGCGTCGAACAGCCCGGTGGTGGAGGCGTTCGTGGCTTCGGTCCGGCGAACGCCCGTGAGCAGGAAGGCGATCAGGTCCGGGATCAGCAAGGCTTGCAGCCCGTCCAGGTCCCGCTCCGCGGCCAGCTGGTAGATGGTGTTGAACTGCAGGAACTGCAGCCCCGTGGTGGCATACAGCAGCGCGGGGTCCAGCTTGGCGTGGACCGATGCCACGGCGGCCCGGCTGCGGTCGTCGCGGTAGCTGAACGGCTGCGCCACCAGCCGGCCGGCTTTGTTGACCAGGCCGTAGTCCACGGCCCAGGTGTCGATGCCGATGCTGGCGATCGTTTCGCCCTGCGCCGAGGCCACGGCGGCTGCGGCCCGGAGGCCGGCCAGGACTTCGGCGAACAAGGCGTCGAAGTCCCAGCGGAGGCCGCCGTCGATCTCCACCACGCCGTTGGGGAAGCGGTGGACGGTCTCCAGCGACACCCCCGTGCCGGGAGCGACGCGGCCCAGCATGACCCGGCCGGAGGAGGCGCCAATGTCGACGGCGGCAAACACGCCGGCGGCAGGAACGGTGCTCATCGGAGGAAGGCTGCGGCCACTCCGGCGTCCACGGGAATGTGCAGGCCGGTGGTGTGGGACAGTTCGTTGCTGGTGAGGACGGCGGCCGCGTTGGCCACGTGCTCGGGCAGGACTTCGCGCTTGAGCAGGGTGCGCTGGGCGTAGTACTCGCCCAGTTTCTCCTCGTCCACGCCGTACACGGCTGCGCGCTTGGCGCCCCAGCCGCCGGCGAAGATCCCGGAGCCGCGGACCACGCCGTCGGGGTTGATGCCGTTGACACGGATGCCGTACTCGCCCAGTTCGGCTGCCAGCAGGCGCACCTGGTGGGCCTGGTCTGCCTTCGTGGCGGAGTAGGCGATGTTGTTGGGGCCGGCGAACACGGAGTTCTTGGAGGAGATGTAGATGATGTCTCCGCCCAGGCCCTGCGCGATCATTACCTTCGCCGCGGCTTTGGCCACCAGGAAGGAACCTTTGGCCATGACGTTGTGCTGCATGTCCCAGTCCTTTTCGGTGGTTTCCAGCAGCGGCTTGGAGATGGACAGGCCGGCGTTGTTGACCACCAGGTCCACGCCGCCGAAAGCCAGGACGGCGGCGTCGATGGCGGCGGAAACCTGGGCTTCGTCCGTGACATCGGCCTGGACACCGACGGCAACATCAGGGCCGCCGAGTTCTTCGGCCACCTTCTGGGCGTTTTCCAGGTTCAGGTCCGCGATCACCACGCAGGCGCCTTCCGCGGCCAGGCGGGTGGCGATGGCCTTGCCGATGCCCGAGGCAGCACCGGTCACCAGCGCGATGCGGGTGGCGTGGGACTTGGGCTTGGGCATCCGCGCCAGCTTGGCTTCCTCCAGGGCCCAGTATTCGATCCGGAACTTCTCGGATTCCTCGATCGGTGCGTAGGTGGAGATGGCCTCGGCGCCGCGCATCACGTTGATGGCGTTGATGTAGAACTCGCCGGCAACCCGGGCGGTCTGCTTGTTGGCGCCGAAGGAGAACATGCCCACACCGGGCACCAACACGATGGCAGGGTCCGCGCCGCGCAGCGCCGGGGAATCGGCCTCGGCGTGGCGGTCGTAGTACGCCTGGTAGTCCTCGCGGTAGTCGGCGTGCAGTTCCTGCAGCCTGGCGATGGAGTCCTCGATGGAGGCGTCCGCCGGAAGGTCCAGGATCAGTGGCTTGACCTTGGTGCGCAGGAAGTGGTCCGGGCAGGACGTGCCCAGGGCACCAAGACGCGGGTGCCCGGCGGCTTCCAGGAAGTCCAGGACGACGGCGTCATCGCTGAAGTGCCCCAACTGCGGCTTGTCCGTGGAGGCCAGGCCGCGGATCACCGGTGCCAGGGCTGCGGCCTTGGCACGGCGCTCGGCGTCGGGCAGGGCTGCATACCCGGGCAGCTTGGCGCCGAAAGGCTGGGCCTTGCCGTTCTCGGCGATGTACTTTTCGGCCTGTTCGATGATCCACAGCGAGTTCTGCTCGGCCTCTTCGCTGGTGGCGCCCCAGGCGGTGATGCCGTGGCCGCCCAGGATGGTGCCGATGGCCTGCGGGTTGGCGTCCTTGATGGCGGCGATGTCCAGGCCCAGCTGGAACCCGGGGCGGCGCCAGGGAACCCAGACCACCTTGGTACCGAAGATCTTGGTGGTCAGGGCCTCGCCGTCCACGGCGGTGGCAATGGCGATGCCGGAGTCCGGGTGCAGGTGGTCAACGTGCGCGGCGTCCACCAGGCCGTGCATGGCCGTATCGATCGAGGGGGCGGCACCGCCCTTGCCATGCAGGCAGTAATCGAACGCGGCCACCATCTCGTCTTCACGCTCAACACCCGGGTAGACGTTCTTCAGGGCGTTCAGCCGGTCCAGGCGCAGCACCGCAAGGTTCTGTGCCTTAAGGGTGCCCAGGTCACCGCCGGAGCCCTTGACCCAGAGCAGCTGGACGTCCTCGCCCGTGACCGGGTCCTTTTCAGTGCCCTTGGCGGAGGTGTTGCCGCCGGCGAAGTTGGTGTTCCGCTTGTCCGCGCCCAGGCGGTTGGAACGGGAAATCAGGTGTTCAACAGTCTTATTGCTCATGGCTGGTTATGCGCCCCATCCGGCTTGCTGGCCGCCTGCGCGGTCCTCGTTGATCTGTTTCTGGTAGCCGCTGGCCTTGTAGGCAGCGATCGGGTCCGCGGGCAGGCCGCGGGATTCACGCCATTCGGCCAGGATGGGCCGGACGTCGGTGTAAAACGCATCGTTGAAGATGCCGTTGGCGCCCAGGACATCCCCGGCGCGCTGTGCCTCGCCCAGGGCAGCGGTGTCCACCAGCAGGGCGCGGGCCGTCATTTCCTGGACGTTGAGCACGGACCGGATCTGGCCCGGGATCTTCTCTTCCAGGTTGTGGCACTGGTCCAGCATGAGGGCCACGCCGGAGTCCTTGCCGAAACCGCCGCCCCGGATCACCTCGTGCATGATGCGGAACAGCTGGAAAGGATCGGCGGCACCCACGATCAGGTCATCGTCCGCATAGAAGCGCGAGTTGAAGTCGAAGGAGCCCAGCTTGCCCAGCCGCAGCAGCTGCATCACGATGAACTCGATGTTGGTCCCCGGGGCGTGGTGGCCAGTGTCCAGGCAGACCATGGCCTTCTCCCCCAGCGCCAGGGTCTGGGCGTAGGAGGTGCCCCAGTCCGGAACGTCGGTGTGGTAGAAAGCCGGCTCGAAGAACTTGTATTCCAGCACCAGCCGCTGCTCATCACCCAGGGCGGCGTAGACCTCCTGCAGGGACTCGGCCAGGCGGTCCTGGCGGCCGCGCATGTCATCCTGGCCCGGATAGTTGGTGCCGTCCGCCAGCCAGATCTTCAAGTCGCGTGAGCCGGTGGCGTGCATGATCTGGAGGCACTCCAGGTGGTGGTCGATGGCGCGGCGGCGGACCGACTCGTTGGACGAGGTCAGGGAACCAAACTTGTATTCGTCGTCCTGGAAGGTATTGGAATTGACTGTGCCCAGCCCCACGCCCAGTCCGGCCGCATACTCCTTCAGGGCGGCGTAGTCATCCACCTTGTCCCACGGGATGTGCAGGGCCACGGTGGGGGCCAGCCCGGTCAACTCGTGGACCTTCGCTGCGTCCGCAATCTTTTCCTGGACCGTGCGCGGCGTGCCGGGGGTGCCGAACACCTTGAACCGCGTGCCTGAATTTCCATAGGCCCATGAGGGGACTTCGATGGCAAGCTCCTCGAGCCTGCCCAGCGCCGTTGCTACGTCGTTCATGATGCTCTTTCCGGTGTCTGGTTCGTGTAGTTGGTGCCCCGCTGCTGGAGCTGTGCTGCTGGTGGTGCCTGCTGTTGCGGAGGTTTTGTGTTCCGGCGGTCAGCCCGCGGAGGGTGGGGCAGCCAACTGGCTGTCAAGGTTGAAGACTTCTTCCAGTACCTGGAACCCCTCATCGGGCGCCTGGCCGGAGTCTTCAAAGAGTGCTGCCATTTCCGCCTGCCAGCGGGCGTTGACCTCCGTCAGGGCCATCCGGGCGCGGACGGCGTCAAAGTCGTCACACTCCACGTACCCCACCAGGAGCCCGTCCTCACCCAGAAACAGGGAGTAGTTGTGCCAGCCGGCGTCTTTGAGGGCCAGCAGCATCTCCGGCCAAACCGCCGCGTGCCTGCGACGGTATTCATCGATGAGCGCCGGCTGGACCGAGGAACGGAAACACACCCTCATTGGTACTCCTGTTCAAACCCGCAGTGTTTTGAATCGTTTCATTGTTACGATTCAAAGTACAGTTGAACCTGAGCAGGTGTCAAGCAATGGCGAGAAACTTTTGATCGCCTGCGCGGAACGCCCTGCCGCGGACACATCAACACGGAGAATCGATGAACCGGACAGCCAGCATCAAGGACGTTGCCACCCACGCAAGCGTGGCCGTGGGAACGGTCTCAAACGTCCTGAATTACCCGGACAGGGTGTCGGAACGGACCAAGCAACGGGTCCTGCGCGCCATCGACGAACTGGGCTTTGTCCGCAATGACGCCGCCCGCCAGCTCCGGGTTGGCCACAGCCGCACCATCGGCCTCATTGTCCTTGACGTGGGCAACCCCTTCTTCACCTCCGTGGTCCGCTCGGCGGAGGACGCGGCCGCCCTTCAGGGAAGTGCCGTGCTGCTCGGGGACAGCGGACATGACGCCGGCCGGGAAGCGAACTACATCGATCTTTTCCAGGAGCAGCGCGTCCAGGGCCTGCTGATTTCCCCGGTGGGCGATGTCACGGACAGGTTGGACCTCCTCCGCGAGCGCGGCATCCCCACCGTCCTGGTGGACCGGCTGGCCGACGAATCAAAGTTCAGCTCGGTGGCAGTGGATGACGACGCCGGCGGGTACCTTGCCGCCCGGCACCTGCTGGACACGGGCCGCCGTCGGCTGGCCTTCGTGGGTGGCCCCACCTCCATCCGGCAGGTAGCGGACCGCCTTGAGGGGGCCCGGCGGGCCGTCAAGGAGGAGCCGGACGCCACGCTGGAGGTCCTGGACTCGGCGGGGCAGACTGTCCTTGCCGGCCGGAGCGTGGGCGACATGCTGGTGCAGCGGGGCCGCGCGGAGCTTCCGGACGGAATTTTCTGCGCCAACGACCTCCTGGCCTTGGGCGTCATGCAGTCACTCACCATGACGCACACCTTCCGCATCCCGGAGGACGTCGCGCTGATCGGCTACGACGACATCGACTTCGCGGTCTCCGCCGTGGTGCCGCTGTCCTCCATCCGCCAGCCCACAGAATTGCTGGGGCGGACTGCCATCGAACTGCTGTCCGAAGAGGTGGAATCGCAGAATCCCGTCCACCGGGCAGTCGTGTTCACGCCCGAACTGGTGGTTCGGCAGAGCACGGCCGCGCCTGCAGCCGGCTGACCCGCCGGGCGGCTACTTCCCGGCCTGCTGCAGCCATTTCATGGATTCCTCCCGCGACGTAAAAAAGCGTGTGGGGCACGGCGGGATGTGGACGCCCAGGAAGAAGTTGGCGATGATCCGGTCCACCGGGCTTGCCCCGAGCAGGGCGATGCGGTTGGCGGCGCAGGGGATGGAGAACACTCCGCGAGCCTCCCTGCTGACGTTCTCGGTGGTGGCCATGTCCACGAGCATGGGGTAATTGCCGTCCCCGGCGATGTCGTTGACGGCAGCCATCGCCGCCTGCGCGTCCTGGACTTCTATGCGCACCTTGGGCTGCCAGATGAGATGGATGATGCCGTCCGGTTGCAACTGCACCGTCCCCTTGCCGCCGTCGACCAATACGGGTTCCATGTCCCGCCTCCCTCCAGTGGGCAAATGTATGTCTCCCATCTTGCCCCAGTACGGAAGGGTCCTAAAGCTTCTCCACCGTCAGGTTGCGGTAGGCAGCGCGGAGCGGTGCCATCTGGCGGAATCCAATCCGCCCGCCGGCAAGCACTTTGTCCGACGGATCATGCCAGTGAAAAAGCAGCAACCCGTTGATGGCGAACTCCACCAGGGGCCCGTCCTTCACCACTTCCAGCCGGTAGAAGTCGACGGCATCCTCCGCGGGCGGCAGCGGATCCGCGCCCTGGGCCACCAGTTCGAAGCCGGCACTCTTACGCAGGTTGCAGGTGCGGAAGGCCCGCTCGGATTGATATTTGTGCCGCATATAGGAGACGTGCAGGGCATCGATGTCCCCCGAGTGGTATTGCGGGTAGTACCCGGTGCGGGGCGTCAGTGCCGGGCTGAACAGGTCCAGCCCGTCCTGGCCGGCGGCCGCGAAGAACAGCATGGCCAGGCCGGGTTCGGCGAGCGGCAGGAATTCCCAGCTGATGCGGATGCCGTCCGGGAACTCCTCGGGGCACCAGAAGGTCCAGTGCGCATGGTCGCCGAACTCGCCGTCATCCAGCGTGCCGGACAGCTCCAGTGCCCCGTTGTGGCTCCCCAGACCCAGGGGCCCTTCCGCCACCCAGGCGGCCACATCGTCCGGTCCTGCCAGCGGGTTGCTGTAGAGGACGCCCGTTTCCAAGCCCGCGGCGCCCATCTAGCCCTGTCCCGACGTCGTACTCAATGCCGGCTCCAGGGCACCGTAGCCCAACCGGCCAAGCTGCCGGGCCACCTCCCCCGCCACCAACGTGGCACCCTGCTGCGAAAAATGGGTGTTGTCGGCCAGGCCGCCGGGCCAGCGCGCATGCTCACCGGGCGCGAAGTGGCAAAAGAGCTTCCGGGAGCCGTCGCTCCCCAGCCTCAGGTACAGGTCCCGGGTCCAGGCGTTCAGGTCCATCACCGGGACACCCAGCTCCAGGCCGAGTTCGCGGACCACCTCTGGGTAGTCCTCCAGGCTTGCCTCCAGGGCAGCGCCCGACGCCGGACCGTTGCCCGGGCGCCTCCCGTCCAGGAAGTGCCGCCGCTCCACCGGGGTGCACAGGACCGGCGCAGCGGCCACCGCGCGAACCTCGTCCACCATGGTGCGCAGGTTCGCCGCGTAGCCGGTGCGTGCGGCGAGGTGCTGCTTCTTCTGGTCGTTGTGGCCGAACTGGATGAGCACCGCGTCCCCGGGGCCGGCCTCGGCCAGCAGTTCCGCCCAGAGCCCCTCGTCGCGGAAGGATTCCGTGCTTGCCCCGCCTTTGGCGAAGTTGTGCACCGAGCCCCACCGGTAGGTGTGCGGCGGAAGCTGCGTTCCCCAGCCGCTCATCGGGAACTCTTGGGTGGGGCAGTCGGCGACCGTGGAGTCTCCTGCCAGCAGGATTTTCATGGTGTTCTTTCTGTAGTACGGGGTCAGCCCTTGACGGAGCCGATGAGCATGCCCTTGGCGAAGTGCTTTTGGAGGAACGGGTAGAAGATGAGGATGGGCAGGGTGGCCACCACGATGACCGCAAACTTGATGCCCTGTTCCGGCGGGATGTAGTTGGGGTCCACGTTGCCGGTGCCCAGCAGGTCGGAGGCGGCGGTGACCTGGCGCAGGTACATCTGCAGGGTCCACTTGGAGTTGTCGCTCAAGTACAGCAGCGGTGACATGAAGTCGTTCCAGATCCCCACCGCGTAGAAGAGCGCGAACGTTGCCAGCACGGGCTTGGACAGCGGCAGCAGGATCCGCCAGAGGATTCCGATCTCGGTGGCGCCGTCCATCTTTGCTGATTCCTCAAGCTCCGCGGGAAGTTCCTGGAAGAAGTTCTTGATGATGATCAGGCTGAACGGGTTGATGGCCGCCGGCAGGATCAGGGCCCAGTAGGAATTGAGCAGGCCCAGGTCCTTGACCAGCAGGAACGTGGGGATCATGCCACCGGAGAAGACCATGGCAAAGACCACCAGGGACAGGATGACGTTCCTGCCGCGAAGGCTCTTCTTGGCCAGCGGGTAGGCCATGGTCACGGTGAAGGCCAGCTGGACCACGGTGCCCACGGCGGTGACCAGGATGGTGGTGACCAGGGCGCGGGTGAACGCCGGGGTGGCAAAGATGTATTCGTACGAGCCCAGGGTGAACTGCTCGGGCCAGACGAAGAATGCCCGGCGCGTGATCTCCGCTTCGGTGGCGAAGGACCCGGCGAAGACGTAGATGAACGGCAGCAGGGTGATGATGCCGATCAGGCCGAGGAACACATAGTTGACGGCGTCGAAAACCCGGCCGCCGCGGGTGTTGTGGATTTTCATGGCTAGAACAGTCCGCTCTGGTTGAATCGTTTGGCCAGCCAGTTGGTGCCGAAGATCAGCACGATGCCCACCAGGGATTTGAACAGGCCCACCGCCGTGGAATAGCTGTAGGCGCCCTGCGTGATGCCCACGAAGTAGACGTAGGTGTCAAAGACGTCCGCCACCTCGCGGTTGAGGGCATTGGTCATCAGGTAGATCTGTTCGAAGCCCGTGTTGAGCATCTGCCCGATGGCCAGGATCAGCATCACGATGATCGTGGACCGGATCGCGGGAAGCGTAATGTGCCAGACCCGGCGGAACCGCCCGGCGCCGTCGATGATCGCCGCCTCGTACTGGTCTTGGTCCACGGTGGACAGCGCGGCCAGGAAGATGATGGTGCCCCAGCCGGTGTTCTTCCAGATGTCCTGCAGCACGATCAAGGGCCGGAACCAGGCCGGATCGGACAGGAAATCTATGTGCGTCCCCATGACGTTGTTCAGGAACTGGAACAGCGGGCCGATGTCCAGGGCGAACAGCAGGAAGCTCAAGGACGCCACGATGGTCCAGGAGAGGAAGTGCGGGATGTACACCAGCGTCTGGACCGTGCGCTTGAGGATGGACAGGCGTACCTCATTGAGCAGCAGGGCCAGGACGATGGTCAGCGGGAAGGCGATGCCCAGGTTCAGGAAAGCCAGGATCAGGGTGTTGCCCAACAGCCTGGGAAAGTCCGGGTTGGCAAAGAAATCCTCGAAGTTCTGCACGCCCACCCAGGGGCTGCCGTTCACCCCCAGGAACGGGACGTAGTCCTTGAACGCGATGGACACGCCATACATGGGGGCATACCGGAACACCGCGAAGTACACCACGCCGGGCACCAGCAGCAGGTACAGCCACTTGTAGTGCGCGAAATGGACGGAGAACCTGCCGTTCTTCCGTTCCCGGGCGGGCGGCCGTGTGGCCGCCCGCGCCTCAGCCTCGACGACGGGGGCTGCCATTTACTTGTTGTCCTGCCAGAGCTTGTTGATCTCTTCCTTGACCTTGTCGCCACCGCTGGTGTCCCACAGCTTGATGGCGTCCTTCAGGCCCTGCTCATCGATCTGGCCGGCCAGGTACTTGATCCGGGCATCGGCCACGATGTTGTCCAGCTGCGCTCCCTTGGCAACATACGTTTGGGAAACGTAAGGCGCTGCCGGGTTGTAGACGGCGCTCTTGAGGTCCGCCGCCATGACGTCCGTGCGCTTGTCGAAGACCTGCTGCTCATAGTCGCTGGCCTGCTTGACCGGGTAGAACTGGTTGCCGGTAACGTTCATGCCCAGCTGGGCGTAGCTCTTGATGTCTGTGCTGACGGCCTTGCTGGCGTCCGTCTCCGGCTTGACCGGAGCGGCCTTGCCGTCCACCACTGTGAAGTTGACGCCCTCAATGCCGTTGTTCAGGAGGATGCCGGCGTCCTTGCCATTCAGGGTGTTCAGGAAATCCAGGACTTTGCCCAGTTCAGCCTCCGTCCGGACACTGGCTTTCGGGATGGCCAGGAAGCCGGAGTAGCCGTCGGTGGGGTGGGCGTGCAGCTTGCCGTCGGGGCCTTCGAGGTTGCCCACGAACCCCACTTTGTTCTGGAAGTTGTTGGGGTCTGCCTGCTTGAAGAGATTGATCAGGACGCTGACGCGGGAATCGACGTCCACGATGATGCCGCCCTTGCCGTTGAAGAACGGTTCATTCCATTTGGTGCTGTCGAACGTGGCGAAGTCGGGGTTGATGAGCTTTTCATCCACCATCTTCTTGATGAAGCGATCAGCCTGGAGGAACTCGTCGGTCTCGAAGCTGGGTACCAGCTTTCCGTCCCGCTCGGTCCAGCGGTTGCCGGCGCCGAACCATTCCTCGATCACGTCGTAGGGGCTGTTGCTTCCCAGCGCGCCCCATTTGGGAATGGTGATCCCGTACGTGTCATTCTTGCCGTTGCCGTCCGGGTCCTGCTCGGTGAAGGCCTTGGCCACCTTGTACAGGTCCTCGACGGTCTTGGGCGGCTGCAGGCCCAGCTTGTCCAGCCAGTCCTGCCGGAACATGACCGCGGTCCGCATCGGGGCGCGGCCGCGGAAGATGCCGTAGACCTTGCCGTTGACGCTGGCGTTCTTCTGGATGTCCGGATAGGTGGTCTTGAGGTTGGGGTATTTGTCCAGCTTGTCGGTGAGGTCCCAGAACGCGCCGGCCTGGGCGTTCTTGACGAACCCCGGGCTCTTGCCCTGGATCACCATGACCTGCGGGATGTCCGAACCCGCCAGCGTGATGTTGGTCTTGTCCTCGTAGGAAGCGTTGGGCGCCCAGTTGATCTTTACCTGCTTGCCGGTAATCTCTTCCAGCTTCTTCTGCACGGCACCGTCCGCGCCGGGCGGCTGCGCCTCAAGGAAGGGGGCCATGATGGACACAGAGGTGAGGTCGGCGGCAGGGGCGTCACCTCCGCTGCAGGCCGTCAGGGACAGGGCCGCGGCAGTGGCCACGGCGGCGGCCAGGGAAAGTTTCCTGCGGATCATGTTCTTCCTTTTCCACTTCGTTGGGGTTGATTGGGCCTTCCGGCCACAGGATTGATACGTTTCATTAGATCGCCGGGCATGGCGGAGCCACGCCCGGCAGGACAGGGGTCAGGCGGTGGAAGCCCCTTGCAGGGCAGGCAGGCTGTCCGACTCCACTGCGAGGACCTCGGCCACGGATTCGTCATTCGCGGCGAAGAAGCGGTCACAGAGCCAGCCGGTCAGGTAGAGCCAGGCCCCAACACTGAAGAACGGGACCAGGCCAGGGAGGGCCATGCTGGCGTACACCACCGCGGCGGAGACGAAGAGCAGGATGACCGTTCCCGCAAGATGCCGCACGGCAAACCGCGACGACGTCAGCAGGTACTGCAGCAGCGGCAGTTCGTAACGCGCATACATGGGGAACACGTAGCAGAGCGCGCCGGCCAGGAAGATCGCGGCAACGAAGATGGCCGCCGCAACCAGTTGGGGGAAGATCCCACGGCCCGTCGAAAAGTAGTTCCAGTTCAGGGCGAGCGCCACGGAGACGGCCATGAACGGCAGCGCGAGGATGTTCGCCCGGCCAAAGTTCCTGGTATATCCGGCCGCAAATCCGCGTACCAGCGGAGCCGCCTCCCCCCGGACCCGCTTGCGCACCAGGATCTGCGCCGCGGCCGTGGCGGGCCCGGCGCCGAAGACGCCACCGCCCAGCAGGGTGAAGGCGATCCACAGCAGGTTAAGGCCCGCAATCCACACAAGCGTGTCAAAAAATGAGTAGGCACGCGCACTGAAGGTCCCGGACAGCATGGCAGGGCTCCCTTCTGTTCTCCATCGTTGCAGAGGCGTGGCGGAAAGTGTCCCGCATCACCCTGGTAATCGGTTTCTCGAAATCTAGACCCGCACCCGCACTGTGGTCAAGTGAAATTTTGAATCGTTACATAACTGGACTGGTAATACCCCAATGCCGCACACTGAAAGGTGGAAAGCGCTTGCTGGAACCCTGCGGGCGGCTCGAGCTGGCGCCCGGACGGGCAGGACGGAGAACCAATGGGAACGGCAACGGAAGCCGCCGGCAACGACGCCGGAACCACCACCAGGCTTGCGGCGAAGGTAGCCCTGGTGGGCGTGCACGGCTTTGGCACCCATCACCTGCAGAACCTGGAACGCCTGCAGGCGGCAGGCGTCGTCGAACTGGTGGCAGTTGCCGACCCGCAGCCGCCGGAACCCGGTGCCTTGCCGCCGTCGGCCGCCGTCCACCCCGGGCTCGACGAGCTCCTCCAGGCAACCCCGGACCTTGACCTGGTCATCGTGGCCACCCCGATCCAGACGCATGCCCCGCTGGCGCTGGCTGCCCTCGCCACGGACGCGGAACTGTATCTGGAAAAACCTCCCGTCGCGTCCCTTGCCGATTTCAACCGGCTGTGCGCTGCGGCGGCGGAGTCGGGCCGGGGAGTCCAGATCGGCTTCCAGAGCCTCGGCTCGCACGCCTTGGCGGCCATCGACGTACTGCTCGCCGCCGGAACCATCGGAACATTGGAGGGCATCTCGGCCACCGGCCGGTGGGTCCGGGACCGGGCTTACTACAAACGCTCCCGCTGGGCCGGGAAGCGCAGCATCAACGGAGTTGACGTGGTGGACGGCGTGGCCACCAATCCGCTGGCCCACGCCGTTGCAACCGCCCTTCGGATTGCCGGGGCCCGCACCACCGCGGACGTGGCGTCCGTGGAGACCGAACTGTACCGGGCCAACAAGATCGAATCGGATGACACCTCCGTGATCCGGATCCACACCACGTCGGGCCTGCCCATCACCTGCGCCCTGACCATCTGCGCGTCCGAATCCGTCGAGCCATATGTGACCCTCCAGGGCTCGGCCGGGACCGCCGTGTTCCACTACACCGAGGACCGGCTCAGCATTGAGACCGGCGCCGGACGCCGGGAGGAAACGTACGGCCGGGACGACCTGACGGAGAATCTCCTGGCGCACCGCGCCACCGCCGCCCCGCTCACCAGCAGCCTGCTGGACAGCGGGGCCTTCATGCTGGTGCTGGAAGCCATCCGGACGGCGCCGCTCCCCGCGCCCATCGATCCCGCCCACGTCCGGTGGGAGGGCGACGGCGACTCAGCCCACGCCGTGGTGATCGGCATCGAGGACGCGCTGGAGCGTGCGGGCCGGCAGCATGCCACCTTCAGCGAGCTGGGGCTCCCCTGGGCCGTCTCCGCCCCGGCCACCTTCGATCTTCCGGCCTGCTGATGAACGGCCAGGAATCCGGCGGGCAACTCCACGCAGTTAACCTCCTGACGGAGGGAGTGTCCGCCTGCCTGACCGCCTCGCCGGCCCCCGGCTTCAGCTGGCAGCTGGGCCAGGACGACGACGACGATCCCGCCCTGGCGCGGCAGACCGGCTATGAGCTTGAAGTCCGGGACGCCCGGGGCACGGTGGTGTGGGATTCGGGGCCGGTGGCTTCGGCGTCCCAGCGCGGCGTTCCCTATCGCGGTCCCGCGCTGGCAGACGATGCCGACTTCGCCTGGCGCCTGCGCATCCGTGATGCTGCCGGCAACCCGGGCCCGTGGTCTTCACCGCAGGCCTTCAGCACCGGCCTCACGGATGCCTCCTGGCAGGCCACCTGGATCAGCCGGGCGCCGGGCGGACGCGCCCCGATGGAAATCCACAACCACGCCCTGCGGGTGGCCGGCTCCCCCTTCCTGCCTGTTCCGTGCCCCGCACTCCGCAGCATCCGGATCGAGGCCCGGCTCCGGCCCGTGATGGGGAGTGCCGGCATCATCCTGCGAAGCGGCGGACCCGGAACCGGCCTGCTGCTCGAGCTGGGCCCGGCCGGAGAATTGGTCCTGCGCCGCACCCCGGACTGGGAAATCCCCTCCCCCGCCACCCCGGATTCCGAAGTCCTGGGCACCGCCGCACCCGCCGGCGGCCGGCAACCGGGCCCCGGATCATGGCAGGACCTGGACATCAGCGATGACGGGCAAACCATCCGGGTGGCGCTGGACGGGACGGAACTGCTGGTGGTTGAAGAACCGGCCTCCCCGGACGGCGGCGGAATGACCGCCTTGCACCAGGGGCCCCGGAGCCAGGCGGAGTACGCCCGGCTCCGCGTCACCGGAACGGTTCCCGGCCGGTCCGGGGACGTCCTGCTGGACCACCACTTTGATACCGGGGAGGAAATCGCCCTCGCGTGCCTGGCCCAATGGGACCGCACCACCGCGCACCGGCAGCCGGATGAGTGGACGCTGTTCCGGAACACCGTGGTGCTGGACGGGACCGTCCGGCGGGCCAGGCTCTTCGTGGCTGCACACCACCACGCGCAGGTTTCGGTGGCCGGCACGCCCTGCCTCAGCACCACGTCATTCGGCTATCCCGGCGAGGGGTATTACGACGCCGCCGACGTCACCGGGGTCCTGGCCGAACATCCGGCCGGCACGCCCGTGCCTGTGACGGCCCTGCTCCACTGGTACGGTCCGGGCCAAGGCCGCGCCGCGGGCGTCCCCGGCCTCCTGGTCCGGCTGAGCGTCGATTACGACGACGGACGGCGGGATGTTCTCACCTCGGGCCCGGGGTGGTGTGCCGGCGAGGCGCCGTACCGGCAGTCGGGCTACCGCAACGACGAGGGCGACCCCGTGGAGCACCTGGACGGCCAGGCCGCGGCGTCCCTGGACATCACCGAAGACCTTCCGGCCGCCATCAACGGCGGCCGCCACCCGTCGTCGGACTTCCCCCGGCTGCACGCCCGCCGGACGATCCTTGGCGGGGAGTTCGTGGCACCGCGGCAGTTCCTTGCCGCGGAGGATGGCACCATGGTGGCGGATTTCGGCCGCGTCATCCCGGCCAGGCCCGAGGTGGACTTCCTGGCCGGCATCCCGGGGCGCACCGTCATGCTCCGTGCCGGCTACGTCCTCCGCCCGGACGGACGGGTGGACGCCGGGAAGACGGCCAGCCAGAACACGGACATGTCCTTCCCGTACACCCAAACCGCCGGGCCCCAGCAGTTCCGGGCCTCGGTGCACCTGGGCTTCCGCTACCTGGAGCTGCCGGGCGTCGAGGCGGCGGACGTGTCCCGCGTCGGCGCCGTTACCGTCTACGGCCGCCACCCCGGCGAGGGCAGCTTCAGCAGCTCCGACCCGGCCCTGGATGCCGTGGTCGGGCTGCTGCGCGATTCTGCGCTCTACGGCGTCCAGGAGCAGTTCGTGGACACCCCCACCCGGGAAAAAGGCCAGTTCCTGGCCGACGCCGCGAACATTTCCTACGCCACCATGGCGCTCTTCGGCGAACACGCCTACACAGCGCAGGCGCTGCGGGAGTTCGCCTGGTCAGCCTGCCGCTACTGGAGCGCCGGGGCGGATAAAGGCCGGTACAACGCCGTCTATCCCAACGGCGACGGCAAGCGTGACATCCCCGATTTCTCCCTGATGCTGCCGGAGTGGGCGGAGGAGTACCACCTGCGGACCGGAGACTTGGCCCTGGTCCGCGAACTGCTCCCCCACCTGTGCGCCACGGCTGACTACGCGCTGGGCTACATTCCGGCGGAAGGCCCGACGGCGGGACTGGTCACCAGGCTGGGCGGCGGCTCCGGCCCCTACCTCCACGGCATCGTGGACTGGCCCGCGCCCGGCCGGTTCGGCTACGACATGGACTGCGCGGCCAAGACCACCGTCAACGCCCAGGCCTACTCGGCACTGGTGTCAACGGCACGGCTCTGCAACGCCGCCGGCGACCAGGACGCAGCCATCCACTACTCCACCGCCGCCCGTTCACTGGCCGGCGCCATCCGCACCCGGTTGCGCGTGGGCGGGGTGATGGTGGACGGCCTCCATGAGGACGGGACACCCAGTTCGCACGCTTCCCAGCACGCCACGTCCTTCCCCCTGTCCCTGGGCATCACCGATCCCGGCCACGCGGAAACCGATGCCGCCCGGATCGCCGGAATGGGCATGCGTCAAGGCCCCATGACGGTCCACCGGCTGGTCCGCGCACTGATAAGCCAGGGCCGTACGGGCGCCGTCCTTGACCTCCTCACCGCGAAGGACCAGCCCGGCTGGGCGCGCCTCCTGGACCGCGGCGCCACCTTCACCTGGGAAGCCTGGGACCTGGCCGAGGGCACCGACTACAGCCAGTCGCACGCCTGGTCCGCGTCCGTGCTCAAGGAGATCCTCGAGCACCTGCTCGGCATCCGGTACGCGGTGCCGGGCGGTACCGGGGTGGTGATCGAGCCGCCGTTGTGCCGGCTGGAGCATGCCCGCGGCAGTATCCCAGTGGACAACGGCTACGTGCACGCGAGTTGGCGCAGGCAGGGTGGTTCGGTGGAGCTGGAGTGCACGGTCCCGCCGGGTACCACGGCCACCGTCCGGCTGCCCGCCGGCACGTACGGGGTCAAGGGGCCCACTGCGGATGACGCCGTCGTACTTTCCGCCCCGGTGGGCGCCGACGACGGCGCCACCAGGGACTTCCGTGTGCACACCGGCACCTGGACGTTTACGCCCCGCTGGTCTGCGTCGGGCGCCGGGTACGCCGCCCGTGCCGCCAGAGCAGGAGGCCGATGACCAGGGCTGACGGTGTTGAACAGGCCGAAGCCTTCCACGCCGTTGTGCCAGACCCGTTCGGCGAACGCGGCCAGGACCACCGGACCGTTCATCCCAAAGGCATTGGCGGCGAACGCTCGGCCTGGAACGTGTGTAGTGAGCTGGCTAACACTGCGTCTGAAACGATACAATAACTGCATTCGCGTCTTCCAAGAAAACGCTTACCCGTTCCCGGGCACGCCCTCAGTTGACAAAGGAGTCCCATGACACAGCAGGAAAGCACAGGCCCGTCCAGCGTTTGGAGCAACGTTGCGGGCATCGCGTTCGGCGGCGACTACAACCCGGAGCAGTGGCCTGCGAGCGTCCGGCAGGAGGATCTGGACCTCATGCAGGAGGCGGGAGTGAATTTCCTCAGCATGGGGATCTTTTCCTGGGCCCTGCTGGAACCGGCCGAGGGACGCTACGAGTTTGGCTGGCTGGATGAGGTCATGGACAACCTCGCCGGGATCGGCGTGAAAGTGGCCCTGGCCACCGCCACTGCGGCGCCGCCCGCCTGGCTGGTCCGCAAGCATCCGGAAATCCTGCCGGTGACGGCTGACGGGACCGTGCTGGGACCGGGCTCACGGCGGCACTACACGCCGTCGTCGGCTGTCTACCGCCGGTACGCTGCCGGGATCACGCGTGTACTCGCCGAACGGTACAAGGACCACCCCGCGCTGGCGCTGTGGCACGTGGACAACGAACTGGGCTGCCATGTCTCGGAGTTCTACGGGGAGGAGGACGCCGCCGCCTTCCGCGCCTGGCTCGAACGCCGGTACGGGAGCATCGATGCCCTGAACGCCTCCTGGGGCACGGCATTCTGGTCCCAGAACTACGGCTCCTTTGATGAGATCCTGCCGCCCGCCGTCGCCCCGTCCACCCTGAATCCTGGTCAGCAGCTGGACTTCCAACGGTTCAACTCGTGGGTCCTGATGGACTACTACCGCGAGCTGGTGGCGGTCCTGCGCGCAGTCACTCCGGGTGTCCCCTGCACCACCAACCTGATGGCCTCAAGTGCCACCAAGTCCATGGATTACTTCAGCTGGGCCAAGGACCTGGACGTCATCGCCAACGACCACTACCTCGTGGCTGCGGACCCGGAACGGCACGTCGAACTCGCGTTCAGCGCGGACCTCACGCGGGGCATTGCGGGCGGTGACCCGTGGATCCTGATGGAACATTCGACGTCGGCCGTCAACTGGCAGCCGCGCAACCAGCCCAAGATGCCCGGCGAGATGCTGCGCAATTCACTGGCCCACGTGGCCCGCGGGGCCGATGCCGTGATGTTCTTCCAGTGGCGGCAAAGCTTTGCGGGGTCGGAGAAGTTCCATTCCGCCATGGTGCCGCACGGCGGACGGGACACGCGGGTGTGGCATGAGGTGGTGGAGCTCGGCGCGGCCCTGAAACGCCTCGAACCCGTGCGTGGTTCGCGGGTCCAGTCGCGGGCCGCCATTGTCTTTGACTATGAGGCGTGGTGGGCCAGTGAAATCGATTCCAAGCCCAGCATCGATGTGAAGTACCTGGACCTCCTCAGGGCGTTCCACCGGTCCCTCGTGCTGCGCGGAGTCTCCGTGGATATGGTGCATCCGTCAGCTTCGCTGGAGGGCTACGACCTGGTGCTGGTGTGCACGCTGTACGCCGTGTCCGATGACTCCGCCGCCAATATCGCTGCTGCCGCTACAGCCGGTGCAACTGTTCTGGTCAGCTACTTCAGCGGGATCGTGGATGGGCAGGACCACATACGGCTGGGCGGCTACCCGGGTGCGTTCCGCGAACTCCTGGGCGCGCGGGTAGAGGAGTTCCACCCGCTGCTGGCCGGGGTCCAACTCAAACTGAGCGACGGGACCACCTCGTCCATCTGGAGCGAGCATGTCCACCTGGCCGGCGCCGAGACAGTGCAGGCGTTTACCGAGTACCCGCTTGACGGCGTCCCTTCCCTGACCCGCCGGGCTGTTGGATCCGGAGCGGCCTGGTACCTGGCCACCTTCCCGGATGCGGACGGGATTGAGGCGGTTGTGGACAAGCTGCTGGCCGAGTCCGGGGTCTCCCCCGTTGCCGCGGCCGATCGCGGCGTGGAACTGACGCGGCGCCTGTCCGCCGATGGGCGGAGCTTCCTGTTCGCGATCAACCACACGCGTTCGGACGCCGCCGTCTCAGCCGCCGGCATGGACCTGCTGACCGGCGGGCCGTTCCCCGGCATGGTTCCGGCGGGCGGCGTCGCGGTGGTGGCGGAGAGCTAAACACAAGCCGAAAGGAACGGCCGACGGCGGCGCCTCCTTGGGTGCGGCCTGGTCGCCGGGGCAGACAGGCCGGCCGGGCAAGGCGGCTCAGGTGCAGCACCACTGCCCGACCCGTTTGCGCCACCCCCATGGAGTACGCGAACCGTTGTCCACATAGGGCTCTTGGGCGGGTTTGGATGTCACACCCTGGTGGAAGACTTTGGGTATGAAAGCGGTTGTGGGGGCAGCGGTGTTGGGAGCTGGGGCGGAGCATGCGGCGGCGTGTGCTGTTCTGCCCGCCGCCACCTCGGTTGCTGATGTGGTGGCGTTGCTTCGCTCCGTCCCGCTGGCTTCCGACGGCGCGGGGCTGATTGACCAGTTGCGGGGGCTGGAGGACCTGAAATCACTCGCGGCTGCGCGGCAGGCCGGGATTGCTGTCGCTTTTGATCTGTCGCAGCGGCGGGAGCAGGCCGCTGCCGGGGTCCCGGTGGCTGAACAGGGCACCGGGGTCGCGGCGCAGATCGCGTTGGCACGGCGGGAGTCCCCCGCCAAGGGGTCCCGGCTGCTGGGCCTGGCTAAAACCCTGGCCGGGATGCCGCGCACGTTCGCCGCGTTCCGGGACGGCCGGTTGAATGAGTGGCGGGTAACGCTGATCGTCAAGGAAACCATCTGCCTCACCCCCGAGGACCGGGCGGGGGTGATGAGGAACTCGCCGCGGACGCCGGCGCCCTGGACGGTATGGGAGACAAGGCCATCACGGCCGCGGTCCGGGCCGCGGCGTACCGGCGCGACCCCGCCGCAACCGCCCGCCGGGCGAGCCGTGCCGTGTCGGAGCGGTGCGTGAGCCTGCGCCCGGCACCGGACACCATGACGTACCTGACCGCGCTGCTGCCCGTCGCCCAGGGCGTCGCCGCCTACACGGCCCTGACCCGTGACGCGGACACCGCCCGGGCCGCCGGGGATGACCGGTCCCGCGGGCAGGTCATGGCCGACACTCTCGTCGAACGCCTCACCGGCACCCCTGGCGGGATCAGCGGGATCGAAATCCAGCTCGTCATGACCGACCGCACCCTCCTCCACGCCGACGCCGAACCCGCACGGCTCCCCGGCTACGGTATTGTCCCCGCAGCCTGGGCAAGGGAACTCGCCCTCACCCAAAAGAGCAAGGCCGGAAAGAGCGACGCCGGTAAAGGTGCAGCCGGCACCCAAGAACTCAATGTCTTCCTCCGCCGCCTCCACACGACCCCCGGCACCGTCGAACTGGTGGCCATGGACTCCACGGCACGGTTCTTCCCACCCAACCTGAAACGCTTCCTGCAAATCCGGGACAACACCTGCCGCACCCCGTACTGCGACGCCCCCATCCGCCACCACGACCACATCCTTGGCTGGGCGGACGGCGGCCACACGAGCGCCGCCAACGGCCAAGGCCTCTGCGAAGCCTGCAACCACACCAAAGAAAACCCAGGCTGGACCGCCCAACCCCTCACCCGGCCCGGGCAACGCCACACCATCACAACCACCACCCCCACCGGCCACACCTACCGCTCCACCGCACCACCACTCCCCGGCACAAGAACGGTGAACCGGCCCATGGCGCAGCCCTGCCCTCCTGCACGCCCGCTTTCCGTCCAGGTGCTGGGGCGGATCCGGCCTGCTGAACACGATGGACCGCCGGCCAGTCCGGAACGACTTCACAGGGCGCTTCCACCCACGTCAAGGGCGCGCGCTGTTCCATTGAACGCGGATGCGCCTTAAACAGCTCCGCCCCGGGAGGAACCCTTGGTTCCCGCCGGGGCGGAGCTGCCACCCGCCGTCGGACATCTGGAGTGGGGAGTTATCCACCCATACTGTCCGGAGCCGTGTTGGCGAGGTGAAGAATCAGTTGCTGATGGCCGACTTCATCTCGTCGGTGGCCTTCTTGCCCGCGTCGGCCGGGGACAGGCGGTCAAACAAGACTTCCGATGTGTACCGCTTGATGATTTCCTGGATCGCTCCTGCACCCTTCGGCGGCGGCGCCGGGGCTTCGCCGAGTTCGCCCTTGATCTGGTCGATGAAGTTGACCACCTTGACGTCGGCCGGGGTCAGCTTGGGCTGTATGGCTGCCCGGACATCCGAGTTCGGGTAGACACCACGGTCCGCCAGGAGCGCTTCGCCGGCCTTGACGTTGTTGGTCAGGAAGTTAATGAACTTGGCCGTTTCCTGCGGGTGCTTGGTCCGCGAGGAAGCAGACCAGAACTGCGAGGCCTTGTACCAAAGCTCCGCGTCGGCCGCCGAGCCCGTCTTGGTGGGGAACCGCAGGATCTTCAGGTCTCCGCCACTCGCCTTTTCCAGGGCCGGGGCTTGGTTGGACCACCAGAACGCCATGGCATTCTTGCCGGTCGCCAGTCCGCTCTGGTCAAGGGGAGCAGCCTCAGCCTCAACCACCTCGGACGCGGAGGGCACCGCCTTCTTCTGGCTCAGCTCCTTGAGGAACGCCCACCATTCAGCGATGTCACTGGACTCAAAGCCCAGCTTGCCGTCGGACGTATACAGGGACTTGCCGTCCTGCCGGAGCCAGACCCCCAGGGAGGCCTCGTCCGTTCCATAGGCTGCCGCACCATAAGTACCCTTCGGCGACTTGGCGGTAATCTCGGCCGCGATCCGGCCAAAGTCGTCCCACGTCCATTTGGTGTCATCCGGCAGCGGAACGCCCGCTGCCTGGAAAACGGCGGGATTGGCCAGGATGGTTGCGGCGTTGATGCCAGCCGCGATACCCGTCAGGCCCTTCTGGCTCTTGCCGGCATTCAGGGCTGCCTCATCCAGCTTGGAAGTGTCGATATCGTACTTGGACAGATCCAGGAGCGCGCCACGGCTGGAGTACTCCGTAATGTACTTCTCGTCCATTTGGATGATGTCCGGGGCGTCGTTGGCGGCCACCTGGGTGGCCAGCTTGTCCCAATAGCCACTCCAGTCGCCGAACTCCGGCTTGATCTTGATTTTGGGGTTTTCGGCTTCGAACTGCTTGATGGCTTCCTGCGTCAGCTGGGCGCGCTTGTCGCCGCCCCACCAGGAGAAGCGAAGCTCCACGGTTCCGTCAGCATTTTGCGGAGCAGCTCCCCCGCCGCAGGCACTGAGGGCCATGACGGCGGCGACTGCGGCTGCAACCGCACCGGCTTTGCGGGTTCGGCGCGATGCGCGTGAAGGTGGTGCCCCTGCCGGCTGCTTGGCAGCCGATGCAGGACGGGGAAATAGCGGCACTGTGTAACTCCGATCTTCTTTGATCCAGGTGCGGTGATGTTGGGGTTGGCACGTGGCGTTGCCCTCGAGGTTTCGAAGACCGCCTCCGTACCGCGAAAGCGCTTTCTGTATCTGATACTACAAGTTGGGTACTTGTATTACAAGATGTGCCACGAATTTACCCGACCCCGGACGCACGAACGGCCCGTCGCGTGCGACGGGCCGTTCGAAGGGTGGTGCTGGAGGATGCGTCGTGCTCGGTGAGGGGCAGCCCCGGTTACCGGTAGTGCTCGGGCGGCACCTGCTGCTACTTGATGCCGGTGGTGGCGATGCCCTTGATGAGGAACCGCTGGCCGAACAGGAAGACCAGGAAGACGGGCAGCAGGGACACGATCGACATCGCGAAGAGCGAACCCCAACTGGTGGCGGACTGCGAGTCGACGAAGGCGCGCAGTGCAACCGGAACGGTGAACATGTCCGGGTCCGTGAGGTATATCAGGGCTCCGAAGAAGTCATTCCAGGTCCAGATGAACGTAAAGATCGTGGTGGTGGCCAGGGCCGGCACCATCAGGGGCAGGATCACGCGCAGGAAGATGCGCGGATGGCCGGCTCCATCGATCCTGGCGGCCTCATCAAGCTCCTTGGGGATGCCGCGGATGAACTGCACCATGAGGAAGACGAAGAACGCATCCGTGGCGAGCAGCTTGGGGACGATCAGCGGCCAGAAGGTGTTCACCCAGCCGATCTGCGAGAACAGGATGTACTGCGGGACGATGACGACATGGAAGGGCAGCATGATGGTCAGCAGCATGATGCCGAAGAACAGCTTCTTGGCGGTGAACTGCAGCCGGGCGAAGGCGTAGGCGGCCATCGAGCAGGAAACCAGGTTGCCCAGGATTGAACCGATCACCACGATGGCGGAGTTGATCATGTAGTGGCCGAACGGGTGCGTCAGGGCCGACCATCCGGAGGTGTAGTTGCTCATTTCCAGGCTGTTCAGCCACAGGCCCGGTTCACGGAAGATCAGGTCATTGGGCCGCAGCGATGAAACCACCATCCACAGGAGCGGATAGATCATCAGCCCGCCGGCCAGGATCAGGATGCCGTGCTTCATCAGCGCTTTACCGCGCTGGGCCCTGCTGAAGGCCAGCGTTCCCCGGGATTCGCGGACCCTGGACTTGCGGTTCGTAGGCTTGCCGGCGCCCCCGGACTTCTTCTCCGGGGTGGGCAGCGTCTCAAGCTTAGTCGTCATAGAAAACCCAATACTTAGAAGCGATGAAGTTAATGGCGGTGAAGACGCCGATGATGAGCAGCAGCACCCACGCCATGGCTGAGGCGTAGCCCATGTCAAACTGGCCGAAGCCCTTTTGGTAGAGGTACAGCGTGAAGAACATCGTGGAGTCGGAAGGTCCGCCGTTGCCGCCGGAGACGATGAACGCCTGGGTGAAGGACTGGAACGAACCGATAATCTGCAGCACCAGGTTGAAGAAGATGATCGGGCTCAGCATCGGCAAGGTGATCCGCCAGAACTGCTGGAGCGTGGTGGCACCGTCCACCCTGGCTGCCTCGTAGTACATGTTGGGGATCTGCCGCAGGCCCGCAAGGAAGATGATCATCGGGGCGCCGAAGGTCCAGACGTGCAGCAGGATGATGGATCCCAGGGCCGTGCTGGGATCCGAGATCCAGCCCGGACCCTGGATGCCGAACATGGCCAGGACCTGGTTTACCAGGCCGGTGGTGCCGAAGATCTGCTTCCACAAGATGGCGACGGCGACCGAACCGCCCAGCAACGACGGCAAGTAGAACACCGAACGGTAGAACGGGAGGCCGCGGAGCCCCTTATCCAGGACGAGCGCGATCAGCAGTGCCACAGCGAGCTGCAGTGGAACACCGACCAGGACGTACGTAAACGTGACCCGCAACGAGTTGTGCAGCCGGGCATCGCTGAGCATCCGGGTGAAGTTATCCAGCCCCGTCCACTCAGGCGGCTGGAGCAGGTTGTAATCCGTAAAGGACAAGTACAGGGACATCAACATGGGACCGATGGTGATGGCCACCAGGCCCACCAGCCACGGCAACAGGAAGATATAGGCGGCCTTGTTATCCCGCCTGTTGGCCTTCTTCTCCTCGGCGGTGGCTTTACCCTTCCGCCGGCTCAACGAAGACAGTTCGCTAATGGCGCTCACGGTTGCTGCTCCGTCACGGACAGCAGGCGCGCTGCGGCCGGCAACTGGGCCGGACGAGGCGTCCTGGGGATGTGCTTTGCGGCCATGTGGTCTCCTTTGGTCATCGTGGCCTCCACGTTTCGGTCATCGCCTGGCGATGGGGGGATCACGCACTCCCTTCGCAGGCCCGCTCCACGCCTGTCAGGGCTGGAGCGCTTCCGCCGCCGGGAGCGTCGTTTTAGAAAGCGGCTCCGTACCAAAGTAAACGGTTTCTTGACTCCTGTACAGCCCTTTGTTAGTTTTTGAGAAAACGTTTTCTGTTACGCATATCAGGGGCGCACAGTCACAAAAAATGAGGGGCACGACAATGAAGTTTGGTCTCAGGAAATCCGTTATGGGAATCACCGGTGCCGCCGCCGCACTGGCCATGGTTCTGACCGGCTGCGGCAACAGCCCGCAGGCCGGAAAAGTAGGGACGTCGGAGGATCCCGTCACCATACGGTTCGCTTGGTGGGGCAACGACTCCAGGGCAAAGACCACCATGGAGGTCATCAAAGCCTTCGAAGCCGCCAACCCCACCATCAAGGTCCAGGGCGAGAACACGGAATTCAGCTCCTATTGGGACAAGATGGCCACCCAGATCGCCGGCGGAACCACCCCGGATGTGATCGCCATGAGCGGCGCCTACCCCAGCGAATACGCCAGCCGCGGCGTCCTCCTGGACCTGGACAAGGTTAAGGAGCAGATCGACACCTCAAAGTTTGCCGAAGGGACCGTTGACCTGGGCAAGATCAACGGCAAGCAGTACACCATCACTGCCGGCGTCAACTCCATGTCCATGGTCCTGGACCCCAAGGTCTTCGAGGCCGCCGGCGTACCGCTGCCGGACGACGAAACCTGGACGTGGGACGACTACGCACGGATCGCCGCGGAACTCACCAAAAAGTCGCCGGCCGGCACCTTCGGCACCACCCCTATGGCCAACGACTCCTTCCTCGCCGTCTGGGCGCGGCAGAACGGCCAGGAGCTCTACACGGACGACGGCAAGAAAATGGGCATCAGCGAGGACACGCTCGCCAAGTGGTTTGAGCTCAACAAGAACCTGATGGAAACATGAGGCGCCCCATCCGCCTCCCAGACCGTCGAGGACGGCTCCGCCCAGCCCGAGATGACACTGATGGGCCAGGGAAAGCAAGGAATGAAGATTTCCTGGAGCAACCAGATGACGTCCTACTCCGGCGCCCCGCTGGTCATGATGAAACTCCCCGGCGAAAGCAAGACGCCGGGGGCGTGGCTGCGGTCCTCGATGGAATACGCCATCTCGTCCAAATCATCCCAGCCCAAGGAAGCGGCCCTGTTCATCAACTACCTGGTCAACAACATGGACGCGGCCAGCAAGATCAAGAGTGACCGCGGCATGCCCGCCAACACCGAGCTCAAGGCGGGAATCACTCCCTTGCTGAAGGAAACCCAGCAGAAGGAAGCCACCTACCTGGACCGGATTGCGGCCATGAAGATCCCGGCGCCCAAGCCTTTCCCGGCAGGATCATCGGCAACTATGGAAGTTTTGAACCGTTACAACACGGATGTACTCTTCGGAAAGATCTCGCCGCGGGATGCCGCCAAAGGCATGATTTCAGAAGTCAACCAAAACCTCGCCTGACCCCGCGGCGGACAGATTCACAGGCGACAACCAACGAAAGGAGGCAGGCACATGACCAAGACAGCACGGCCCAGCGCCATCGCCGGCTACGACGACTGGCCTGCCTATGTCCGGGCCCACCCCCGCCACCTGGCGTCCACCGCCGCGGCGCAGGAGCTATCGGACGCTTTGGGCGTCCCCGGTGCGCCCGCGCCTTTGGAAATAAGGGTGCACTGGGAGGAAACGTACGACGACGCCACCACCACCGAGCTGAGCTGGCAGTTGGGCTTCGGGCCGCGCACCAGGGGCTGGCTGGTCCGTCCGGCCGGACGTCCCGGGCGACTGCCAGGCGTACTGGCCCTGCACTGCCACGGCGGAAACAAGTTCGGCGGCGCGGACCGGCTGGTGGATCTCCCGGCAACCCACCCGTCGGCTGCTGCCGCCCGCGCCGGGCACTATGACGGCCGGGCACTGGCCACCGGGATCGCCCGCCAAGGATTCGCTGTCCTGGCCCACGATGCCTTTGCCTGGGGAAGCCGCAGGTTTGACCTTTCCACCCCGCCGTGGCGGACCGCTGCGGCCGCCGACGCGCGGCAGGCACAATGGCGGGCGAACGGCGTCGTGCCTTCCGACGCGGAGGAATACAACGCCGCTGCCGGCTTCCACGAGGACACCGTGGCCAAGGCGGCAGGGCTGCTCGGCACCAGCCTGGCCGGCATGGTGGCCCACGACGACCTCGCCGCGCTCGACGTCCTGGCCGCGCTGCCCGGCGTGGATGCAGGCAATTTGGGGTGCATCGGCTTCTCCGGCGGGGGCGGCCGCTCCCTGACGCTCGCCGCCCTGAGCCCGCGCATCCGGGCAGCCGTGGTCACCTGCATGATGACCACCTTCGAATCCCTCTTCCCCGCCTACCTCGACGCGCACTCGTGGCTGCTGCAAACCCCGGGGCTCTGGCGCCTGGGCGATTGGCCCGAGCTCACCGCACGTTCGGAGGCCGCCCGGTTCCTGGTGCAGTACGCCCTGGCGGATGAGCTCTTCCCGGAGGATGGGATGCGCCAGGCCCACCGCTTGCTCGAATCCCTGCACAGCGGCACGGACAGGTACGCAGGAAGCTTCTGGCCCGGCGGGCACGTCTTCACGGCGGCCATGCAGGACGAGGCCCTCGAATTCCTGGCTGAAACGCTGACCAACTGACCCCCTACCGGCAACACCCCCAAGGACCCACGTGACTATTCAGCAAGCCGCCTCCACGGAACCCGGGCGCGAGAACACGCCCCAACCTCCGGCCGCCATCCCCCGCATTGCCTTGGTGGGCGTGCACGGCTTCGGCGAGCGGCACCTTGCCAACCTGGCCCGGCTCGAACAGGCCGGTGCCCTGGAACTGGTGGCCGTGGCCGATCCCAACCCGCCGCAGCCGGGCACGCTCGCGGACACCGTGGCGGTGTTCCCCGACCTGGACGGCCTGCTCGCTGCGCAGCCGGGTGCTGACGTCGTCATTCTTGCCACTCCCATCCAGACCCATGCCCCGCTGGCCATCGCGGCACTGCAAGCCGGGATGAACGTCTATGTCGAAAAGCCGCCGGTGGCATCGCTGGCGCAGTTCGAGCAGGTCCTGGCCGCGGCCCGGGAGCACGGCCGCCTGGTCCAGGTGGGCTTCCAAAGCCTGGGCTCCCAAGCCCTGCCCGCCATCCGGGACCTGGTGGATGCAGGTGAAATCGGCACCGTCCTGGGGCTCAGCGCCACCGGCCAATGGCTGCGGACCAAGGCGTACTTCAACCGCTCGCGCTGGGCCGGGAAGCGCAGCCTCGACGGCACGGACGTGGTGGACGGGGTGGCCACGAATGCCCTCGCCCACGCCGTTGCCACCGGATTGCACCTGGCCGGCGCTCATACCCTCGCGGACGTCGTCTCGGTGGAAACGGATCTGTACCGTGCCAACGACACCGAGAGCGACGACACCTCCATTCTTCGGGTCCGCACCGCAGGCGGAAACACGCTGCTCTGCACCCTCACTCTCTGTGCCCCCGAACAGCTCAACCCCGCCGTCACCGTGCACGGAACCCTGGGCGAGATCACCCTCTCCTACACGGAGGACGAGGTTGTCATCACCACCCCGGCCGGCGAGCGCCGCGAGTCCTTCGGCCGGACGGACCTGCTTGAAAACCTGCTGGACGCCCGTGCCAACGGGACGCAGCTGCTGTGCGCGCTGGAGGACACCGGAGCATTCACCACCGTCCTCGAAGCCATCCGTACAGCGCCGGCACCTGCCTCGATCGATGACGAATTCATTACCTGGCAAGGCGAGGGCGACGACGCCCACCCCGTGGTGCAGGGCATCTCCAGCTTGATGGAGCGCGCCGTTAAAGCACAGGCAACATTCGCCGAACTCGGTGTCCCCTGGGCCCGTCCCCTGCCCCCGGTCCGGACGCTGACCGTCGGAGGCCGCCCGGTGGCGGATTACCAGGACGGCAGCCATATCCGGGCAGTGTCCTCCCCGCGCCCCTACCTGCACCCGGTACGCACCCTGAACGGCACCGTGGTGACGGACCACCAGCCCCTGGACCACGTATGGCACCTCGGTGCCGGCGTGGCCCTGCAGGATGTGGACGGGGTGAACTTCTGGGGCGGCCGCACCTACACCAGGGAAGCCGGCAAGTACGTTTGGCGCCCGGACCACGGCAGCATCGCCAGCACCGGCACCGCATCTTTCCAGGCCGACGCCGGCGCGGGCCGGCCCGGCGTCCTGCGGGAGACGCTGGGCTGGAACGGGCCGGACGGCTCCCCCGTGCTCCTTGAGGAACGCACCTGGACGTGGGCCGGCGTCGCGCCCTCCACCTGGCGGCTGACCCTGGACTTTGCGCTGTCACCTGCCGGGAACACGCCCGTCAGCCTGGGCAGCCCGGGCTCCAACGGCCGGTTCGAGGGTGGCTACGGCGGCTTCTTCTGGCGGCTGCCCGAATGCGTGGACGCGGCCGTCTGGACACCGGCCGGCGCCGGGGAGTCGCAGACGCACGGCAGCGTCACGCCGTGGCTCGCCTGGTCGGGAACGTTCGACGGCGCCCCGGCCACCCTGGTGTTCGTGGCATCCGGGGACTCCTCGGATCCATGGTTTGTCCGGGTGGATGGCTACCCGGGCGTGGGCCAGTCGCTGGCGTGGGATACGCCTGTCATCGCGGAGACCGGGAACCCGGTGCGGCGGCACATCACCGTTTTTGTGGCCGACGGACTCCTGGCCACAGCCGACATCGAAACACTGCTCAACCAGCAGGGGGACCCGTCATGACCCAGACAGCAGCCGCAGCCGTTCCCCACCAGGAGGCGCGCCTGGCTCCCGGATCACCGGCAGACCGGGCTATCAAGCGCCGCCGCGTCCTGGAGATCCTGGACGCCGCCGGGCGCGATTCGCTGCTCCTCACCACCAACACAGCCCTGACCTGGTACCTGGACGGCAGCCGGGTCCACATCAGCCTGGCCGGCGACCCCATCGCTGCCCTGCTGGTTGCCCGGGACGGCGACCACCTGGTGACGTTTAACAACGAAGCCGGCAGGATCGCGGCCGAGGAGCTTCCGCTGGGGGTCAACCTGCACACCGTTCCCTGGTACGCGAACCTGCACCAGGCAGCGGCCGCCGTCGGCAATGACGCCCTGCCGCCGCTGTCCGAAGCAGAGGTGGCCGCCGAACTGCGCGCCGCCCGCCAGCAGCTGCTTCCGGCGGAGAGTGCACGCTATGCCCTGCTCAGCGCCGAACTGGCCGGCATCATGACCGATGTCCTGTCCGGCGCCCGCCCGGACACCACCGAATTCGGGCTGGTCTCGGCGCTGGCTGGCCGGGTGGTGGGCGCCGGCGCGGAGCCCCTCGTGCTCCTGTGCAACGGCAACTCCCGCAGCACGTTCCGGCACCCCTTGGCCACCCACGCGCCCCTGGGCCGGCGGGCCATGGCGGTGGTTTGCGCCCGCCGCGACGGCCTGGTTGCCAACATCACCCGCTGGATAAGGTTCGACGCCGGCACGCCGGGAGAGCGCGACGCTGAGGCCCGCATCGCGGCAGTGGAGGCGGACATTTTCGATGCCACGGTTCCCGGCACCCGGCTGGACCGCATCTTCACCGAGATCCAGGCCGCCTACGTCCGGCATGGTTTCGGCGCGGACCAGTGGGAACAGCATCACCAGGGCGGGCCGGCCGGTTACGCGGGGCGCGATCCCCGCGTCACCTCAAGCGTCACGGATACGGTGGTGCTGGACCAGGCATTCACCTGGAACCCCTCCGGGCCCGGCGTCAAGATCGAGGACACGGTCCAGCTCACGGAATCCGGGCTTCGTGTCCTCACTGTGGACCCGCGCTGGCCGGCGGCCGCGGTGAACGGGCTGGAACGCCCGCTGACGCTGCAGCTCTGATTCGACGCCCGCTCACATACTGCTGAAAAACACGAAACGCCCGCTCACTTATGGCCGTATTGGCGGCCGTAAGTGAGCGGGCGTTTCGATTAAAGCGGCGTTATGTGAGCGGGCGTTGTTACGGAAGCCGCAGCTCCCCATCGACACGGCGCGGGATGCCCAGCGGATTGTCCTCGCGCAGTGCCGGGTGCAGGACCGTTTCCGGGGCGTCCTGGTAGGCCACGGGGCGCTGGAAGCGGCGCACCGCCGTCGCCCCCACCGAGGTAAACAGCGAGGTGGTGGCCGGGTACGGGCCGCCGTGCTGCTGGGCCCAGTTCACGGCGACGCCCGTGGGCCAGCCATCGAACAGGACGCGGCCGGCCAGGCCGGAAAGCTGCTCCACCAGCGCCGCGATGTCCTCACCCGGCACGGCGTGCACGGTAGCCGTCAGGCTGCCGGGAACCTCGGCCAGGACAGCCGACAGTTCCTGCTGGTCCGTGTATTCGATGAGGATGGTGGTGGGCCCAAAGCACTCCTCCAGCAGCTGCTCCGGCCGCTCCAGGACCTTGGCCGCGGTGGTGGCGAACACCACCGGAGCCGCCCCGTTGGCGGCCGCATCCTGGTCCACGGTGCCGCCCACTACCTCCACGCCCTCCACGGCGGCGAAGCTGCGCAGCCCGTCCGGGTAGGCCTCGGCGATGCGGCTGGTCAGCATGCCCGCAGCAGGCTTGTCCTTGCTGGCCTCCGCTGCCTCGGCCGCGAAGGAAGTTCCGGCCGGAATGAACACCAGGCCGGGCTTGGTGCAGAACTGGCCGGCGCCCAGCGTGAAGGATCCGGCCAGGCCGGCTGCCAGTTCTGCCGGGCGCGCCTGGAGTGCAGCCGCCGTGATGACCACGGGGTTGAGGCTGCCCAGCTCTCCGTAGAACGGGATGGGTTCGGGCCGCGACGTGGCGAGGTCGAAGAGGGCACGGCCGCCGGGGATGGAACCGGTGAAGCCAACTGCCTTGATGGCCGGGTCCTGCACCAGCGCCGTTCCCACCTCGCGGCCGCTGACCAGGGCGAACAATCCGTCCGGAGCACCGGCGCCGCGCAGGGCGCCAGCCACGATCTCCGCGGTCCGCTCGGACAGCCGCAGGTGCCCTGAGTGGGCCTTGACGATCACGGAGCAGCCGACGGCGAGGGCCGAGGCCGTGTCACCGCCGGCCACGGAGAAGGCGAACGGGAAGTTCGACGCCGAGAAGACCGCCACCGGACCGATGGGCCGCAGGATGCGGCGAAGGTCGGGCTTGGGCGGCGCGGCGGCGGGGTCCGCGTGGTCGATGATGGCTTCAAGGTAGGAGCCCTCGGTGATGACAGTGGCGAAAAGGCGCAGCTGGCCGGTGGTGCGGGCTACCTCGCCGGTCAGCCGGGGAACCCCCAGGCTGGTCTCGGCATCGGCGATTTCCACCAGTTCGGCCGCGTTGGCGTCCAGGGCGTCCGCCACCGCGTGAAGCCAGGCGGCGCGTTCGGCATCGGTGGCCGCGGCGGCGGTCCTGGCGGCTTCCGTGGCGGCAGCGGTGAGCTCGGACAGGGAAAGGGTTGCAGTTCTCACGTCAGGTACCTGTTCTGTGGATGTGCGTACGTCGTTACGGTGCGTCCCGGAAGCGGAATCCCAGGCCGGGCTGGTCCGCGAGGGCCACCCGGCTGTTGTTGAACCGTACCGGCGGTGGCCCGTCCAGGATGCCCAGCTGCTCGAAGGACGCCTCTTCGACGTCCTCCACCATGGTGGGTTCGGCCAGGGTCAATGCCAGCTGGCCGGAAAGTTCCGGCAGCAGGTGCGGCATCACCTTGATGCTGTTGGTCCGTGCCAGCTCCACGATCCGCCGGAACGGGGTGATGCCGCCTACCCGGATGATGTTGGGCTGGATGATGTCCACCGCTTCCGCTTCAATGAAATCGCGGAAACGGTAGATTGTGTGCAGGTTTTCGCCCAGGGCTATGGGCACCGGAGAGTGTTTGCGGAGCCGGCGGTAGGCCCAGAGGTCGTCCGCCCGGATGGGTTCCTCCAGCCATTCGAGCCCGAATTCGGCCAGGACGTCCAGCGCCCGGAACGTGGTGGGCAGGTCCCAGCGCTGATTCGCGTCGATCATGAGGCGCCGGTCCGGGCCCAGCACGGACCGCACCGCGGCCACCCGCTCGGCGTCCTCGCGCAGGTCCGGTTTGCCCACCTTGATCTTGATGGCCTGGTGGCCGACGGCAACCCAGCGTTCAGCCTGCGCCACCAGCTCCTCCAGGGTGTAGTGGAGGTTCACTCCGGAGCCATACACCTCTGCGGATTCCTGCCGCTGGCCCAAAAGGCCGGTGACCGAGGTCCCGGCCCGGCGGGCCTGAAGGTCCCAGAGTGCAAGGTCTGCTCCCGCCATGGCAATGGTGGTCAGCCCCCCGCCACCGGCCTCGTGCAGCCGCTTCCACAACACGTCCCATACCGTTTCCGGGTTGGCCGGCAGCCCTGCAATAAACGGGGCAATGTCATAGTCCAGCAGGGCCTTGACCGCCCGGGGCCCGATGGTGGGGGTCCAGGAGAAGCCGTACCCGGTGCCGCCGTCATCTGTGTGGAGCTCGGTGGCGATGACGTGGTTCTCCGGCGCCTCAGCCCCCCAGCTTCGGCGCAGCGGCACCGTGATGAGCCGCGTGGACAGGCCCGTGATGCGCGGAACTGTACTGACGGTCCCGGTCGCGGGGGCGCCCATCAGCGGCCGGCCAGCTCGTAGCCCCTGGCGAGGATGGCCTTGAGCTCCACCAGCTGTTCCTCGGTGGGATCCACCAGCGGCGGGCGCACCGGGCCAACCGGCAGGCCGCCCAGGCGCAAGCCGGCCTTGATCAGGGAAACGCCGAACCCCGGGGTCTGGTCGCGCAGGCGGACCAGCGGGGCGTAGAAGCCCTCCAGCAGGGCATTGCGGCGGTCCTCGTCCCCGGAAACGTAGGCGTCGTAGTAGGCCTTGGCGATCTCCGGTGCCATGGCGAACGCGGCCGACGAATACAGCGGGATCCCCAGGCCGCGGTAGGCACCCTGGGTCAGTTCGGCAGTGAGGAGGCCGTTGAAGAAGGCGAAGTCCTCCCGGCCGGTGGCCGTGACCGCGGTAACGATTTCCTGGGCCAGTCCCACGTCGCCCAAGCCGTCCTTGAAGCCGATGACCTTGGGATTGGCGGCCAGCTTCGCCATGGACGCAGCGGTGAACTTTGCGTTGCCGCGGTGATAGACGATGACCGGCAGGCTGCTGGCATTGGCGACGGCCTCGATGTAGGCCACCAGGCCGTCGGTGGGTCCGGTCACCAGGTAGGGCGGCAACACCAGGAGGGCGTCGGCGCCGGCTTCCTCGGCAACCCGGGCGGCGGCGAGGGCGTGCCCCAGCGGTCCACCCGCCCCGGCCACCACGGGAACCCGCCCGTCAACGACCTCGACGGCGGCCGACACCACGGTGCGGACCTCATCGATGCTCAGGGCATGGAATTCACCCGTGCCGCAGGCTGGGAAGACGCCGCCGGGGCCAAACGGAAGGCGGGAACGGATGTGTTCCTTGAGCAGTTCCACGTCAACGGCTCCTTCGGCCGTGAACGGGGTGACGGGAAAGAACAGTACGCCGTCGAATTTCATGGTGTCTCCTTGCTTCCGCCACCGGCAGTGACCAGTGCGGAAGCCTCGTCGTTGAGGGTGTGGCGGGACGTGAGTTCGGTGCGCCAGCTGCGCCTGGGCTGCCAGCCCAGGAGCTCCTGTGCCTTGGCAATGGAGAAGGCGGGGCTGGTCCCGGTCAGGCCCGCACTGATGGCTTCACTGCCCGGCAGGAACTGGGGCATGAGCTCCGCCAGCGGCGCGGTTGCCAGGGCATCGGCGGCGCCCACAAAAAAGGTCTCCCCGTTGGGAATGTCCGTCATTTTCTGCAGCAGCAGGTCAAGGAAGTCCGCCACGTCCCGGGCATCAACGTAGTTGAACAGGGCCGGTGCGGACAGGGCGGGGTCGGCCAGGCGTTCAGCCAGGGTGTGGCCCTGCTGCGTAGGAGCGCCTTCCCATTCCTCGGGCGAGATGACAAAGCACGGACGGAACGCGGCGTACCGGATCCTCTCCCCCTGCGCCGCGGCGAACATCTGCACCGTCTGCTCGGCGATGAGCTTGGACAGCGCGTAGGCGTTCCACGGCTTGGGCGGGGTGCGCTCATCGAGCGGGAACGACGGCGGCAGCCACCCCGCGGGCGAGCCGTAGCCCAGCACCGTGGGACTGCTGGCCGTGACAATCTTGCCGATTCCCAGTTCCGTCGCGGCGCTGATCACGGCGAAGGCGAGCCGGGTGTTGGTGCCGAAGATGACGTCCTCGGGTGCGCTGAACGGAACGGCGATGGCCGCCAGGTGGATGACGGCGTCTGGCCTTGCGTCCCGGAGGAGGCGCAGCGCCTCCCCCGGGGCCAGGAGATCGGCGGTTTCCTGCACGACGCCGGGCGGCAGCTGGTCGGCGGGCACGGCGTCGCGGTCCACGGAGACCACCTCGTGGCCCGCTTGGGCCAGTCCGGCCACGACGCTGCGGCCCAGGCGGCCGGAACCGCCGGTAACGAATATCCTGCTCATGGGTTTTTCCTTACTTGGCGCGGCGGAGGTCGACGCCGAGGTCCAGGTCCGCCACGCGGATGGGCAGCGAGGTTTCGAGCGACTGGTTGCCGGCAATCCCAACGGATACCGAACGCAGCCCGTCGAGGTAGCCGGAGGGACGGCCCAGCGGATCCTCACCCGGGCCGTTGAAGAGGTCCGAGAGCAGGAGCTCGTCGCCCCCGCCGTGGCCGCCTTCACCGTTGACGATCGGCACCTCATACGCAGCTTCCCAGTGGCGTTGGACCACCAGCCGTTCGCCATTGCGGCGGACGGCGTCCTCTTCCTCCACGGGGGTAGCGCTGGGGTCCACCACCGTCTTCTTGTCAGTGCTGTGCAGGACGGCGGCGCGTTCCACCACTTCGAGCTCGGCGCGGCCCTCGGTGCCATTGACGGCCACCCGGTAGCCTTCCCACGGGCTGTGCGCGTTCAGCGAGTAGCTCAGGCGGGGGCCGCCCTGGTACTCAACCACCAGCGCCAGGTTGTCCTCGATGGTGATGCCGCCCGTGAAGACGTCCTGGTCGCGGCGATAGCCGTCGTAGTGCTCGTTGTCCAGGAAGAGCGCCTTGAGCCGTTCGTCCTCCCTGAGGTCAAGCGCGAACGGATCCTTTTCGCCGGCGGGGGCACCGGCGTCGGGCGTTCCGCGCTCGGGGCGCGGGCCCAGCCCGCGTTCGGCTGCGTTCTTGTCGCCATAGAATTTCAGGCCGCCGGAGGCGAAGACGCGCTCCGGGACGTCGTCGATCCACCAGTTGACGAGGTCGAAGTGGTGGGACGCCTTGTGGATGAGCAGGCCGCCGGAGTTCTTCTTTTCGCGGTGCCAGCGGCGGAAGTAGTCCGCGCCGTGCACGGTATCCAGCACCCAGCTGAAGTCGATCGAGGTGACCTTGCCGATCACGCCGCTCTGGATGATTTCCTTGAGGGCGCTGTTGCGGGGCGAGTAGCGGTAGTTGAACGTCACCACGACGTTCCGGCCGGTCTCCTGGACCGCCTTGGTGATACGGCGGCAGCCTTCGGCATCGATGGTGAGGGGCTTCTCCACCACGACATCGGCACCGGCCCGGAGCGCTTCGACGATGTAGTCCGCGTGGGTGTAGTCGGGGGTGGTCACCACGACGCGGTCGATGTTGTTGGCCTGGATGAAGGCTGTCAGGTCCGCGGGATCAAATGAGGCGATGGGGCCGGGGGCGCCGAGTTCCTGGATGAGGTTCTGGTAGAACTCCACGCGGCCGGGGTTTACGTCCGCGAACGCGACCAGTTCCGCGGTGTCGGCGTGCTTGCCGAACACTGCCCGGATGTACATTTCGGAACGCCCCCCGGTGCCGACCAGGGCAAGGCGCGCCTTGCGGCCGTCGTGGGTGGCGCTGCCGGCAGCCGTGTGGGGGGCAGCTGCGGCCGACGTCTCGGCTGTGTTGACCATGTGGGGTCCCTTTCGAAATCTCATTTGCCCGGCCGCCGGGACGGCCGCTGCGGTTCGGCGGTGGCACTCTGCTGCACCTGCCCGAGAAAGCGTTTTCTCAGTTCGCTATAGAAGTTGTATCAACCCGCCCGCCCATCCGTCAACCACTTCCAGTACTGAAAGAAAACGTTTTCCAACCGGTTGGCACACCGGCTGGCCCTCCGTCAGGGAAAACTCCCGGGAAAAGGGTAGAAATCGCTTTCCAGCTCCCGTATATGCTGTCTCTCAAAGCACCTGCCACCCGGGGCTTGATGGCCGGGCGCCTGCCGCTCCCGGCGGTGTCAATCCGGGCGGCGCGAAAGAAGGGTTCCCCATGGCCAGGAAATCGGCAAGCGGCCGGATCGGCATCGCGGATGTCGCCGTGAAGGCAGGAGTCTCACACGCCACGGTTTCACGTGTGATGAACGGGAACTTCACCGTAGACCCGGACATCGCCGCCAGGGTCCGCGCAGCCGCCGCCGAACTGAAGTACCAGCCCAACCCCGTGGGTCGCAGCCTGGCGCTGGGAAAGACCGACACCATCGGCATCGTGGTGCCGGACCTGGCCAACCCCACGTTCCAGGCGATCCTTCGCGGCCTGAGCCGGGCCGCGGCAGAGGATGGGTACCGGGTACTGATCGCGGACTCGTTCGAGGTTTCCAGCGAGGAATCCATCCTGGCCGGCGAAGCGCGCCGACGCTGCGACGGACTGGTTCTCTGTGCCCCCCGTATGTCCGATGCCGAGCTGACGGACATCGCTCCGTCGCTGCACCCGCTGGTACTGATCAACCGCACCACCGCCGCACCGGACGTCCCCAGCCTGGTTGTGGACTACGGCCAGGGGGTCCAGGACATCGCCGGGCATCTGGTGGAGCTGGGGCACACCCGCCTGGCCTTCCTGGCCGGCCCCCCACGGAGCGCATCGAACGGCATGCGGCTCAAGGGCCTGGAGGCCTTCAAGGCCGCCCACCCGCAGGTGGACGTGACCATGCTCGAGGGGGGCTCGGACTTCGACACCGGGCACGAAGCCGTGGATGCGGTCCTGGCAAGCGGCGCCACCGGCATCCTCGCCTTCAACGACCTTGTGGCCATGGGACTGATGAGCGGCCTGCACGAACGCGGCCTGGATGTGCCAGGGGACATCTCCGTCACCGGGTTCGACGACATCCCGTTCGCCAAGTACACGACGCCGGCACTCACCACGGCTGCCGTCCCCATCACCGAACTGGGCGAGCAGGCGTGGCACCAACTCCGGGCCTTGATCCGCAAGGAGGGGAATGAAGTGCCCGGCAGCCGCTTCCAGCCCCGGCTGGAAGTCCGCGCCAGCAGCGGCCCGGCCAAGGCGTCACGGAGCGCCGTCCACGGCTAGCCGTCCCGGGTCGCCGCACCCAGGCCTGATTCGTTGTAGTACCCCCGAATATGGGCTGCTACCAGTTCTGCCGCCCGGCCGCCGTCGCCCTGCCTGACCGCCGCAAGGATGGCGTGGTGCTCGGCGCGCAAGCGGCATGCCGTGGCGTCCCAGTCCGGCAGGTTCGAGGTCAGTTCGGCGGCGTACCCCTGGATGGCTTCCCGGAGGGAGCCCATCATGGCGCTGACCACCGCATTGCCGGCGGCGTTGGCCAGCGCGAGATGGAAGCGCACATCAAGGGCCAGGAAGTCGCTGACGGAAAGGCCGTCCGCGTAGTCCATACCGGCCAGCAGGGCCGCGGCCTCGTCGAGTTCCGGGGCGTCCGGGCGCGCCCTGCCCGCAGCCCAGGACTCCAGCAGGATGCGGGTTTCCACGATGTCCGCCACGGGCAGGTGCTGGGTGGCAACGTGCAGGCGGAGGGCAGAGCCCAGCGCCGAGGTGGGGTCCGAGATGACCACCGTCCCGGATTCGGGGCCGGACCCGACACCTGCGCGGACCACCCCCATCGCCTCGAGGATCCGGATGGCTTCCCGCACAGACGTCCGGGACACCTTGAGCTGTTCGGCCAGGGTGCGTTCGGCCGGCAGCCTGCCGCCTACGGCCAGCCGGCCGGCAGAGAGTTGGTCCTCGATCCACGCAAGGACCAGCTGATGGGTACGCATACGGCCAATGGTAGTTGATGTGGTCGGACCACATGGCCTAGAGTGTGGTTGGACCACAGGAGGACGCCATGACCCACATCATCCAGCCCGGCAACCCGGAGGCCACCCCGGCCCCGGACGCGACCGACATTCCCGCAGCGCCGGCACCCCCCAAGGCTCCGGCGTCGTCCGCCCTGCCCCCTGCCTTGAAGCGCCGCATCCCCAAGCACTCGGACCTCGCTCCGCTGATGCAGTTCAAGAAGCCGGAGTTCAGCAAGGACGCTCGGCTCAAACGGGCCAACACCATCTGGGAACTCCGGGACATCGCCAAACGCCGCACCCCGCAGGCACCCTTCGACTACACGGACGGCGCCGCCGAGGAGGAAATCACCCTCCGCCGCGCCCGCCAAGCCTTCCTGGACATCGAGTTCCGTCCCGGGATCCTGCGGAACGTGTCCGCCATCGACCTCAGCACCGAGATCCTGGGCAAAACGTCCCGGCTTCCGCTGGGCATCGCCCCCACAGGGTTCACCCGGATGATGCAGTCCGAGGGCGAATACGCCGGGTCACGGGCAGCCGAGGCCGCAGGCATCCCCTACACCCTCTCCACCATGGGCACCGCGTCCATCGAGGACGTGGCCGCCGCCGCTCCCAACGGCCGGAACTGGTTCCAGCTGTACCTGTGGACGGACCGCGACCGTTCGCTGGAACTGATCGAGCGCGCCGCCAAGGCCGGCAATGACACCCTCATGGTCACCGTGGACACGGCCGTGGCCGGCGCCCGCCTCCGCGACGTCCGCAACGGCATGACCATCCCGCCGGCGCTGACGCTGAAAACCGTCCTGGACGCCTCCTACCGGCCGGCCTGGTGGTTCAACTTCCTCACCCACGAACCGCTGACCTTCGCCTCGCTCTCCCGCTACACCGGCACCGTGGCCGACCTGATCAACTCCATGTTCGATCCCACGCTCACCTTCGAGGACCTGGACTGGCTCCGCGAAACCTGGAAGGGCAACCTGGTGGTCAAGGGCATCCAGACCGTGGAGGATGCCCGCCGCGTAGCGGACCACGGCGCAGACGGCGTGGTCCTGTCCAACCACGGCGGCCGCCAGCTGGACCGGGCACCCATTCCTTTCCACCTGCTCCCGGAGGTCAGGCAGGCATTTACCAAGGACAACACGAACGCGGCCATCATGCTGGATACCGGCATCATGAGCGGGGCGGACATCGTGGCGGCCCTGGCCCTCGGCGCGGACTTCACACTGATTGGGCGCGCGTACCTCTACGGCCTGATGGCCGGCGGCCGCGCCGGCGTGGACCGCGCCCTGCAGATCCTGGAAAAGGACATGGCACGCACCATGGCACTCCTGGGCGTCAGCTCCGTTTCAGGGCTCACGCCGGACCACGTGCGGCTGTTGGGCACGAACTGAGCTATTTCTTCCGGCCGAACTTGGGCAGGTTGGGGAGGTTTGCCAGCAGGTCGGCGGCTTTGGTGGCCGCCCGTCCGACGCTGCGTCCGATCTGCTGCGGAACACTGTCATCACTCAGCGGGGCGGCGGTTCCGCCTGGAATGACGACGGCGGGGCTCAGTTCGGCCCCCTCCCGCACCAGGACGGCCGCCGCGGCTTCCTCCTGGCCCGGCTGAACCAGGCCCGGCTCGACGGCGGCGGGTGCTTCCGGCAGCCCCGGTGAGGCGGTGCCTGCCGCGGACCGGCCCTTCGTCGCTGACGCGCTGCTTGCTGACGCGCTTCTTGGTGTGGCGTTACTTGGTGAGTCGGCCGCCTTGGCGACCGGGCCGACGTCGAACGTCTCCAGCCAGCTCGCGATGCCCTCCAGGGGGCCCCGGTTCAAGGCGTAATAGCGCTTTTGGCCCTGCGCGCGCATGCTGACCAGTTGCGCTTCCCGCAGGACTTTAAGGTGCTTGGAAATGGTGGGCTGGCTCGCGGCCAGTTCCTCCACCAACTCCCCCACGGCTTTGTCCCCCGTCCGGAGGGCCACCAGGATGTCCCGCCGGGTGGATTCCGCTATGACGGCAAATACGTCGTCTGTCACCATGCCTCCCACCCTAGCGACATATACGCCGAAAGGCATCAACTATTTCGGGGTCACTGTTGCCCGGCGCGGAGCCGGGTCCTGCTAGTCGAACCAGGGGTCCAGGCCGTGCAGCGGGAAGACCGCCTTGCGGGTGGCCATTACGGTGCGGTCCACGGCGTCGTTGGGGTCGAAGCCCACTTCCCAGGAGCGCCACCACAACTCCACGTCGTCCCCCATCAGCGTGGGTGCGACAGTCCCGAATTTCTCTGCCACATACTGCCGCCAGTCCGCGGGCACGGCGGTGCGCAGCGGCACCGGCCGCCCGGCGGCAATGGCCACCAGGTGGCTCCAGGCACGCGGCACCACGTCCAGGACGTTATAGCCGCCGCCCCCCGTGGCGACCCACCGGCCTCCGCAATACCGTTCGGCGAGATTCGCGACGGCGTTCGCGGCCTCGCGCTGCCCGTCGACACTGAGGTTGAGGTGTGTGAGGGGGTCGCTGCGGTGCGAATCGCAGCCGTGCTGGCTCACGATCACCTCCGGTTCGAACGCGCCTACCAGCTGCGGCACGATGGCGTAGAAGGCGCGCAGCCAGCCGGCGTCCCCGGTGCCGGCGGGCAGCGCAACATTGACAGCTGTTCCCTCAGCGGCGGGGCCGCCAATCTCATTGGCGAAACCCGTTCCGGGGAAGAGGGTCAGTCCCGTTTCGTGCAGCGAGAGCGTCAGGACCCGGGGGTCGTCCCAGAAGATGTTCTGCGTGCCGTCGCCGTGATGGGCGTCGACGTCGATGTAGGCCACTTTGCCGACGCCGCCGTCGAGGAGCCGCTGTACGGCGAGGGCGGCGTCATTGTAGATGCAGAAGCCGCTGGCGCGGTCCCGGGAGGCGTGGTGCATGCCGCCGCCGAAGTTGACCGCATGCACCGCCCAACCCTCCAGCACGCCCTGGGCCGCCATGAGGGATCCGCCGGCCAGCCGGGCCGCGGCGTCATGCATTCCGGCGAAAGCGGGATCATCCTCGGTTCCCAGGCCACGGGATTCGTCCGGGCGGGTGGGGTCCGCACTGACCCTCCGCACCGCCGCGACGTAATCCGCCGAATGCACCGCTTCCAGCTCTGCATCGGATGCAAGCTCCGGCGCCTGCACGTCCACATGGTCCAGGTCGAACAGCCCCAGGCTGCGTGCCAGGCGGGCCGTCAGGTCCATCCGTTCCGGCGCCATGGGGTGGCCGGGGCCAAAATTGTAGGCAGTCATGTCAGGACTCCACGCCACCATCGTCGGCGGCGCGGGCTGGCTAAGACCGGGCAGATATGTCATCAATCACAGGCTACCCGAGGCCGCCGGACTCCCAGCCAGGCCATGAAGCGGGGCTTTAGTGGTTTACTACTGGGGGAAGCAGTTTCGACCGAGGAAAAGCCACACATGACGCAGAGCCAGTCGAGGCCCCGGACCCCGGCCAGCTGGCACCCCCCAGCGCAGGAACGGGAGGGCCTCTGGATCTTCACGCGTCTCCGCGACTTCATCGACGACATCGCCAACACCTCCCCCGCCAGGCTTGCCCTGACTGCGTTCGCCTCCGTCTGCGTAGTGTTTACGTTCCTGCTGTCCCTGCCGGTCTCGTCAGCCGACGGAATCGCAACTCCCATCCACGAGGCCCTGTTCACCGCCGTCTCGGCCGTCTGCGTTACGGGACTTACCGTGGTGTCCACAGCGGTGCACTGGTCCTTCTTCGGCCAGCTGGTAATCCTGGTGGGCATCTTTATCGGCGGCTTGGGCACGTTGACGCTGGCCTCGCTGCTGGCCCTGATGGTGAGCAAGCGGCTGGGTGTGCGCGGGAAGATCATTGCCGCGGAATCCATGAACAACGCCGGCCGCCTCGGTGAGGTGGGCACGCTGCTCCGGATCGTCATCACCACGTCCGTTGTCATCGAGGGCGTCCTGGCCGTGGCGCTCGTCGCCCGGTTCATGACGCTGGGCGAATCCTTCTGGCAGTCAGTGTGGCACGGCATCTTCTATGCCATCTCGTCGTTCAACAACGCCGGTTTCACACCGCACTCGGACGGCATCGTGCCCTACGAGACGGATCTGTGGATCCTCATCCCCCTGATGGTGGGGGTGTTCCTGGGCAGCTTGGGCTTCCCGGTGGTGATGGTCCTGCAGCAGAACGGCTTGAACTGGAAAAAGTGGAACCTGCACACCAAGCTGACCATCCAAGTGTCGCTGATCCTCCTGGTGGCCGGGGCATTCCTCTGGGCACTGATGGAGTGGGACAACGTCCGGACCATCGGCACCATGGATGTGGGCGACAAGATCACCCACGCGTTGTTCGCCTCCGTGATGACCCGCTCGGGCGGGTTCAACCTGGTGGACCAAAACCAGATGGATTCCACCACCATGCTGCTGACCGACGCCCTGATGTTCGCCGGTGGCGGCTCTGCGTCCACGGCCGGCGGCATCAAGGTCACCACCATTGCCGTCATGTTCCTGGCCATCGTCGCCGAGGCCCGCGGTGACGCGGACGTCAAGGTCTACGGCAGGACTATCCCGCAGGGCAGCATGCGGGTGGCCATTTCGGTGATCGTCGCCGGCGCCACCCTGGTGTCCGTGTCCGCGTTCCTGCTCCTGGCCATCAGCGGCCAGTCACTGGACCGGGTGCTGTTCGAAACCATTTCCGCGTTCGCCACGGTGGGCCTGAGCACCAACCTCAGCGCCGAGATGCCCCCTGCCGGCGTCTATGTCCTCACGGCCCTGATGTTCGCGGGCCGTGTGGGAACGGTTACCCTCGCAGCCGCCCTGGCCCTGCGCCAGCGCAGCCAGTTGTACCACTACCCCGAAGAGAGGCCCATCATTGGCTAGTTCCACAGACGCCCCCCGGCGCCCCGCCCACAACGCCCCGGTGCTGGTGATCGGGCTGGGCCGCTTCGGATCATCCACCGCAGAGCAGCTGGTCAAGCAGGGCCGGGAAGTGCTCGCGATCGAACGGGACCGGAACCTGGTGCAGAAATGGGCCCCGCTCCTGACCCATGTGGTGGAGGCTGACGCCACCAACATCGACGCCCTGCGCCAGCTCGGCGCGCAGGAATTCAGTTCCGCGGTGGTGGGGGTGGGTACGTCCATCGAGTCCTCCGTGCTGATCACCGTCAACCTTGTGGACCTGGGAATCGAACACCTCTGGGTCAAGGCCATCACCCCGTCGCATGGCAAGATCCTGACGCGGATCGGGGCCAACCACGTGATCTACCCTGAGGCAGACGCCGGTGTCCGCGCCGCCCACCTGGTCTCAGGGCGGATGCTGGACTTCATCGAGTTCGACGACGACTTCGCCATCGTCAAGATGTACCCGCCGCGCGAAACCGTGGGATTCACCCTGGACGAGTCCAAGGTCCGCTCCAAGTACGGTGTGACCATTGTGGGCGTGAAGTCCCCGGGCGAGGACTTCACCTACGCCCGGCCCGAGACCAAGGTGTCCTCGCGGGACATGCTCATTGTCTCCGGGCACGTTGACCTGCTGGAACGCTTCGCCGCCCGGCCGTAAAGTCCCCGACCGCACCCTAACGTCGTGGGCCCAGGATCAGCCGAGTTGCTTGGTGATCTCCGCTGCCCTGTCCGCTGCCGCCTTTGCACCGGCGGCGATGATGGCCGGGATGCCTTGTTCGTCGAACGTGGCTATGGCCCGCTCCGTGGTGCCGTTGGGGCTGGTGACGGCCTTGCGCAGCGCCGAAGGGTCCGCCCCGGGCTCGGCGAGCATGAAACCTGCACCGGCCACCGTTTCGCGCGCCAGGAGCACGGACAGCTCGCGGTCCAGGCCCAGCTCCTCCCCCGCCGACGCCATGGCCTCGGCCAGGTAGAAAGCGTAGGCCGGGCCCGACCCGCTGATGGCTGACAGCGCATCCACCTGTTCCTCGGGCACTTCAACAATCGTCCCGGCGCCTTGGAGGATGTCCTTGACCTTCCCGAGCTGTTCAGGCGTGCAGTGGGTGCCCGGCGAGACGGACACGACGCCGCGGCCCAGCTTTGCCGGCGTGTTGGGCATGGTCCGGATGACCGGCTGGCCGTCCGGAAGCGCGGCTTCCAGCTGGGCGATGGACACTGCCGCGGCCACGCTGACCACCACCGCCTCCGGCGAAAGGGCGGGGCCGATTTCCCGTGCCAGGTCCGCAATTCCCACCGGCTTTACGCCAAGGATGACGACGGCGGATCCCTTGGTGGCCTGTTTGTTGTTGTCCGGTTCTTCCTCGCCGGCGATCGCGGTGATGCCGGGGTACCGTTCCGCCAGTTCCGAGGCGCGCTCCGCGCGGCGGACAGTGGCCACCACATCCCCCGGGTCCGTCCCGGCCTCCAGCAGGCCGCCAAGAATGGCTTCGTTCATGGATCCACAGCCAAGGAATGCAATTCGGTTGCTCATAGCTCCATCATTGCAGTTCGCACGCATTCACAGGCAACTCTCATCTTCGGTGCAGGCGGCGCACAACTTCGGGTCCTAACGTAGTTATTACCTCATTGAGGGTGCGAGTGATGCGGCAGGCATGGGGATGCCTGCCAGGGCACCGGTGGCTCGGCAACAGGTTTTCCCCCATTTTCCTGTTGCCGGCCCCGGTGCTTCCGCTTTTAAGCGCCCTGCTGCGTCAGGCACTGCCTGGTGTGGCCGAACCCTTGGTTCTGTAAGTCTTTACCCGGTTGCTCTGTGAGTTGCGCGGACGGGTTATCCTTGCGAAAACTATTGGTGCCCGGCTTGCTCCGTTGATGGACTGACGTCCCGCCGTGAGTTTGCTGCGTGACGGAGGTAGTGGTTGTGACGGAATATGATGTGCTTGCCGAGGTGTACGAATGGCTCATCTCGGATGCAAAGTTGCCTCCCGCCGAGTTCGTTTCGTCGTTCGATGACGTCCTCAGTCTCCTGCCGTCGAACGCTCACGTCCTCGACTGTTCGTGCGGAACCGGACAGTTGGCGGTTGGCCTCGCCGGTCGTGGCATGCAGGTTGTCGCAACAGACGCCAGCGAAGCGATGGTTCGCCGGACTTCAGAGTTGTCTGAGGAGTTCGGGGCCTCCGTCCGGGCCGTGCGGGCGAACTGGGAAGAGTTGCCCGACCATTTCGAGGACGACACGTTCGACATGGTGTTCTGCGTTGGCAACTCGCTTCACCATGCCGCGGGCGCGACAGGCAGGGGTTCTGCTCTGGAGTCGATGTCCCGGCTTCTGCGCCCTGGCGGGCGATTGGTGCTCACATCCCGCACTTGGGAACTCGTGAGGGCCAGAGGTTCCCGGCTGGACATCTGGGACCGACTCGTCCGCCGGAACGGTCGCGATGCCGTCGTGGTCTACCGCTGGGAGATTGCGCCGCATTGGGAGGATGAGCACCACATCGAGATTGCGATCGCCCAAGTTGATGCGACTGGGCTGGTTCTTGTCCGCTCGGAACTGCTGTCCTGCTGGCCCTACCGGTACGAGGAACTCGAAGTCGAGCTGCACCGGGTCGGACTCCGGACGGAATTGAGCACGTTCGATCTTGAGGCCGAGAACTACATGGTGGTCGCGAGCAAGGTATAGACACCGGACTCTCAGTCCCTGGCCGGTCCGCGCGGTTGCTCGCAGGACGCTTGCGCCTGCAGCGTTTGCTTCGTTTCCGTCCAGGTCCACGTGCTCGTCCACGTGATCAACGGCGTACTGGATGAGCTCGAGGTCTACCGAGAGGACTCAGATGTTGTTGTGGTCGCCCCTTCCGACACCTCGCTGCTTGAGGTTGAGTCGTGGGTCGACTAGGTCTAGTGCGAATCTTCCACTTTCGCTGAGGGCCCCTTGACGGATATAGAAGCATCCTAGCTGGCCGCTGCCACCGGGCGGGACGCCGCCACGTGGGGTGCAGGGTCCAGCGGCCCGGCGAAGACGAGCTGGTCCAGGCGGCGCAGGATGAGCCCTTCGCGCAGGGCCCACGGGCAGATGCGCAGCTTCTTGAACTTGAACATCTCCAGGGCGGCCTCGGCCACCAGGGCGCCGGCAAGGAGCTGATGCGCCCGCGCTTCGGAGACACCGGGAAGATGCAGCCTGTCCTCTGAGCTCATGGCCGAGATCCGCTGGGTCCAGATGCCCAGGTCGGAGGTGTGCAATTCGCGCTTGACGTAGGGGCCCTCGGCGCTGGGCGCAGCCCCGGCGATGCGGGCCAGGGAGCGGAAGGTCTTGGAGGTGCCTGCCACCACGTTCGCCCGGCCCAGGCCGTCGAATTCCCGGACAGCAGGTTTGAGGGTGGCCCTGATGTAGCGCCGGAGCTCCTTGACGCTTTTGGCCGACGGCGGGTCCTCGGGGAACCAGTCGCGGGTGAGCCTGCTGGCCCCAAGCGGCACAGAGGTGGCCACCTCTGGAAGTTCGTCCTGGCCGAAGGCCATTTCAAAGGAGCCGCCGCCGATGTCCAGGTTCAGGATGGGACCGGCACCCCATCCATGCCAGCGCCGCACCGCGAAGAACGTCATGGACGCTTCTTCGCTCCCGGTGAGTTCCTGGAGGGTCACTGTGGTCTCGTGCTTGACCCGGGCCAGCACGGCGGGGCCGTTGGTGGCCTCGCGGATGGCCGACGTACAGAACGCCAGGAGGTCCTCGGCCTTGTGCCGGGCGGCGAATTCCCAGGCTTCCAGGACGAACTCGGTCAGCTCGTGCTGGCCTTCGTCGCTGATGCTGCCGTCCGGTTCAAGGTATTGGACCAGGGACAACGGACGCTTGTGGGACGCAAACGGGACCGGCTGTGCACCGGGGTGGGCGTCCACCAGGAGCAGGTGGACAGTATTGGACCCGATGTCGAGGACGCCTAGACGCATGGGGACATTATTGCTCGTCGGCGCGCTTGAAGTCGCGCCGGATGTTCGCAACACCTTCAGGGTCGATCTCGAAACCGTAGGCGGCGCCGGGGTTGATCACCATACCCAGTTCCTCGCCAAGGTTGGCGATGATGGCCGCGCCCTGGGTGCCCAGCACGTTGGGTGCGGCTTCCAGGTACTGCTGGTCCACCCGGGTGGGGTGCGAGAAAACGGCAAGGACGGGGCGGCCGTCGGCGTTGGCAAGGACCAGGGGTTCAACCTGGGAGTCCACGCCCTCGACCGTGTCCGAACTGATGATGTAGACCTCGCTGTTCAGGAAAGACAGGATGACGTCCACAGGATTGGCGTCTTCCTGTCCGCCGGTGGCGAGCTTCTCCTCAAGGTCGTTGAGCGGCTGGAGATCCGTGTGCGCGGGCTGTTCAGTCATACCGTCTACCCGATCACGATCCGGTGGCCGGCGCAAACGCGCCGGCCAGAGACTACTTCTTGGCCGTTGCCTTCTTCTTCGCCGGTGCCTTGCGGGTGGCCGTCCGTTTGACCGGTCCCTTGGCGCGCTTCTCGGCCAACAGTTCCACGGCCTGTTCGCGGGTGAGTTCCTCGAGGGAGGTGGCACGCGGAACCGTGATGTTGGTGATGCCGTCGGTGATGTAGGGGCCGAACCTGCCTTCCTTCACCACGATGTTCTTCTCCGACACCGGGTCCGGACCGAACTCGGCCAGCGGCGGCACCGCGGCACGGGCGCCGCGCTGCTTGGGCTGCGAATAGATCTCCAGCGCCTGCTCCAGGGTGATGGTGAAGATTTCCTCTTCGGACCCGATGGAGCGGGAGTCCGTGCCCTTCTTCAGGTACGGACCGAACCGGCCGTTCTGGACCGTGATGAGGTTGCCTTCGGCGTCCTCGCCCAGCGCGCGGGGCAGGCTCATGAGCTGCAGTGCCTCATCCAGCGTCACGGAATCCACGGTCATGGACTTGAACAGGGAACCCGTGCGCGGCTTTGCTTTGACCGGCTTCTTGGCCGGCTTGGGCTTGCCGTTCTTGTAGTACTCCACCGGCTGCTTGGCCAGGTCTTCGTCGGTCATCTCCGGGATGATTTCGGTGACGTAGGCGCCGTAGCGGCCGTTCTTGGCCACCACCGTATGTCCCGTGTGCGGGTCGGCACCGAGCACGCGTTCCTCCGGCGCCGCCGTCTCCATCAGCTCAATGGCTTTGGCCGCGGTCAGTTCGTCCGGCGCCAGGTCCTCGGGCACGTTGGCACGGGCCGATTCCACGATCTCACCCGTCTTCGGATCAACGACGGCGGCCGAGCTTTCCAGGTACGGGCCGAACTTGCCCACCCGCAACGTGATGTCGTCGGTGATGGGGATGGAGTTGATCTCACGGGCATCGATCTCGCCCAGGTTGTTGACGATGCTGAGCAGGCCGGGTTCGGAGTCCTCGCCGAAGTAGAAGTGCCGGAGCCAGGAAGCGCCCGCCTCCTGGCCGTTGGCGATCTTGTCCAGGTCGCCTTCCATGTCGGCAGTGAACTCGTAGTCCACGTAGTCGCTGAAGTGCTGCTCCAGCAACCGGATCACCGAGAACGCGATCCAGCTGGGCACCAGGGCGGAGCCCTGCTTCCGGACGTAGCCGCGGTCCTGGATGGTGGAGATGGTGGACGCGTAGGTGGACGGGCGGCCGATGCCCTTCTTCTCCAGTTCCGCGGTCAAGGACGCTTCCGTGAAACGCGGCGGCGGCGAGGTTTCGTGGCCTACCGCCTGGATGTCGGAGGCCGTAAGGGAGTCATCCTTGGCCACGTTCGGCAGCCGGCGCGCTTCGTCGGAGTCGTCGTCACCGCGGGTCTCGTCCTTGCCTTCCTCGTAGGCGGCCAGGAAGCCGGGGAAGGTGATGACGGTGCCGGAGGCGGAGAACTCGGCGTCCCGTCCGTCGGTGGCAACGGCGCCCAGGCGGATGGTCGCCGTCGAGCCCTTGGCATCACCCATCTGGGAAGCCACGGTGCGCTTCCAAATGAGCTCATAGAGGCGGAACTCGTCCCCGGAGAGCTGCTTGGCAACCTGGGCCGGCGTGCGGAAGGAGTCACCTGCGGGACGGATGGCCTCGTGCGCTTCCTGCGCATTGGCGGCCTTGTTGGAGTAGACACGCGGGGACTGCGGAACGTATTCCGGCCCGTAGAGCTCCGAGGCCTGGCGGCGCGCGGCCGTGATGGCCTCGTCGCTCAGCGCCGACGAGTCCGTACGCATATAGGTGATGTAGCCGTTTTCGTAGAGCCGCTGGGCCACCTGCATGGTGCTCTTGGAGGAGAAGCGCAGCTTGCGGCCTGCCTCCTGCTGCAGCGTGGAGGTGGTGAACGGCGCGGCAGGGCGGCGGGTGTACGGCTTGGTGTCCACTGAACGGACGCGGAAGTCCGCGTCCTGGAGCCCGGCGGCCAGGGACGTTGCCAGCTCTTCGTTGAGGTGGGCCACGTTCTTGGCGGTGAGTTCGCCGTTGTCGTTGAAGTCGCGGCCGCTGGCCACCTTGGCGCCGTCAACGGCGGCGAGCTTGGCCCTGAACGAGCCGGAGTCCGCGCCGAACTGGCCGGTCAGGTCCCAGTACGAGGCAGCCTTAAAAGCCATGCGTTCGCGTTCGCGGTCCACCACCATGCGGGTCACCACGGACTGCACGCGGCCGGCGGACAGGCCGCGTGCCACCTTGCGCCACAATACGGGCGAGATCTCGTAGCCGTAGAGGCGGTCCAGTACGCGGCGCGTTTCCTGGGCATCCACCAGGTCCTGGTCCACATCGCGCAGGTTGCCCATGGCGCGCTGGATGGCCTCCTTGGTGATTTCGCCGAACGTCATCCGATAGACCGGAACCTTGGGCTTGAGCACTTCCAGCAGGTGCCACGCGATGGCTTCGCCCTCGCGGTCCCCATCGGTTGCGAGATAAAGTTCGTCGGCGTCCTTGAGCGCAGCCTTGAGCTCAGTCACCTTTTTCTTCTTGTCCGCGGACACCACGTAGTAGGGCTTGAAGTCGTTGTCGATATCGACGGCGAACTTGCCGACCGACGTTTTCTTCAGCTCGGCGGGGAGTTCTGACGGTTGCGGCAGGTCGCGGATGTGACCGATGGAGGCCTCTACGATGAAGCCCTCGCCGAGGTACTTGGCGATGGTCTTGCTCTTGGCCGGAGACTCCACAATCACGAGTTTCTTGCCGGTTTTGGCCTTGCTTGGCACGGTGCTCCTACAGAAAAAGGTTGCTGGGGCAGATGAGCCCATGTTCGCCTAGTTCACCATATTTTGGGGAATCGTGCGCATTCATGTGGAAAAGACGGGGCCCGGCCGGGGGCATAAGGGGCCTTACTGTCCGGCTGTAAACGCGGCCGGAATAAGGAACCCGTCTTGCACCAGGTTGGCCACGTCGGCAAGCAGCGAGCGTTGGAATGACCCGGCCTCTCCGCCCAGGAGGGCCTCCAAAGCGGCGGCGATCTGCCCGGCGGCCAGGTCGCCGTCGCACGCGGACACGAACCCTGCCAGCTCGGTGCTCATCAGGTTGGTGCGGCGCAGGCCCGCGCCCTGCCGGAGCAGGATCACGCCCGGGTGCTCAGCGCCGGGGCGCTGGTGGCGCTCTTCCGTTACGTCCTCCGCCACGAGCAGGTGCGTGCCGGCAAGATCGTGCCCGGCCAGCCAGTCGCTGCGTTCGACGGCGGCGCCCAGGTGGGGTCCGACGGGCTGCTCGATGGGGTACGTGATTTCCTCGTAGCGGCTGATGGCAACCTGCCTGCCGGCAGCGGGGCGCCGCAGCCACACCATCCCGAAGCCGATGCCCGCCACATCCCGGGACGCGAAATCCGCAAGGTACGCGGCGTAGGCGTCCCGGTAGTGCTGCCGGTCCCGGGATTCGGAGGCGTCCTGCAGCCAGGTTTCGGCGTATTGTTCCGGGCTGACCTGCTCGCGCTGGATGAACCAGGCATCGGTGCCCGGCCGCACCCACGACTTTGGCCGCTCATCCCAGGTGGTACCGGCGGGGACTTCCCAGTTTCCCAGCATCTGGGCGGCGCCGCCCGGCGCCAGGATGCCGGGCAAGTCCGCCACCAGGGAGGCGACGATCTCATCGCCCGGCAGGCCGCCGTCGCGGTAGGTGAACTGGCCGGCCGCCACCTCGCCGGCACTGCGCGGCGTGATCACGAACGGCGGGTTGGATACCACCAGGCCGAACTCCTCGCCGGCCACCGGCTCCAGCAGCGAACCCAGGCGCAGGCTCACCCGGTCCTCAAGGCGGTCCGGATCCACGGAGAGCGCCTCGGCGTTGAGCAGGATGTTGAAGCGGGCATAGGCCAGGGCCCGCTCGGAAATGTCGGTGGCGGTCACGTGCTGGCAGTGGTGCAGCAGGTGGAAGGCCTGGATGCCGCAGCCCGTGCCCAGGTCAAAGGCGCGTTCGGTGTGCTGCCGAATGGTGGTCTGCACCAGGGTGGTGGACGCCTGCCCGATGCCCAGGACGTGGTCGTGCCGGAGCACCCCGGCCTGCTGGTGGGCCGCGAGGTCGCTGGCCACCCACAGTTCGGCGCCGCCGCTGCCGTCCGGGTTGGCATCCCAGCCGTAGGGGCGCAGATCGGCCTTTGCCGTGAAGAGGGACGCGCCGGGAACGGGCTGCAGCAGCCCGAGCTCAAGGAGCCCGTCCACGCCTGTCGCCGGCAGTGCGGCGTCGAGCGTTTCCCCTTCTTGGGGCTCGGCCAGGAGCCACAGCCGGACTACGGCGGCGAGCGGCGCCGCCGCTTCGCTGAGCTGCACTGCCTGCTCGGTTGCAAGCATCGCCGGAATGACCTGGTCCCGGTTCAGCGCCGCCGAGGCCGTGGGCCCCAGCAGCCGTGCGACGCCGTCGAGCGTGTAGTCCAGTCCGCGCAGGTCCGCGGCGAGCGCGGACAGCAGCCCGGGCAGGTCGCTGCGGGGCGCGTCGGAAGTGTTGCCGGCGGTGAACTCGTACGGGGATCTGGGCATCGCTCAAGTTTAGTCCGGCCCGGCTGCGGGGTACGGTGGAACCATGCCTTCCCGCCTCTCCTTCCTTCCGCGCGCCCGCACCGCTGCGGTCCGCCGTTCGCTGCCGGCGGCAATGGTCGCCGCAGTTCTTGGCCTCGCCGTCGCAGGGTGTTCGCCGGCGGGTTCGGTGGAGGGCGCGGACGTTCCCCAGTGGCGCGTCACGGCGCTGCCCACTGCCCCGGCGGGCACTGTGCTTCAGGATTCGGGGAAGATCCTCAACCGGGACCACCTGGTGCAGGAAGCAGCTTCCGTACCTGCCGGCAGCTACACGCTCACGGCAGTGTGTGCCGGCACCGGCAAGGCCTTCTTCGCGGTGTCCCTGGACGGCAAGGCGGTCACCGAAGCCGGGGCGGCCTGCAACGGCCGTGCCGAGACCACCAAAATCAGCCTGCCCGCCACCGGCCGGGTCCAAATCAGCAGCTCCAGCGTGGACGCACCGCTGCTCTACGCGTACCAGCTGGCGCCGGCGCAGTAACGCCGGGTTCCGGCTATGGCCCGCCGCCTGTTGCGGGCATACAGTCGGACTATGCCCAGCGTGCGGAGGATCTCCGCGCTCCGTCCCCAGGGGACAGCACGGGCGGCCAAGGCACCGAGGCCGGCGGCCGCCGTCGCCCTTGGACTGGCACTTGCGGCAGGTGCCCTGGCGGGCTGCGAATATACGTACGACGACGGCCGGGCCGGCGCGGTGCAGGGCGCCACTGTTGCCCCGGTTCCGGCCTTCACCCGCGATCCGCTGCAGCAGGACCCGGTCAGCGGCGCCGACCTCGGCGATTGGGTGTCCCGGGTGCTTCCGGACAGCGCGGCACCCAACGTCCAGGCGGATGCCGGGTTACTGGGTTCCGGCGAGGTGCGGACCGTGGCATCACCGGTCCTGGAGACCGGGACCTACACCCTGTCGCTTGCCTGCCGGAGCCAGCGCAGGGTGACGTTCACGGTGAGCACCGAGACCCTGACGCTGGTGGATCTTGGCCTTCGGTGCGGCATTAACCGCGAAAACGTCTTCTATCTGTCCACGAAGAGCGTCCTGACGGTGCGGTTGGAAGCCGGCAGTGCCGCGAATTATGCGTTCCGGCTGCGCAGGCTTTAACGCGCCGCTCAGGCTGCCGCGCAGCCTTCGGGGCAACGCAGCGTCTCCGGGCTTGAGGCACACTCGGCACAGTACAGCGTCAAGGTGCGGCAGCTGGGATTGGAGCAGTTCTCGAATTTGCTGGTGGGTGCGGAGCAGCGGACGCATTGGCCGATGGTCTTGGCGTCCTCGCTGAACTCCAGGTGCATGCGCTTGTCGAAGACGTAGAGGGAGCCCTCCCAGAGCCCTTGGTCCTTGAACGCCTCACCGTAGCGGACGATGCCGCCGTCGAGCTGGTAGACCTCCTTGAAGCCGCGGTTCACCATCAGGCTGGAGAGCACCTCGCAGCGGATGCCGCCGGTGCAGTAGGTGACCACCGGCTTGTCCTTGAGGGAGTCGTACTTGCCGGAGTCGAGTTCCTTGATGAAGTCGTGCGTGGTGGCGACGTCGGGGACCACGGCGTCCTTGAACCGGCCTATCTGTGCTTCGAAGGCGTTCCGGCCGTCGAAGAACACCACGTCCTCGCCGCCCTGTTTCTTGGCGTCCACAAGTTCGTGCAGTTCGTCGGGTTTGAGGTGCTTGCCGCCTCCCACCACGCCGTTGGCGTCCACCGTAAGTTCTCCGGGCGCACCGAAGGAGACGATCTCGTCCCGCACCTTGACGCTGAGCCTGGGAAAGTCCTCCGCACCGCCGTCGGACCACTTCACGTCAATGCCGCGGAATCCGGGGTACTCGCGGGTGGTCTTGACGTATTGCTTGACGGCGCCGATTTCCCCGCCCACCGTGGCGTTGATCCCGTCCTTGGAAATGAGGATGCGGCCGGTCAGGCCGAGCTTCTCGCAGAGGGCGCGCTGCCAAAGCCGCACGGCGTCCGGATCCGCGATCGGGGTAAAGCCGTAAAAAAGCACAATTCGGTTCAAAGCCACGTATTTAAGGGTACCGCCGGGCTGGAGGCGGGCGCGTATCACAATTCCATAAGCACTTGGCCACCCCCTGTTGCTGGTGATCGGGCTGGAATAGTCTTCATGCCATGAGTCAGGAAACCCTGGTTGAAGACATCACTGGTCTGTTTCAAGTGTGGGTTGCGGGCTGGGCCGGATGTCGCGGCTACCGGACCTCAACGGAGGGCCGGTTCCCTGCCGTGCTCCGGGCTGATACCAGCGGGGACTGGGAAGTTTTTGCGTCCGAACCGACCCCCGAAGAATTCGCGGCGCTGGCGGCCAAGACGGCAGAAGCCCCCGCGCGGGTACTGACCGTCCTCACGCACGATCCCGCCCGGTTCACTGCTTTGGCGGCCAAGCACGGGCTGAACGTCACCTCGGATTCGCAGACGATGATGATCGTGGACATGGAGACCCAGGACGCCGAGGATCCGTGGCTTTCCGACGACGACCTGAGCCTGTCCACATTCGAGCAGGATGGCGTGCACTATGCAGAGGTCCGCTCCGGGGCTGACATTGCGGCCAGCGGCAGGGTTTTCGTCGTGGGCGACACTGCGGTCTTCGACAAGATCATCACAGAGCCTGCATTCCAGCGCAGGGGCCTGGGCAGCTTCATCATGCGCGCCCTGGCGGCTCAGGCCTTCGGCCATGATGTGCGCACCGGGCTCCTGTTGGCGTCCGCGGACGGGCAAAAACTGTACTCGCACCTTGGCTGGACCACCGTTGCCCGTGTCCTGATGATCTCGGCGTCCCATGACGGGGCGGATCTTTCGCTCAGCTGAGGTTGCCGCGGCCCGGTTGTGCGTTTGGCGAACCGCGGCGATCCGGCTTGGTGCCGGGTGAAAGAATGGTGGGGTGACCCCCCATGACTCCCTGATTCCCCTGCTGGGCCGCGGCCCGGAACCGGAACAGCTCCGTCATGTCCGCACCATCCCGGCGCGCGAGGCGGTTCACGAGCCCTGGCCGGAATGGATGCACCCGGACCTGGTTGAGGCGTATGGGTCGCTGGGCATCCGGGAGCCGTACCGGCACCAGGTGGACGCGGCCAATGCAGCCCATGCGGGACAGCACGTTGTGGTGGCCACCGGAACAGCGTCCGGGAAATCACTGGCGTACCAGTTGCCGGCGCTGGACGCGATCCACCGGTCCGAGTTGAGGGTGCTGGCGGATCCCGGAAAGATCCACGACGACGGCGCCGTGACGCTGTACCTCTCCCCCACCAAGGCGCTGGCCGCGGACCAGTTGAATGCCATCCGCGCCTTGAAACTGCCCACGGTCCGGGCGGAAACCTATGACGGGGATACAGATCCATCCGCCCGCCGCTGGATCCGGGACCACGCGAACTTCATCCTGGCCAACCCCGACATGCTGCACTTCGGCATCCTCCCCAACCACGCGTGGTGGGCTGCGTTCTTCCGCCGGTTGCGCTATGTCATCGTGGATGAGGCCCACAGTTACCGCGGCGTGTTCGGGTCCCATGTGGCCAACCTGATGCGGCGGCTGCGCCGGATTTGCGCCTACTACGGGGCGGGAACGTCGTTCCCGGAGCCGGTGTTCATTGCGGCGTCCGCCACGGCTTCGGAGCCTGATGTCTCCTTCTCGCGCCTGATTGGCGCCCCCGTCACGGCGGTGTCCCGCGACTGTTCGCCTCACGGTGCTACGACGGTGGCCCTCTGGGAACCGGCGCTGACGGACGTCCGCGGCGAGAACGGTGCCAAGGAGCGGCGAACGGCCGTGGCCGAGACCTCTGACCTGCTGGCCAACCTGGTCTCCGCGCAGGTGCGCACCATCGCGTTTATCAAGTCACGACGCGGCGCGGAGACGATCTCCGCCATTACCAAACGGCTCCTCGACGAAGTGGATCCCAGCCTCCCGCAGCGGGTGGCTGCGTACCGTTCGGGGTACCTGCCGGAGGAACGCCGGGCGGTGGAGAAGTCCCTGCGGTCCGGCCAGTTGCTGGGTGTTTCCAGTACGTCGGCCCTGGAGCTTGGAATCGACATTTCCGGCCTCGACGCCGTCCTGGTGGCCGGATGGCCCGGCACTCGGGCCTCCCTGTTCCAGCAGATTGGCAGGGCGGGCCGGGCCGGCCAGGACGCGATCGCCGCCTTCGTGGCAAGCGATGATCCCCTGGATACGTACCTGGTGAACCACCCCGAGGCTATCTTCGACGTATCGGTGGAAGCCACAGTCTTTGACCCGTCCAATCCCTATGTCCTTGGACCGCACCTGTGCGCCGCGGCGGCGGAACTTCCACTGGGACCGGCCGAACTCGATCTCTTCGGCGATACCGCGGAAATGCTCCTGGACCGGCTGGTGGCCCAGGGCTACCTCCGGCGACGGCCCGCCGGCTGGTTCTGGACCCATTCGCAGAGCGCCGCCGCCATGCTTAACCTCCGCGCCGACGGAGGGGGGCCGGTCAGCATCGTTGACGCCGAGACCGGTTCGCTCCTGGGAACCATGGATTCACCCCAGACCCACTACCAGGCGCACACCGGCGCGGTGTACGTCCACCAGGGCGATACCTACGTGGTGGAGGACCTGAATGAAGACGACCACTGCGTCATGGTGCGGCGGGCCAACCCGGACTACTACACGACCGCCCGGGACGTAACCCAGATTGAGGTGCTGGAGACCCAGAGAACCATGCAGTGGGGTGACGTGACGGTCCACTTCGGGGACGTGAAGGTCACCACTCAGGTTGTCTCCTTCCAGCGGAAGGCACTGATTTCCAATGAGGTGCTGGGCGAGGAACCGCTTGAGCTGGGCGCCCGGGACCTTTTCACCAAAGCGGTGTGGTTCGTGGTGGAAAACCGTTCCCTGACGGGGGCCGGCCTGATCGAGGCGCAGTTCCCGGGCGCCCTCCATGCGGCCGAACACGCCGCGATTGGGCTCCTGCCCCTGGTGGCGTCCAGCGACCGGTGGGACATCGGCGGAGTCTCAACGGCACTGCACGCCGACACCGGGGTGCCCACCATTTTCGTGTATGACGGGCACCCCGGGGGCGCCGGGTTCGCCGAACGGGGGTTCGACAAGGCCATGGTGTGGCTGTCGGCCACCCGGGATGCCATCCAGGTCTGCGAGTGTGACACCGGTTGCCCATCGTGTGTCCAGTCGCCCAAGTGTGGCAACAAGAACAACCCGTTGGATAAGGCCGCGGCGGTAACCCTGCTGGACGTCCTGCTCAAAGACGCCACCGAAGCCACCCGCGTGGAGCAGGAAGCCAGGAGCTGACCGGGAAGTGCCGGGCTGGAGGATCGAGCGTAACGGGCTGAACGGCCACATCACACGCCGGCGTCCCGAGGAGGGCTTCTTACGGAGGAGGCCCGGCCCGTGCATGTCCGCTAGCGGCGCCCAGGAGCGACCGTTCGTTAAGCTCGGTCCGCACGTCAACCGTCTGCCCCGCACCCTGCACGCAACTGATCAGCGTTGCCGCATGGCGGGCCGACACCTCCGACGCAACGGTGCAGGGCTCCCCCGTGGTGATGCCGCGGAGGGCGTCGGCCGCGGCCAGGGCCGCCAGGTCCGCGGCCGTAGCTGCCCTGCTGGCCAACACGGCTGACTGGGCCAGCAACAGCATGACGGCCATGGCTGTCATGACCACCAGTGCCAGCCCTGCAGCCAGGACCGTCCCTGAACCACGCTCGCGGCCATCGTGCGCACCCCGCCGGCCGGACGCGCTCCCACAGTGCCCCGCCCCGGCGGCGGCTGGGTGGCGCTGACCCAGGGCCGGGCGGCACGCTCCGGCGGCAGCTGGGTGGCACGTTCCCACCCGCGTCACCGGTTGCCCTTGCCATCGGTCAGGCCCCTGCCATGACCGGTCCCGCCTGCGCCTCCGGTTCCCGGCGCCTCACTCCGCGTGGATGCGCGGGCGGTGAGGGTCCACGGAATGGACGCTCCCAGGGGCCCCGACACGCGGTCGCTGACGGTGATGCTGAACCACTCGCCATCAGCCGCAATGGACGCGGCTGCCGATCCGCCGGCAAGGGTCCTGACAGTCCGTTCCACGGCGCCGGGGTCTTCCCCCCGGGCCAGGGCCCGGGCACCGGCGCGGGCTCCTTCTTCGATCCGCAGTTGCGTCATGCCTGCGGCGGCTCCTGCCAGTAGCATGGCAAGCAGTGCCAGGACGGCCGGCAGAGCCACGGCGAACTCGGCTGTGACCGCGCCCCTGGCACTCCCCATGGCCAGCGCTTCGGCGGTGTCCGGCTTTCTCCAACTCACCACCGGGTTGGCCATCGGGGCTGGCTCGGTCCTCCGTGGGCTCCGACGGCGCCGCACCCGCAGCAGACGCGTCACGGCAAGGCCAGCGCGGTCCGGATCAGGTTCAGCAGGAAGCCGCGTACTTCATCGCTGCGAAGGATGAACACGAGCAGCCCCGCGAAGCCGACGGCCGCCAGGGTTGCGATGGCATATTCCGCCGTTGCCATGCCTGCTTCAGAGCCCAGCAGCCTGGCCCGGCGCCTGCTCCCATGGCGGGTGCGGCCCGATCCCGGGTAGAGCTCCACGACATTGCCTGGTGCGCCCGGGGAGCCGCGCCGGGCAGAACCGGCTGGCGCAGAAGGGTGCCCGGTGCCGCCGGCGCTGATCCGTTGGCGGTCAGGTCCGGTGCCGCCCTTCGCCGCTTCGGCGAGCGCAGACGTTCCGGCGGAGTAGTGGCGGTGCTGGGTGACTGACATGTTTTTCCTTTCGTTGGTGCCGGTGATTCCCGGCTGCCTCGACTCTTCCCGGCGGCGCTGCAGCTGGTAAGGGACGGGGTCTGCTAAGTGGAAAAGCCGGGCCGCCGCCCCCTTGTGGAGGAATGGACTAGGGCTTGTGGAGTACAGGAGCGCGGCGCCGGCAATGCCGGCTGCGGCCTAGGATCCCGATGGAACCAAGGCGAGCAGCACCGGCACGACGCCCAGGCAGATGAATGCCGGGAGCGAGCAGAGGCCCAGCGGGACCACCAGCTTCACGCCGAGCGAAGCGGCCCGCTTTTCGGCGGCCCTGAACCGCTCCCGCCGAAGTCTTGCCGCCTGCGCGTAGAGGATCGCGGATGAGGGTGCGCCGGTCAGCGCGGCAAACCCCAATGCGTCCCGGAGCTCCAGGACCCCCGGGAGTCGAACGGCAGAGCTGCGCCACGCCGTCTCCCAGTCGGCGCCGATGGCCAGTGCGGAGACCACCGGGCGCAGTGAGTCCCTGTACTGGGGTGCGGCCGTAGCGGCCACCAGTTCCAGGGAGCGCCCAATTCCGGCCCCGGCATCCAGCATCGCCGCCACAAGTTCGAGCATCATGGCCGTGTCCTTCAACCCGGTTCCGCGGCGGACCTCGGCCCCCGCAGCCGCCACACCCTGCTTCTCCCCCGAGGCGTCCAGGCGCAGGTGCCGCAGGCGTTGGCGCGACCGGTCGTTGCCGGAACATGCCAGCCATGCAGCCACCGTGAGGAGCAGGAACAGCGCCAGCCCCGGGGTCCATCCCGGCGTCACGGCCCGGCCTCCGCGGCCGCCGAAACGAGCCGGGCGGACCACGCCCGGCCCGCCGCGGTGAGGACCACGCCACCTACCAGTGCTGCCAGTCCCAGGGGAGTGCCCAGCAGTGTGGCCAACGGATCAACGCCCAGGGCAGCACCCAGTCCAAGTCCCATCAATGGAAGCCAGGTCAGCAGGCGGACCGTGGCTTTGGGACCCGCGAGGGCCGTTTGCCTGGCGGCATCGGCGTCGTCCGCCGCCTCCAGCTGTGCCGCGAACCTGGTCAGCACGTCAGCGAGCGGGCATCCGCTGGCTTCCGCGATATCAAGGCAGGCCGCCAGCTCAGTCCATGTTCCGGCCTCACGGTCACGGCCCGGGAATGCCGTGGGAAGCACCCGCCGAATGGCCGCCGACACCGGAGCTCCGGTAGCCGCAGCTGCACGCGCTGACGCCAGGATTGTGGTTGACCCCGGCGACAGCACGGGCACGGAGGGGTGTGCGGCATCCTGGAGCCCCTGCGCCTGCACGCCGGGGACGCCGTAAACGGTCCACAGTTCGTCCCACAGCCGCCCGGGCGTCCGTCCGCCCCTGAGCAGCGCCGCCAACTGCTGCACCACCAGGGTCAGGCCCAGCCCGCCCTTACCGCCCGAACCGCGGGCCGCCCGCCGAAACCACAGCAACATTCGGCGCCGTGGGGAACGTTGTGTTCCGGGGGCATTCCGGACCACGGAGCGCAGCCTCGCCGCCGCCTGCAGCGGCGGCCTGAGGAACAGCACAGCGGCACCCAGGACCACCGCAAGGATGAGCGTCACAGGGCTTCCCCGGGGTCCATCCCCAACCGGATGGCCAACGCAGGCCACGCCGGGCCTGGCTTTCCGGCTTCCTCGACGGCCGGCACCACGCGGAGGCCCTCCGGCCCGTCGCTGAGAAGTCCCACGCAGAGGACTTCCCTGCCCCGGGGCGTCCGGCCGAGATGGATGACCACGTCCAAGGCGCTGGCAGCCTGGAGCCGCACGGCCTCGGGTCCCAATCCGGCGAGGGCACCAAGTGCTGTGAGCCTGGCCGGGACCGCTGTCGCGGTGTTGGCGTGGATGGTTCCGCCGCCACCGCTGTGGCCGGTGTTCATCGCGCTGAGGAGCTCGCGCACTTCGGAACCCCGGCACTCGCCCACCACCAGCCGGTCCGGCCGCATGCGCAGAGCCTGCCGGACGAGTTCCCCCAGGTCCACCGCCCCACCGCCCTCAAGGTTTCCGTGGCGCGATTCAAGGGCCACCACGTGCGGGTGGACGGGGTTCAGCTCGGACGCATCCTCGATCAGGACCAGGCGTTCGTCCGGCGCGCACAGGCCCAGCAGGGTGGACAGCAGCGTCGTCTTGCCCGAACCGGTGGCTCCGCTGACCAGGAAGCTCAACCTCCTGGCCACCACTGCCTCCAGCACTGCCTGCACCTGCGGGCCGAACATTCCGGCGGAACGCAGCTCGCCCATGGTGAAGACCCGCTCCCGGCGGATGCGGATGCTCAGCAGCGTCCCCGACGTGGAAACCGGCGGCAACACGGCGTGGACACGGTAACCGCCGGCAAGCCTTACATCAACGCACGGTGAGCCGTCATCCAGGCGCCGGCCCCCGGCAGCCACGAGCCTGCCGGCCAGTGCCCGCAGTTGGGCTTCATCGTCGAACCTGACGGAGACGCGCTCGATGCCCCGTCCCCGGTCCACCCAGACGGAGCCGGGCGCGTTGACGAAGATGTCAGTGACGTCCGGGTCCCGGGTCAGCTCCTGAAGCGGCCCCAGACCGTTGAGCTCGGCGCTGATCCGCTCCACGGCGGCCAGCGAACCGGCGGTCCCCAGCAGTTTGCCGGTGGCCTGGACCGCTGCAGCCACCCGTGAGGGCGTCACGGCCCCGGCCTCGGCCATCATCGACTCGCGGACCGATTCCAGCAGCCCGGCCTCTACCGGCCTTCCCCCGCCTGCTTCCTTCGCCCGCGCGGTGCGGCCGGCCTGGTTGGCTTCCAGGATCCGGGCACTCCGCCGTGCGCCGACGCTTCCTGCCACGAGCGCGCCGCCCGTTCCCCGGTCCGGGAATCCGGGAGTTCCCGGCGGGCGCATCATGTCACCTCCCCCGCCTGCAGGTCGTCGCCGAGCCAATCGAGCACCGCAGCGGCGAAGCGGCGGATGTTCCGCCGTTTCCCCAGGTCCAGGAGGCGGCCCGTTTCCGTGGCACCTGGTACGGCGCGCAGTTCGGGGATCCGGCCCTGCACCGGCAGCCCGACGGCGCCGGCGATCAGCGAACTGTCCAACGCGGCGCCCGGGCGCCCGCGGACCAGCAGTGCTGCCTCCACCGGCGGAAGCTCCTGCAGCAGGCGTACGGCTGCCACTGTTGCCTTGAGTTGTGCCGGGACCACCACCATGATCCGGTCGCAGTCCCAGGCCACAGTATGCAGAGGCCCGGTACCCCGACCCACGTCGATGACCACCAGTTCGTAGCCACGGCGGGCGGCGTCGAGGACACCCGCGGTGGCAGCGGCGGGGACCGGGAGGGGTTGATCCCGGGTGGCAGGCCACGAGAGGAAGGAAAGGCCGCCCGCCGTGGGCAGGGAATCCACCAGTTGCAGGGGGTCGATGCTGCCCCTGGCCTCGGCGAGGTCCGGCCAGCGGAGACCCGGGGTATCCTCCGCGGCGAGCGCAAGCTCCAGTCCCCCGCCCCATGGATCCCCGTCGACCAGCAGGACGCGCACCCCCAGCCGTGCAGCTGCCTGTGCAATCCAGACGGCCGCCGTGGTGGCCCCGGCCCCGCCGCAGCCACCCGTGATCCCCAGGACCACGCCGCCCGGGTCTGGCGAACGGGACCGGCTGAGGTGGTCTGCCAGCCAGGCGGCGGCGTCCGGCAGCACGGCAACCCGTTCGGCGCCGAGGGCAGCGGCGAGGTGCCAGAGGCTGTCCCCCTCGCCGTCCAAGCCAACCATGACCGCTGGCGTGCGCCGGCGCGGTGGCAATTCCCGCACGTCACTGCCCACCAGAACGGCTGCCGCAGCGTCCCAATACCGCCCACCCTCGACGGCGTCCGGGACAACACGCAAGTGCGCACCGGCGGCCGCCACAATGCGCTCCACCTCGGAACGGAGAACATCGGAGGAGGTGATCAGCAGCACCTCGCCCGACCCGTCCGGCAGCCAGGCAGCACCTCGAAACCCAGCACCATCAGCCGCAGGCCCCGCGGCGGCTGGTTCCACGTCCGGCGGGCGCCACGAAGGTGTCCCGGAATGTCCCGGCCCGGATTGGGATGCGTTCAGCTGGTGCCTGCTCATGGAGCCACTCTGCCCACGTCCCGCGGCCCGGATAAGGGGGCACATCCTCTATGTGGACAACCCGCGTCGGGGCCAGCCTGGCAAACAGGGCAGAATTGGAGCATGTACCTGCTGCTCGCCGCCCATCCTCGCGGAGCGGCCCTCCAGCAAGTGACGCAGGCGGGACTTCCCGAGCCAGCCAACCCCGAACCCCGGCCGGTGGCACTGACGGACCTTGCCGCCGTCGTCCGCGACATGGAAACCCGGCGCCCCGGCGGGCAGCCGCCCCGCTGGATCTGGCACCGCACGCAGGACTGGTACCCCGGACTGCTCGCATCGGGGGTGGAGGTGGAGCGCTGCTACGACGTCAGCCTCTGCGGCAACATCCTGGCCTTCTCGCAGTTCAGTGCGCACACGGAGTACGCCCAACACACGGACAGGGTACCCGTTGAGGATCCGCTGCTGCCCCCGAAAGCGCTGCAGCCGCCGCGTCCCCCGGCGGACCAGGGTGCCTTGTTCGATGACCCCGGCGTCGGGGCCGCGTCCGGCTGGTCCCTCGAGGAGCTCCGTGCCGAATACGCCGCGCAGCAGGCCGCAGTGACTGCCGTGGACGCGGCGGAAAACCGCCGGAACCGGCTCCAGCTGCTGCTCGCGGCGGAGTCCGCGGGCGCCATGGTGGCAGCTGAGATGCAGCACGCAGGCGTTCCCTGGCGGGAAGACCTGCACGAACAAATACTGGCAGACCATCTGGGTCCCCGACCCGCCACCGGACAGCGTCCGCAGAGACTTGAGGCGCTGGCCGGTGAACTGCGTACCCTGCTCAATTCCCCGGGGCTGAATCCGGACTCGCCGCAGGACCTGATGCGCGCCCTGCACCGCAACGGGATCGAGGTGAAGAGCACGCGGAAGTGGGAGCTGAGGGAGTCCAGCCACCCGGTCATTGAGCCTTTGCTGGAGTACAAGAGCCTTTCCCGGCTGCACACCGCCAACGGCTGGTCATGGCTGGATGCCTGGGTGGACGGCGGCCGGTTCCGCCCCGAGTACGTGGTGGGCGGCGTGGTCTCGGGCCGCTGGGCTTCCCGCGGCGGCGGCGCACTGCAGATTCCCCGCCAGGTCCGCGGTGCCGTGCATGCCGATCCCGGCCACAAGCTGATCGTCGCGGACGCGTCCCAGCTCGAACCCCGGGTCCTGGTGGCCCTCGCGCAGGATTCCTCCATGGCGGAGGCGGCCCGGGACCAGGACCTTTACGCCGGCATCGCCGCCAAGGGCTTCGGCGGGGACCGGGCCAAGGCGAAGATGGCGCTGCTGGGCGCGATGTACGGGGCAACATCCGGTGAAGCAGGCCGGCTGATGCCACAGCTGGCGCGTACCTATCCACGCGCCGTCGACTTCGTTGAGCGGGCCGCACGGGCGGGTGAAGCCGGTGGAACGGTAACCACCAGGCTGGGCCGCAGCAGCCCTCCTCCGTCCGAGCGCTGGTTCCTGAGCCAGCGCTCGGCAACGGCTGAGGAGCAGCGGCGGGCAGAGTCGATCGCCCGGTCACGGGGCCGCTTTACGCGGAACTTCGTGGTCCAGGGCTCGGCGGCGGACTGGGCGGCATGCTGGCTGGCGGAATTACGACGACGGCTGCGCACCCTTCGGGCGGCAGGTGCGGCAGGTGCGGCCGGCGGGGCCGGCAGGCCGGAACTTGTCTTCTTCCTGCACGACGAAGTGATGGTGCACGCACCGGTTGAGGGGGTGCCGGCGTGCATCGCCGCCATCGAGGAGGCGGCCAGCGCGGCCAAGGAGCTGTTGTTCGGCCGGATTCCCGTGGAGTTTCCGGTAAGCCTTGCCGTTGTCGACTCTTACGACCTCGCCAAATAAGCGTGCCGCTGGGTCGGCAAGAAAACACGCCTTCGAGACGCAAAGTAATCTACCCGGCAGTAGCTCGACGGGTGCCATGACGGCGGTTACAGTCAAAAAGGCTGAAGCAGATCCGGCCACTGATGCAACGACGCATACCAGGAGGTCCCCGTCCATGGCGGGAAGATTTGAAATACACCGTGTTGGGGACGAGTCCTACCGGCTTCAGCTCACCGATGCCGAAGGGAAGATCGTTGCGGTTTCTCCGACCTTCCCGTGCTTGACCATGCTGCGCGACGGAATCAAGGCCGTGCGGGAAAATGCCGCCACGGGCATCGTGGTGGACTTGCGCCGGCAGGCCTGACGCCTAAACCCGCACCGGGTGCAGCCGGTTCCGGTCCCAGGGGACGGACCAGCCGAGCTGGTCGAACAGCCCGCTCAGCACAATGCCGGTGAAACCCCACACCACCACGCCGTTAACTGTGAAAGCCGGGCTGTCGAAGGTGCGGCCTGCCCGGTGGACGGTGGCCATCACCCGGTTGTCCGGGTCCAGCAGGTCCCGGACCGGGACACGGAACACCTGGGCCGATTCTCCGTAGTCCACCACCCGGACCGGTGACGGTGCGTGCCACCACCCAAGGACCGGCGTCACCAGGAAGTTGCTGTGCGCCAGGCCCAGCTCCTGGAGGGTGCCCAGCACCTCGACGCCGGCCGAATCCAATCCGGTTTCCTCCTCGGCTTCCCGGAGCGCGGCCGCCACGGCCGTCTCGTCCCGGTCGATGCTGCCGCCCGGGAACGCCACCTGCCCCGGGTGCGACCCCAGGGTGTGGGCGCGTTCCAGAAGCAGGACGTCCAGGTCTGCCGGGGCCAGCGGTTTACCGGACGCGGCCGGGACGTCGTCGAGCACGCCGAAAAGCATGAGGACCGCGGCCCTGCGGGCGCGCTCAATATCCACGGTCAGCGCGGCCCAGCGCGGGTCAGGGGGGCCGGCCGTCCCCGACTCCGCCCGGCGGACCAGCCGGGCCAGGTCTTCGCGTGCGCTCACGGGGCCCTCAACTGGGAAGCCATCCGGATTTCTGCCGCACGGTGCTGTTCGGACAGGTACTGATCCAGGAGGGCTTCGCTGCCGGGTGCAAGCTCATATTTCAGGAGCTTGGCGGCCTTGTCCGGATCCATCTCCCCCAGGCCGTAGGAGGGGCACCAGTTGGCTACGGGGCAGGCACCGCAGGCGGGCTTGCGGGCATGGCACACGCGGCGGCCATGGAAGATGACGCGGTGGGACAGCATGGTCCAGTCCCTGCGCTCAAAGAGCCCGGCTACGTCCTGTTCGATCTGCACGGGGTCCTCGGACTGTGTCCAGCCGAACCGCTTGGCCAGCCGGGCGAAGTGGGTGTCCACGGAGATGCCCGGGACGCCGAAGGCGTTACCCAGCACCACGTTGGCTGTTTTGCGCCCGACGCCGGGCAACGTGACCAGGTCCTTCATCCGGCCCGGAACCTCGCCGTCGAAGTCGTCCACGAGCCGCGTACACAGCGCGAGGACATTCCTGGCTTTGGCCCGGAAGAATCCGGTGGGCTTCAGGATCGCTTCAAGCTCCGCCGGGTCCGCTTCCGCCAGTGAGCGGGCGTCAGGCCAGCGAGCGAACAGCACTTTGCTGACCTGGTTGACGGTGACGTCGGTGGTCTGGGCGGACAGCACGGTTGCCACGAGCAATTCGAAGGGGTTGCGGAAATCGAGCTCCGCGTGGGCGTAGGGGTATTTCTCGGCCAGCGCTTTGTTGATGCGCCGCGCCCGGCGCTTCAACGCCAGCACGGATTCGGAAGAGACCACCGGCATGCCGGGAGCCTGGCCGCTGTTCGCGGCATGCCCGGCGGGGTCATTCCCGCCGGGCTTGGCCGCCCGGAGCCCGGCCATGGACGTCAGCCGCGCTCGATGTTGCTGAGGTCCCGCAGGATGCCCAGCCGGCCGTCAGTATGCTGGACCAGGAATTCGTGTCCCCGGTCCTCCAGGGCCAGGACCCACCCGCCGGGTTCAATCACGAAGGCAGGTGCCCCGGTGCGCGGATCAAAGGCGGTGCGGTGCTGTGCGACGGCGAACCAGAAAGCCTCATGGACCGGCTGTCCGTCAGTCTCGTCATGGCGGGCAGCAGGGTCCACTGTTGCGCCAATGGGCTCTTCCGTTCGGACCTGCTGGTGCACCGCGGTGGCGGCCGGTGGCTCCCATGCCGGCTGCGGGGCCCCCGCTGCCGGCACATCGCCATGCTGGGTTTCCTCCGCCGCGGGGGTCGGGGCCGGGCGGACGACGTCGGCGGCCTGGGTTGGCGGTCCGGCCTCCACCTCAGGGGTCCGGGCCGGGCGGACGACGTCGGCGGCCTGGGTTGGCGGGCCGGCCTCCACCTCAGGGGTCCGGTCCGAGACCTCGGGGGCGGTGGAAACGGGAGTGGACGGTGCAGCCGCGGAAGGTGCCGCGGTGGAAGAAACAGGGGCGGCCGCTGCGGAGGGTGCAAGTACAGCGGCCGTGGCGGGTGAGTGGGCAGAGCGGGACGGCTCGTGGCCGGCGGATCCCGGCTGGACCGCGGAAGATCCGGCCCCACCGCCGCCAAAGACGCCTGCACCCTTGATACCGAAACCGGTCTTGGCCTGGCCGGAGCCGGACTCCGGCTTGGGCGGCTTGGGGGCGCGGGGCTTCCGCGCCGGCACTGCGGCTTCTCGTGCCACGATATGGGCCGGGGCATCGGCACGGCCCTTGAAATCACCGGCGAGATACGGGATGAAGCGGCCCAGGACCGTTGCGGCGAAAAGGACCAGCGAGCCGATCAGGCCCACCAGCAGGCTGGTGACATAGCCGCCCGCAATCGACAGGAAGAAGAAGGCAACGGCGAAGGAGGCCACTACCGAGGCGAACTGGTCGATCGACAGCGACCCCACCCGGATTTTGGTGCCGGGTGCCAGGCGGCGTGCGGCGAACAGTGCGCTGGCGATCAGCGGCAGGATGATACCCAGCCCCAGGAAGAACAGGTTGTTGAGGTTCCACAGGTTGTACCGCGCGCCGAACAGGGGCAGCAGGGAAGCGACGAAGAGGATCAGGGTGCCGGCAAAAACCGCGAGGTCGCGCACGGTAAACGGACCGAGCACGGCTTGGTTGGCGTTCGGGTCAATCCTTCCCGAGCCTGCCTTCTGCCCTGGAGCGGCGCTGCCGGCAGGGGTTTGGTGGCCTGGCCCCCCGGCGGGTTCGGAGCCGCCAGGTCCCGCTTGCGTTTGCGGGGCCATTCGCTGGCCGAAGCTCTGCTGGTTCATTCTGCTCTCCTTAGCGTGGCGGCACCGGGACCGTACGGACCCGAAAACTGCGCCGTCTTGACATGCGGTCCGGCGCCGGCCGGGCGCGGTTCATGCCTGGCCGAAGTGGTCCGAAGTGAAGTCACAATTCCATCTCAGCCTAGTCAACAGCCAAGCTGATCACTAGCTGGCACGGGCCCGCCGGAGTGGCTGGAAAGTGACCGGCGGACCATTCACCGCTTAACAAATGCCGTTCGCTGCCGCATCTGTGACGGCGGGCACATCGGATGCACGGCAAGCATTAGGCTTGGATGCGGAACAGCTCTTTGCGGTATGACCGTCCCGGCTGGAGCCCAGTGCCGCGCGAACGGCGGGCCCTGCGGTGATGGCGTCCCGCGCGGCGACGATCGATGAATGATGAGGTTCATATGTCCCAGGACACCCCCAGCACCACGGCCACGGTTCCGTCCGATTCCGCCCCGGCCGCAGGTCAGCACGGCCAGCAGGGCGACGCCTTCGCGAACCTGTTGCATGAGACCCGGGCTTTTCCTCCCAGCGCCGAGTTTGCGGCGGGTGCCGTCGCCACGGCGGCCGAGTACGACGATGCGAACGCTGACCGGCCGGCGTTTTGGGCCAAGAAGGCGCGGGAGCTGCTGACGTGGTCCAAGGACTTTACGCAGGCGTTGGACTGGTCTGATCCGCCGTTCGCGAAATGGTTTGTCGGCGGGGAAGTCAACGCGGCCTACAACGCCCTGGACCGTCATGTCGAGGCCGGCAACGGCGACCGGGTGGCCATCTACTTCGAGGGTGAGCCCGGTGACACCCGCACCTTCACCTATGCGCAGCTGACCGAAGAGGTCAAGAAGGCGGCCAATGCTTTCGAGTCCTTGGGCGTGGCCAAGGGTGACCGGGTGGCCGTGTACCTGCCGATGATCCCGGAGGCCGTGATCACGTTGCTGGCCTGTGCCCGGATCGGCGCCGTCCACTCGGTGGTGTTCGGCGGGTTCTCCGCGGAGGCGCTCCGGTCCCGGATCGACGACGCCGAGGCCAAGCTGGTGGTGACCGCTGACGGTACCTACCGGCGCGGCAAGCCGAGCCCGCTGAAGCCGGCCGTGGACGAGGCCCTGGCCCACGACGGCCACACCGTACAGAACGTGGTGGTGGTCAAGCGCAACGGGCAGGACGTTGACTGGCACGAGGGCCGGGACCACTGGTGGGCGGACACCGTGGGCGCTGCATCCACGGAACACACCGCGGTGGGACACGATTCCGAGCACCCGCTGTTCATCCTCTACACCTCCGGCACCACCGGCAAACCCAAGGGGATCCTGCACAGCACCGGCGGGTACCTGACCCAGGGCGCATACACGCACAAGGCGGTCTTCGACCTGCACCCGGAAACGGACGTCTACTGGTGCACGGCCGACGTCGGCTGGGTCACCGGACACTCCTACGTCGCCTACGCCCCGCTCATCAACGGCGCCACCCAGGTCATGTACGAAGGCACCCCGGACTCCCCGCACCAGGGCCGTTGGTGGGAGATCGTGGAGAAATACAAAGTCTCCATCCTCTACACCGCCCCCACCGCCATCCGGACGTTCATGAAGTGGGGCCGGGAGATCCCGGACAAGTACGATCTCACCTCCCTCCGCGTCCTTGGCTCCGTGGGCGAATCCATCAACCCCGAAGCCTGGATGTGGTACCGGGACGTCATCGGCGGCAACAAGACCCCCATCGTGGACACCTGGTGGCAGACCGAAACCGGCGCCCAGATGATCGCCCCGCTGCCGGGCGTCACCGCCACCAAGCCGGGCTCGGCCCAGGTTCCGCTGCCTGGCATCGCGGTGGACGTGGTGGACGAGATGGGTGAATCCGTCCCGAACGGCCACGGCGGCTTCCTGGTGATCCGCGAGCCCTGGCCGGCCATGCTGCGCGGCATCTGGGGCGACCCCGAACGGTTCAAGGACACCTACTGGTCCCGGTTCGAAAACATGTACTTCGCCGGCGACGGTGCCAAGAAGGACGAAGACGGTGACATCTGGCTCCTGGGCCGGGTGGACGACGTCATGAACGTCTCCGGGCACCGGCTCTCCACCACGGAGATCGAATCCGCCCTGGTGTCCCACCCCGCCGTGGCGGAGGCCGCCGTCGTGGGCGCCTCGGACGAGACCACGGGCCAGGCCGTCGTCGCTTTCGTCATCCTCCGCGGCGATGCCGTGAACAACGGCGACGCCACCGTCCAGGAACTGCGCAACCACGTGGGCAAGGAAATCGGCCCGATCGCCAAGCCCAAGAACATCCTGGTGGTCCCGGAGCTGCCGAAGACCCGCTCCGGGAAGATCATGCGCCGCCTCCTCAAGGACGTCGCGGAAGGGCGCGACCCCGGCGACGCCACCACGCTCTCCGATCCCACGATCATGCAGCAGATCGCCCAGTCGCTCAGAAAGTAACACTGGCTTAGTATCAGGTCTCTAACCGCCGAATGGCCCCGTATTTCCCGTTATCACGGGGAATACGGGGTCATTCCCGTTTGTGACGATTCAAAAAAATCAACACGTAAAATGTTATTTAGCGTTCTTCCCTGTTCGCTTTTGCGAGGTTATAGTCAACCTATGTGAGGTGTCTCACACGCGGCTATTTTTCAAGGGAGAGAACATGGCTTCACAGTTTGATGCGTCGGCCTCCGCATTTCCGAGCAGGCGGACCATCCTCAAGACGGTCGGCGTAGGAGCGGCTGGCCTGGCCGGCATCCCGTTCCTCGCCGCCTGCACCGGCGGCAGCGCACCGTCGGCAACGGGGTCGGAATCCTCCGGCCTCACCTTCGGTTCCGGGGCCTCGGATGACGTGCCCAAGCGCGCCTACCAGGCCGTTACGGACGCTTTCACCGCCAAGACAGGCAAGACCGTCACCACCAACGTGGTACCCCACAACGATTTCCAGAACAAGATCAACTCCTACCTCCAAGGCTCCCCCGACGATACGTTCACCTGGTTCGCCGGATACCGGATGCAGTACTACGCGGGCAAGGGACTGCTGGCACCTATTGACGACGTCTGGCAGACAGTGGGCGCCAACTATTCGGATGCGCTGAAGAAGGCGTCCACCGGTCCTGACGGGAAGATGTACTTCATTCCCAACTACAACTACCCGTGGGGGTTCTTCTACCGGAAGAGCCTCTGGACCGAAAAGGGCTACCAGGTCCCCGCAACGTTCGATGACCTCAAGGCCCTGGCAACGAAGATGAAGGCTGACGGCCTGATTCCCATCGGTTTTGCCGACAAGGACGGCTGGCCGGCCATGGGCACGTTCGACTACATCAACATGCGGCTCAACGGCTACCAGTTCCACGTGGACCTCTGCGCCCACAAGGAGTCCTGGGACCAGCAGAAAGTCAGCGCCGTCTTCGACACCTGGAAGGCACTCCTGCCCTTCCAGGACCCGGCAGCCCTGGGCCAGACCTGGCAGGACGCCGCGAAAGCCCTGGAGGCGAAGAAGACTGGAATGTACCTTCTTGGTTCGTTCGTCACCCAACAGTTCACCGACCCCACCGTCCTGGCCGACATCGACTTCTTCGCCTTCCCCGAGATCGCCATGGAGGGCAGGGACTCGGTAGAAGCCCCCATCGACGGACTGCTGCTGTCCAAGAAGGGCGGAGACAACAAGGCCGCCCGCGACTTCCTGGCGTTCCTCGGCACACCGGAGGCGCAGAATGCCTACGCCAAGGTGGACTCATCAAACATCGCCACCGCCAAGGGCGCGGACACCTCGTCGTTCACGCCGCTGAACAAGAAATGCGCTGACACCATCGCGAACGCGAAGAATATCAGCCAGTTCTTTGACCGTGATGCCCTGCCGGCCATGGCCAACAACGTGATGATTCCGGCCCTGCAGACGTTCATCAAGGACGGCACCATGGACGTCAAGAACCTTGAGGCCCAGGCCAAGACCCTGTACGCAGCGCAGTAGCCCTGCCCAAGGAACGACGACGGCGGCACTTGGCGTGCGCCGTCGTCGTTCCCCTCCTGCATCCGGACCAAGCAAGGGGAAGAATCCCATGAGCAGCACCGCACAAGAACTTATCCCGCCGGAGTCCAGGGACCCGGCCGGCACGCCCTCGAAGAGGCGGCCCGGACGTGGCCGGGTACGCCGCCTGTCCAGCCGGGACAAACTGGTCCTGGCCCTCATGGTGGGGATCCCCACCCTGATAGAACTGATGCTGGTCTGGCTGCCCATGCTGATGTCCGTCGGGCTGAGCTTCAGCCGCTGGAATGGCCTGGACCTGGCCGACCTCCGCCCGGCCGGCACCGACAACTACCAGTTCATCACGCAGGACTACCCGCCATTCTGGCCCGCGGTACAGCACAACATGCTGTGGCTGTTGTTCCTCGCCCTCATCGCCACCCCGCTGGGCCTGCTCCTTGCCGTACTCCTGGACCAGAACATCCGCGGCAGCAAGATCTACCAAAGCATCTTCTTCGCCCCCGTCATGCTGTCCCTCGCCCTGATCGGCATCATCTGGCAGCTGTTCTACCAGCGTGACAATGGCCTGCTGAACTTCATCCTGGGAACGGCCGGGACGCCGCAGGCAGTGGACTGGTTCGGCGATTCGTCAATCAACATCTGGGCCGCCATGATCGCCGCCACCTGGCGCCATGCCGGCTACGTCATGCTGCTCTACCTGGCCGGCCTCAAGGGCGTGGACCCCAGCCTGAAGGAAGCGGCCGCCATCGACGGCGCCTCCGCGACGCAGACCTTCTTCCGGGTGGTCTTCCCGGCCATGCGGCCGATCAACATCGTCATCGTAGTCATCACCATCATCGAGTCCCTGCGCGCGTTCGACGTTGTCTACGTGATCAACCGCGGCACCAACGGCCTGGAGATGCTCAGCGCACTGGTCATCCAGAACCTCGTGGGCGAAGGCCAGGTGATCGGCGTCGGCTCCGCGCTGGCCGTGGTGCTCCTGGTGATCTCCCTTGTCCCCATCGTTTTCTACCTCAGCCGCACCTTTGGCAAGGAGAACAGAGCATGAGCAATGTTGCAGCCCGGCCCAGGCCGGTTCCCGCAGACGCCGGAGCCCGGTCCGGGAGCCGCCCCAAGCGGCACTACGGAACCCACATCTTCCTCACCGTCATGGCCATCGTGTGGCTGGTACCGCTCGGCTGGTCCGTTTTCACCGCGCTCAGGCCGGTGGCCTCCACCAACCAGTACGGGTACTTCAGCCTGGCCGGCGCGTTCAACTTCGACAACTTCATCCAGGCCTGGACCCAAGGCGGGTTTTCCACGTACTTCTGGAATTCGGTGATCATCACCGTCCCGGCCGTGCTGCTGACGCTGCTCCTGGCCTCACTCATGGCCTTCGCCGTCAGCCGGGTCAACTGGAAGTTCAACATCACGCTGCTCATCATGTTCACGGCCGGCAACCTCCTTCCGCCGCAGGTACTCGCCGCACCCCTGTTCGAGATGGCCAAGCACCTGACGGTGCCCTACTCGTTCAGCGATTCCGGGAACATGCTCAACACCTACATCATCGTGATCGCGGTGGACACCGCGTTCCAGATGGGGTTCTGCACCTTCGTGCTGTCCAACTACATGAAAGCGCTGTCCGCAGACCTGACCGAAGCAGCCCTGGTGGACGGCGCGGGCATCTGGCGGCAATACCGGGAAATCATCCTGCCGCTGTGCCGGCCGGCGTTCGCCGCCCTGGGCACGCTGGAGGTCATCTTCATCTACAACGACTACTTCTGGCCACTGCTTTTCATCCAGAGCGGCAACCGGCTCCCCATCACCACCGCCATCAACAACCTCCAGGGACAGTTCCTGAACAACTACAACCTCCTGGCGGCAGGTGCGGTCATCACCGTCATCCCCACCCTGATCATCTACCTGCTCCTGCAGCGCCAGTTTGTGGCGGGGCTGACTCTTGGTTCCAGCAAGGGGTAGGCAAAGATTGAACGTGAACGGGACACTCCTCCCTTAGCCGCCCGAAAGGAACTCCATGCTCCCCGCAGCACGTCACCAGGCCATCGTGGACGCCGTCCAGCGGGAAAGGGTGGTCCGTGTGTCCGACCTCGCCCACCAGCTGGGTGTCTCGCTCATGACGGTCCGGCGGGACATCGAGCTGTTGGAGGAGGGCGGCCGGGTGGAGCGGATCCACGGCGGTGCCAAGCTCCCCGGCGGGGCAACCACCCATGAGCCCGGCTTTGAACTGAAGTCAACCCAACTGCCGGCCGAGAAGCGCGCCATTGCGGCCGAAGCCGCGAGAATGGTGCATGAAGGCATGGCGGTGGGCCTCAGCGCAGGAACCACCACCTGGGCGCTGGCCCAGGAACTGGCCAAGGGGCCCCGGATCACGGTGGTGACCAACTCCGTGCGCATTGCGGACCTGTTCCACCACGGGGCGGCGTCCGGAGCTTCCCGCTATGGTTCCACCGTGATCCTGATCGGCGGCGAACGCACGCCGTCGGACGCCCTGGTGGGGCCGATCGCCACTGCGGCGCTGAAGCAGCTGCACCTGGACCTGCTGTTCCTGGGGGTGCACGGCATGGATCCCGAAGCCGGGTTCACTACCCCCAACCTGTTGGAGGCGGAGACTGACCGCGCATTCGTGGCGGCGTCCCGCAAGCTGGTAGTGGTGGCGGACCACACCAAGTGGGGCACGCAGGGCATGAGCACCATCGCCGCGCTCGAGGAAGCGGACGAGGTCATCAGCGATTCCGGCCTCAGCGCAGATGCCCGCCGGACCCTGCAGGAGCGCGTCAGCCGGCTGCGGATCGCCGCCCCGGCCTGAGTCCTACGGGCAGCCGCAGGACTGGCGGACGTGCAGTGTGGTGGGGAAGATCCGGTGCCGCGGCTTCTCGCCGCGGCCGGCTCCCACCAGCGCCCCGACGGCGGCTTCCGCCATGGACACCACCGGCTGCTCCACGGTGGTCAGCGGCGGCCAGGAGTATTCCGAGTCGGCCGATCCGTCAAAGGACGCGACGGCGATATCGCCCGGAACCGAAAGGCCCGCCTCGTGGATGGCGCGGAGGAGTCCGATGCCCTGCATGTCGGAGGTGGCAAAGATGGCCGTGGGTCGGTTCACCGATGCCAGCAGGCGCTGCCCGGCGGCGTAACCGCCGGGCCTCGTGAAGGCGCTGTAGGCGATGGGCCCCTCCGGCAGGCCTGCCTGCTGGAGCGCCTCCCGCCAGCCCAACTCGCGGCCATCGGTGGAGCCGGAGACGTTGGTACCCATCGCCAGCCCAATATTGGTGTGCCCGTGGCCGATGAGGTGCTCCACGGCGGTCCTGGCACCTGTTGCGAGATCCACGCCAACGCTGTTGAACCCGGGCGCATCGCGTTCCTGGTTCAACAGCACCGCCGGAATGTCTGCAGTCTCCAGGACTTCGAGGTCCGGTTCGAACAGGACGCTGGCGAGCAGCACCCCGTCCACCTGCCGGGCTGCGAGGTTGCGGACGTTCCGCCGCTCCTTGGCAAGGTTCCCGTCCGAGTTGCTCAGGACCAGAGCGTAGCCACGGGCGGCGGCCGCGTCCTCCACTGCGTGGGAGAACAGTGAGAAGAAGGGGTTGGAGATGTCAGGGACAATGAGCCCCAGCGTCTCGCTTGACCCCAGCTTGAGCGCCCGGGCAGCGGCGTTGGGCCGGTAGCCGAGGACGCGGATGGCGTCCTGGACTTTGGCTTCGGTGGCCGGGGCCACCTTCTTGGGACCGCCATTGACCACATAGCTGACGACGGCGGTGCTGACGCCCGCGAACCGGGCAACATCCTTGCGCGTCACCGGCCCGCGCGGGGACGGCACAGCCGAAGTGGTCATGGAGTACATGCTAGCTACCAGGTGGCGGGTGCGTCGCCGAAGTCACGGATGGGCAGTCGCGCGCCGTTTTGCTGTGCCGATTCATGGGCCACGATCCCGGGCAGCGTGAACCGGGCTGCAACCCAGGCATTGACGGGCGGCAACGTGCGGTTGTTCACCGCGGTGACGAAGTCGTCCACCAGGAAATGGTGGCTGCCTTCATGCCCGTTGGGTGCGCCGTGGAACTCCTCGGGCAGCCGCGCTGCATCGTGCACCGGGGCCAGTCCTGACACGAAGGCGTCCCGGAGTTCGGGGGCGACGTTGGCCAGCGACGGATCGTCCAGGGGAATGCTGGGCCGGGTTTCCATCTGTTCGGAGATATCGTGGACGTCCTGCTTGTCCTGCCACACGGTCACCTTCGCGAGTTGTTCAAAGCTGGCCTCGGTACCGAAGAACCGGAACCGGGATTCGCGGATGTGGGAGGGGTACCCCACGCGGCGCATTTCATTGGTGCGCATGGCGCCGCCGTCGTTCAGTTCGAAGAGCGCCGTGGCGTTGGAAAGGTCGTTGCCGAACATGCTGACGTCCTTGTCGAAGACGCCGTCGTTCCGCTGGTCCCTGACCCCGACGCAGCTGACGCTGACGGCGTGTGCCGGAAGGGCCGCGAGCACGCCGCCAATCGCGTGCGTGGGGTAGAGCATGGGCGGGTAGCTGGCGGTCTCTTTCCACCGCTCGCCGCCGCTGTACTGGTAGGCGTCGTAGAACCCCAGGTCCATGTCGTGGACGTAATCGCCCTCGGAGTAGAAGACCCTGCCGAACTTGCCGGCAGCGTGCTGCTCCCGGGCATAGACCGTCGCGGGGTTGTAGTAGCTGGTCTCGCCCATCATGTAGACGTTTCCGGTTTCCCGGACGGCGTCGATGATGCGGGCGATTTCCGCCTCCGAGACGGCCATGGGAACAGCCGAGTAGACGTGCTTGCCGGCGCGGAGCGCCCGTTCCACCAGGGGGCCATGGGTCCAGCGCTGGGTGAAGATGGCAACGGCGTCGACGCCGGAGGCCAGCAGCGCGGCGAAGTCCGCTTCCTGCCCCGCCAGGTTGTACCGTTCGACGGCCTCGGCCGCCCGCTCGGGGCGCTCATCGGCCACGTAGACGGCGTGGACACCGGGGTGCAGGTTGAACAGGTGCGCGAACTGGGAGCCGAACTGGCCCGCGCCCACGATGCCGATGGAGAACGTCATTGTCATGCCTTTCGTCAGGAGGATATCTGAGTCTTGCATCCGTTTCTACTCGAGTCAATATCCTCTAAATAGACAAAAACCCCGCTAATCAGGCTGAAATTTACCTATTGCGCGGTCGATATCTACTCGTGTAGATTGTTCCGCAGCTTGTTACTTCCATCACAATCAGGAAAGGGTCGACGATGACCACCCTTACCAGGAACGCCATCCCGGCAGAGCACGCAGTGCGCCGGCCACTGAAGCGCCGGGGACAAAGTGACCTGAAGATCGCGCTGTTCTTCATCGCTCCCGCAATGATCGGATTTCTCGTCTTCTACCTGGTGCCGACGCTTCGCGGCATCTACCTCAGCTTCACCGAATACAGCATCCTTGGGGACCCGACGTGGATCGGAACCGCCAACTATGAGGCAATCGCCAAGGATCCCCTGTTCTGGAACGCCCTGGCGGTCACCTCGCAGTACGTCCTGATCAACATCGTCCTGCAGACCGCACTCGCCCTGGGGCTGGCCCTGCTGATGCACCGGGTGGCCAAGTCAACCTGGATCCGCGGCGCACTCCTGCTGCCGTACCTGGTGGCCAACGTGATCGCCGCGCTCCTGTGGTTCTGGCTGCTGGACTACCAGATCGGCATCGTCAACTACTTCATCGAGTCCGTCGGCCTGCCCAAGGTGGCGTTTTTCGGCAGCGAGGAATGGGCCATCCCCACCCAGGCGCTCATCAACACGTGGCGGCACATGGGCTACACCGCGCTCCTGCTCTTCGCCGGCCTGCAGTCCATCCCCCACCACATCTACGAGGTGGCCAACCTGGACGGCGCCTCCCCTTGGCAGACCTTCCGCAAAATCACCGTGCCGCTGCTGCGTCCGGTGCTGGTCCTGGTCCTGATCGTCACCGTGATTGGCTCATTCCAGGTGTTCGACACCGTGGCGGTGACCACCCTTGGCGGTCCGGTAAACGCCAGCCGGGTGCTGCAGTTCTACATCTACCAAAAGGCCTTCACGGAATCGGACTTCGGATACGGCTCCGCCCTGGCAGTCATCCTCTTCGTGATCCTCGCCGTCGTGGCCTTCATCCAGATGAAGTTCCTCAAGGGCAACGAATCGGACCTGGACTAAGGACACTTCCATGACCATCGCAAAAGTTTCCGCACCCGCACGCCTTGCCGCACGCCGTCGTCCGTTCAGCTGGCGCCGCGCAGCCGCCTGGGCCCTCGTCGCCCTGGCCGTCGCCGTATCAGTCCTCCCGTTCTACTGGATCCTGCGGACGGCGCTGTCCACCAACGGATCCCTTGCCGGCAACGCCACCAACCTGCTCCCGGCAGACTTCAACCTGGGCGCCTTCAAGCGCGTCTTCGGCCTGCAGTCACCGGAGGAAGCCGTCGCCGAGGGCGGCTCCGGCGCCCAGATCGACTTCTGGATCTACCTCCGCAACTCCGTACTCTTCGCCTCCATCACCACCATCGGGGCCGTGTTTTTCAGCGCCATGGCGGCCTACGCGTTCGCCCGGCTGCGGTGGCGGGGACGGAACCTGATGTTCAGCCTGTTCCTGGCCACCATGATGGTGCCGCCGATCTTCACGGCACTGCCCAACTTCCTGCTCATCAAGAACCTGGGCCTGCTCAACACCCTGGCTGGGCTGGTGCTCCCCTACATCTTCATGACCCCGTTCGCCATCTTCTTCCTCCGCCAGTTCTTCCTGAACATGTCCCGCGAGGTGGAGGAAGCGGCCATGCTCGACGGCGCCAAGCACGTCCGGATCTTCTTCCAAATCATCCTGCCGAACGCCGCAGCCCCCATCGCCACGCTCGCCCTGCTCACCTTCATCGGGCAGTGGAACGAGTACTTCTGGCCCTTGCTGGTGGGCCAGGAAGAATCCGTCCGCGTCCTCACGGTAGGCCTGGGCGTCTTCAAATCCCAGTCTCCGCAGGGCGCGCCTGACTGGTCGGGCCTGATGGCCGCCACCCTGGTCTCGGCCCTGCCCGTCCTGATCCTGTTCGCCGCCTTCGGAAAGAAAATCGTCAACTCCATCGGCTTCTCCGGCATCAAGTAACACCCCTTCCCGCGTAACCCCCCGTCCCATCCCCGGCGCCGGGCCATGGCGGCCTGCCCGGAAGCACTGTGAAAGGAACACCCATGAAAAAGAAAGCACTCACCTCCCTCGCCGCAGCGGCGGCCGCAGTCCTGGCACTCTCGGCCTGCGGAGGCGGAGGATCCGCCGAGGCCGGCAAGGGCGAAATCAACTACTGGCTGTGGGACGCCAACCAGCTCCCCGCGTACAAGCAGTGTGCCGAGGACTTCCACAAGGCCAACCCGGACATCACCGTCAAGGTCACACAGCGGGGCTGGGACGACTACTGGGGCACCCTCAACAACGGCTTTGTGGCCGGCACCGCCCCGGACGTGTTCACCGACCACCTGGGCAAATACCCCGAATTCATCAAGAACAAGCAGCTGCTCGCCCTCGATGACTCCGTCAAGAAGGACAACATCGACACCGGCGCCTACAACTCCGGGCTCGCGGACCTCTGGGTGGGCCAGGACGGCAAGCGTTACGGCCTCCCCAAGGACTGGGACACCATCGCCCTGTTCTACAACACCAAGCTCGCAGCCGACGCCGGCGTCACGCCGGAGCAGATGGCCAACCTGACCTGGAACCCCCAGAACGGCGGCACGTACGAAAAGACGATCGCCCACCTGACCGTGGACAAGAACGGCAAGCGCGGCGACGAGCCAGGCTTCGACAAGAACAACGTGGCCGTCTACGGGCTCGGCCTCAACGGCTCCGGCTCCGGCCAGGGCCAGACCGAGTGGAGCTACCTGACCGGCACCACCGGCTGGACGCACACGGACAAGAACCCGTGGGGCAAGCACTTCAACTACGACGACCCCAAGTTCCAGGAAAGCATCGACTGGTTCGCCGGTTTGGTGGACAAGGGCTACATGCCGAAGCTTGAAACCACGGTGGGCGCCAGCATGGCGGACACCTTTGCCGCCGGCAAGTCCGTCATCAACGCCAACGGTTCGTGGATGATCGGCCAGTACACCGGCTACAAGGACGTCAAGGTGGGCATCGCCCCGACGCCCACAGGGGCCGACGGCAAGCGCGCCAGCATGTACAACGGCCTGGCGGACTCCATCTACGCCGGCACCAAGAAGCCGGAGGCCGCCATCAAGTGGGTGGAGTACCTGGGCTCCGCAGCATGCCAGGACGTGGTGGCTGCGAAGGCAGTCGTCTTCCCGGCCATCAAGACCTCGGCCGACAAGGCAGTGGAAGCGTTCAAGGCCAAGGGCGTGGATGTGACCCCGTTCAGCCAGCAGGTCAAGGACGGCACCACGTTCCTCTACCCGATCGCGGACAACTCCGCCAAGGTTGACGGCATCATGAAGCCGGCCATGGACGCCGTGGTGTCCGGCAAGGCCAAGGCCAGCTCCCTGACCCAGGCCAACGACCAGGTCAACGCCCTGTTCAAGTAACACCCCAAGCGTGGCTGCGTATGTGGTCGCAGCCACCGGCCGGGCGCCGCCTTCCTCCTCCTCGCGGCGGCGGCGCCCGGCCACCCCTTCCCGGATTTCCCTCCTGTGCGTAACTTAAGACGCAACGCTGAACACTGAAAGAGACCACCTATGGACCCCCTGTATCTCCGTTCCGCCGGCACCAGCCTGCTGATCAGCTTCGACAGCGGGGAGGCCGAGGTCATCCATTGGGGCGCCGACCTGGGCGCGGGGCTGCCGGACCTGGGCTTCCTGGCCGGACCCATCGGGCCCTCTTCGGTCGACGCCCGCGTACCCGCAAGCCTCCTCCCCCAGGCATCCTCCTCGTGGCGGGGCCGTCCCGCCCTGCGCGGGCACCGCATCACCGGCGACGGCTCCGGCTTCGACTTCTCGTCCCGCCTCCGCGTTACTTCCGTCAACGCTGAGGGCCGCACCGCCACAATCGGCCAGGCTGATCCCGACGCCGGCATCAGCGTCTCGACGTCCCTCACCCTCCACGACGGCGGCCTGCTGGAACTGCGCCACACCGTCACCAATGACGGCACCACACCCTACCAACTCGACGAACTGGCAACCGTCCTCCCCGTGGCCCCCGACGCCGTCGAACTCCTTGACCTCACCGGCCGCTGGTGCCGGGAACGCCACCCGCAACGGCAACGCATCCAGCAGGGCACCTGGGTCCGAACCGGCCGGCACGGCCGCACGGGACACGACTCGTCACTGCTCTTCGCCGCAGGCACCGAGGGCTTCGGCAACCGCCACGGCAAGGTGTGGGCAACGCACCTGGCCTGGAGCGGCAACCACGAACAGTTCGCGGACACCATCGGCGACGGCCGCACCGTGATCGGCGGCTCCGAACTCCTGGGACCGGCCGAGGTCATCCTTGCGCCAGGTGCCGGCTACACCACCCCGGCCCTGTTCGCCGCCTATTCCGGGCACGGCCTGGACGGCATCAGCGAGGCCTTCTACAGCTGGTTCCGGTCCCGGCCGCACCACGTGCTGCCCGCCGCAGCCACCGGACTGCCCGCCGGAAAGCCGCGCCCGGTGGTGCTGAACACCTGGGAGGCCGTCTATTTCGACCACAACCTGGACACGCTGATCGAGTTGGCTGATTCCGCCGCGGACCTTGGCGTGGAGCGCTTCGTGCTCGACGACGGCTGGTTCCGCGGGCGCCGCGACGATCACGCCGGACTGGGCGACTGGTACGTCGACGAGACCGTGTGGCCGGACGGCCTGACCCCGCTGATCGACGCCGTCACCTCCCGCGGCATGGAGTTCGGCCTCTGGGTGGAGCCTGAAATGGTCAACCTTGATTCGGACGTGGCCCGGGCGCACCCGGACTGGATCGTGGGTCCGTCCGCCGCGGCGCACAAGGACGGCGGCAGGCTGCCGCTTGAGTGGCGCAACCAGCATGTCATCGACCTCGTGAACCCGGAGGCGTGGCAGTACATCTACGATCGCATTGACGCTCTCCTTAGCGAAAACAACATCAGCTACCTGAAATGGGACCAGAACCGGGACCTGCTGGAACACGGTCACGCCGGACGCTCCTCCGTCCATGCACAGACGCTGGCCGCCTACCGGCTGTTCGATGAACTCCGCAAAGCCCATCCCGGCGTCGAAATCGAGAGCTGCTCCTCCGGCGGCGCCCGCGTGGACCTGGGCATCCTGGAGCGGACCGACCGCATCTGGGCCTCGGACTGCAACGACGCACTGGAGCGGCAGACCATCCAGCGCTGGACCGGCGTCGTGATCCCGCCCGAGCTGGTGGGCAGCCACATCGGCCCCACCACCTCGCACACCACTGCCCGCACCCACGACCTCTCTTTCCGGGCCATCACCGCCCTCTTCGGCCACTTCGGGATGGAATGGGACGTCCGCGGCGTCCAAGGCAAGGAGCGGGAAGAGCTCCGGCGCCTGGTGGGGTTATACAAGGAGCACCGGAACCTGATCCACAGCGGCAGCCCGGTCCACGCGGACATCGCCGATGACGCCTTCCAGCTTTACGGCGTGCTTGCTCCCACGCCCGTTACAGGTGCGACGGCGGCCCTGTTCGCCGCCGTGAGCATGCGCACGTCGGCGTCGGAGACGCCCGGCCGGATGGGCATTCCCGGGTTGGACGCGGAGCGCAGCTACCGGGTGGAAGCCGCCTTCCCCGCACCGGTGGACGCCGACTACGCCCATACCTTCATGCAGGTCCAGCCCCCGGCCTGGCTTGCAGGCGGCGCGGTAGCCAACGGCCGGTTCCTGGCCGAAGTGGGGCTGCCCATGCCCATGTTGAACCCCGAGCACGCGTTGCTGCTCAAGGTCACGGCACTCTAAACACCCATCGATTGCTCCCCACTTGTCGTTTAGACCGCCCAAAACGACAAGTACGGAGCAATCGAAGGGTTGGGGAACGTAAGAATGCGCGGCGGGCAGCGCCAGCCGATAGATTTGCAGGCATGACTGAAGCCTCCTCCACCGTCGAAGCCGGCCGCGGCACCATCCTCGTTATCAACGGCCCCAACCTGAACCTGCTGGGCACGCGGGAGCCGGAGAAGTACGGCACCTCGACCCTCGCCGACGTGGAGCAACTGGCCGCTTCCGCCGGAGAGCAGCACGGTTTCGCGGTGGAGTGCGTCCAGTCCAACCACGAAGGCGTCCTGCTGGACACCATCCACGCTGCCCGGCAGAACGCCGTCGGCATTGTCCTCAACGCCGGCGCCTTCACGCACACCTCCGTGGCGCTCCGTGACGCCCTGGCGGCGGTGCAGCTGCCCGCCGTCGAGGTGCACATCACCAACGTGCACCAGCGGGAGGAATTCCGGCACCATTCCTACCTGTCGCCGGTGTGCGCAGCGGTGATCGTGGGCGCCGGCGTGTTCGGCTACAAGCTAGCCATCGACTACCTGGCCGAGGTCCTGTAACCCGCAGCCCCTACTTCTGGATGCACTGCCCGGAGGAGACGGGTGTGGACAGGGCGGGCGCCTGCTGCGCCACCGGGTTCAGGTCGCTCATGGTGATGGCGAATCCCACCTCCGCGTCCGAGGTTGCCTTGGCAAAGACCACGCCGGCCACCTGGCCGTCGGTGGTCAGCAGCGGGCCGCCCGAGTTCCCCGGCTGCACATCCCCCGCAAGGCGGTAGATGTCTTCCGGTGACGGGTTGTTTCCGTAGATGTCCGGCACCAGCACGGTGGCGATGTCCTGCACGGTGGCCGGTTTCGACTGGAACGGGCCACCGTGGGGGTACCCGGCGAAGGCGGCCTGGCTGCCGCCGGGCAGGTCGCGGCTTAGCGGCAGCGGCTGGGACGGCAGGTTGTCCACCGCCAGGACGGCCAGATCCCGCTTGGTGTCGAAGTAGACCACACGCCCCGGCATCGCGCCGCCGTCGGGCATCTCCACGACGGGCTGCGACACGCCCGCCACCACATGCGCGTTGGTGACCACGCGGCCCTGGGACACCACGAATCCGGTGCCGGTCTGGTTCTGGCCGCATTCGTACGCCGTGCCGGCAATCCGCAGGACTGACTGGGCCGCCTTGTTCAAGGCGGGAGTATTGGTACTGGCATTGGGCACCTGGACCGGCTGGCCCTGGCCCAGGCCTTCGAACAACGTAGGTATTCCGTTGCCGATCACCGTCGAACGCAGCTCGGCCATGGTCGTCTTGACCGGGGTGGGGGTGAGGCCGTCGATGAACCGGATCACCTTGGATTCGGCCAACTGCTGCGACACGACGGGCACGCCGAGGGAGCTGACACTGAAGGCCAGCATGGACATCACCAGCGCGGACACCACCAGGTTCAGCGCCCCGCCCACCAGCCGGTCCACGGCGCGCAGCGGCCGGATCCGCATGGCGCCGCGGATTTGCCGGCCCACCATGGTGCCCAGCCCATGTCCCAGGGCCATAAGCACGACGGCGGCGGCGATGATGGCGGTCAGCCTCCACCCGGAGTCGGCAACGAAGGTACTGACCAGGGGGACGGCAAAGAACGCCGCGACGGCGCCGGCCGCGAAACCGGCCAGGCCGCCGACGGTGACCAGGAACCCATTGCGAAGGCCGTAAATCAGGTACGACAGCAGCGCCAGGATCAGGACGAGGTCCAGGACAGTCAAGCCGACCACAAAGGCTCCTTATTCAACAGTTGAACCCCCATTCTAGTGGCGGACACTGACAAACTTCTGTGGGGTACACCGCCCTCCGACGTACCCGGATCCGGGTGCTGCCGGACGTTTCGGCTGCCAAGTTCGTCACAGAACCTTGAAAATTCTGAAACAATGGCACAAGCGCCACAGCCGATACTTTTACTCAGGAGGTTTCATGGACATCGAGGTACTGCGCCGAGCACCCCTTTTCGCCACGCTCGACGACGACGCATTCCGTCTGCTGACGGACGAGCTCACCGAGGTGGACCTTTCCCGCGGCGCATCCGTGTTCCGTGAGGGAGACCAGGGCGACCAGCTCTACTTCATCGTCTCCGGCAAGGTGAAGCTCGGCCGCACCTCCCCGGATGGCCGCGAATCCCTCCTTGCCATCCTCGGTCCGGGCGAACTCTTCGGCGAAATGGCCCTGTTCGATCCCAGCCCCCGCACGGCCACCGCCACAGCCGTCTCCGAAACCAGGCTTGCCGGGCTGAAGAACGAAAGCCTCAACGCCCTGCTGCGCACCCGCCCCGAGGTCTCCGCCCAGCTGCTGCAGGCCCTGGCCCGCCGCCTGCGCCGCACCAACGACTCCCTCTCCGACCTGGTCTTCTCAGATGTTCCGGGCCGCGTGGCCAAGGCCCTGCTGGACCTCGCGGACCGCTTCGGCCGGCCGGCGACCGACGGCGTCCTGGTGGCACACGAGCTGACACAGGAGGAACTGGCCCAGCTGGTGGGCGCTTCCCGCGAAACCGTCAACAAGGCCCTCGCCGAGTTCGTCCAGCGCGGCTGGCTCCGCCTCGAGGCCCGCGCCGTGGTCATCCTGGACATGCAGCGCCTCCGCCAGCGCTCCCGCTAGGACACACGAAAAAGGCCGCCCCGAGGGGCGGCCTTTTTCGTTGGATGGAGGCTTCCAGGGCGGGCCACCGGGTTTCAGCGTTCGCGCTGGTGGTCCCCTGCCACGGTCTTGGCGGCCTCCACCTCAAGCATGAGCTTGCCGTCCTCTTCCACCAGGACCGGCTGGTAGACGTGGGGCTTGCGCTTGTAGCTCAGGTAGGCGATGCAGCCGTTGGCGGCCGCCATCTTTTCGATCATGATCTCCGAGCCGGGAACCAGCAGCTCGCCCAGGGGACGGCCCACGGTGTTGTCCTGGCCGGCCTCGTCCCCGAGTGCGGTGGTATTCCGTTCCTGCACCACCTGCGCCGCGTTGACCCATCTTCCCCACACGCCTTTGCCCTCAAGCAGCGAGGGCTCCTGGCCCAGCGGGACAGTGGCGGCAAAGTACCGGGTGTCGAACCGGCGGTGGGCAAAATCGGGGCTGCGCCAGTTAACGAGGGATTTGAGCAGGTCCGTCCGCAAGGACAGGCCGCGCTTGCCAAGCACCTGGGCAAGTGTCTTCTCCTGGTCCGCGACAGCGATGCGGGCACGCATCCACTCGGACGACGACGTGGCCTCCACGGTGTTGGACATGTCCGGCCCGGCCAGCAAAATGCCCGTCTCTTCGAAGAGTTCCCGGATGGCACCCACCACGTGGCGACGCGCCAGCCCGACGTCGACCGTCCCCATTTGCTCGGCCCAATGCTGCGGTGAGGGGCCCAGCCAGCCCAAGGCGTCGTCGTCGGCCGGGTCAAGGGAACCGCCGGGGAAGGCGAGGACACCCAACGGCGAGGAACCAGGCCGGTAACCCAGCCACGTTTCCAGGCCGATGGGGGAATCACGCAGGAGGACAACAGAAGAGGCGTAGCGCGCGGCCCGGGGAGTCCGCTCGCCGTGTTCGAGCCAGCTCTGAGCCGCCCCTTCAAGGTCCTGGGGAAGCGCGAAAAGGCGTCGTGCGAGGTGAGGCAAGGGAAGTAACCGGTCCTAGCTGAATTCGGCGATCAGTTCGACTTCTACGGGAGAGTCGAGCGGAAGAACGGAAACGCCGACGGCGGAACGCGCGTGCTGCCCGGCGTCGCCAAGGACGCGGCCCAGCAGTTCCGAAGCACCGTTGATGACGGCGGGCTGGCCCGTGAACGACGGGTCCGAGGAAACGAATCCCACCACCTTGACGATGCGGGTGATCCGGTCCAGGTCGCCGATGACGCTCTTGACCGCAGCCAAGGCGTTCACGGCACACACAGCGGCATACTTCTGCGCGTCTTCGGGGGACACCGTGGGCTCGTCGGCGAACCCTTCGGTACCGGCCGATACCTTGCCCGTAACTTCGAGTTTGCCGTTAATAAACGGCAGCTGACCTGAAGTGTAGACATGGTTGCCGGAGACAATGGCGGGGACGTAGGACGCCACCGGAGCGGCGACCTGCGGGAGGGTGATGCCAAGTTCCGCCAGGCGCTGTTCGACGGCGGATGCGGGCGCCGTTGCGGCGCCGGACCGGGCTTCTGCGGGGGTGCTCATGCTACTGCTTCTCCCTCTTCAGGTAGGCGACAAGGCCGTTCCCGTCAGGTCCGGGCACCACCTGGACAAGCTCCCAGCCGTCCTCCCCCCACTGGTCGAGGATCTGTTTCGTGGCGTGAATAATGAGCGGAATCGTCGCGTACTCCCATTTGGTCATGACAGAAAGCGTAGCCCTTGCCGGTAAAGTGGAAAACATGGCGACTCGCAACAACCCCTTATTCGACACTGCCACCACACTGGGTAAGATCCTTCTTTTCCTCGGTGTGAGCGCGATTTGCGGTGTCCTGGTGGCGGGCCTTCTGGTCCCTGCCGCTGCCGTCTCCGGCAGCGCGGCAAGCGGTTCCATCAACTTCTTCGATTCCCTCCCTGCGGAACTGAAGGTTGATCCGCCCAACCAGACCACCAGGATTCTGGCTGCGGACGGCAGTGAGATCGCCAGCGTGTACACGGAGAACCGCACCAAGGTTCCGCTGGACCAGATTTCGCCGAACATGAAGAACGCCATCATCGCTGTGGAGGACAGCAGGTTCTACGAGCACGGCGGTGTGGACACCACCGGCATCCTGCGGGCGCTGGTCGCCACCGCCCGCGGCAACAAGCAGGGTGCGTCCACCATCACCCAGCAGTACGTCAACAACGTCCTCAACGCCAACCTCGCAGCAGCCGGCGAAGAGGAACAGATCAAGCTCAACGGCGTCAACAAGGGTGTTGGCGACAAGCTCCGCGAGATGAAGCTCTCCATCGCCCTGGAGAAGGAGTTCACCAAGGACCAGATCCTTGAGGGCTACCTGAACATCGTCTTCTTCAACCGGGACGCGTACGGCATCGAGGCCGCCTCCCGCTACTTCTTCAGCACTACCGCCAAGGACCTGACCCTGCCGCAGGCGGCGCTCCTGGCCGGCCTGGTGAACAGCCCGTCCGCCTTCGATCCCATCACCAACCCGGAAAAGTCCAAGCAGCGCCGCGACCTGGTGCTGGGACTGATGAAGGACCAGGGCAAGATCACCGCGGACGAATACCAGGCCGCCGTGGCCACTCCGGTTGAACCGAAGGTCACCCAGCCCAAGCAGGGCTGCGCCTATGCCGCCACCGCACCGTACTTCTGCGACTACGTCCTGCACTTGCTGGAGAACAACCCGGCCTATGGTGCGGAGGTCAAGGACCGCCAGCGGCTCATTTACGGTGGCGGCCTGACGATCACCACAACCCTGGACCCCAAGGCGCAGGCCACGGCCCAGGAACAGTCTGATGCCGCTGCCGGCGCCAACCCCGATAAGTGGGGCGCCTCCATGGTGTCCGTGCAGCCCGGCACCGGCAAGATCATTTCCATGGCCCAGAACACGTCGTTCCTGGCCGGCCCAAGCGGCTTTAACTCCCAGTTGAACTTCAACGTTGATCAGCTGGACAAGGACGGGAACGACCTCAACGGCGTCGGCGGGTTCCAGCCGGGTTCCACCATGAAGCCGTTCACCTTTGCTGAGTGGCTCAATGAGGGCAAGACCATGAACACGGTGGTCAACGCGGCCCAGCGCGTCTACCCCCTTGGCTACCCGTGGAAGAACACCTGCGGCAAGGTCAACGGCGCCTACAACACGGCACAGAAGTCCCTGGGCGCCGCGGACGACCTCCAAAACGCCGAGCCGCAATGGTACAGGCCGCTGACCGTCCTTGAGGGGCTCTACAACTCCATCAACACGGTGACGTTTGCGTCCGCGGCACAGCTGGACTTCTGCGGCATCCAAAAGATGGTCGATGCAGTTGGCCTGCACAGCGGCCTCCCGTCGACGGATGGCAGCGAGCCGCACCCCAAGGTAGACATGATGACACTGGGCAACCTGCTGGGGTCCACCCAGACGTCACCGCTGACCATGGCCAGCGCCTTCGCCACGTTCGCGAACGACGGCAAGTACTGCGAACCGATCGCGATCACCTCGGTGACCGATGCCACCGGCAAGCAGCTGCCTGCCCAGTCGAGCAACTGCCGCGACGCCGTCAAGCCCGAGGTTGCCCGGGGCGTGAACTACGCGCTGCAGGAAGTCATGAACAGGGGGTCGGGCTCGTTGATCCAGCCCCGCCTGTCGACCAAGACAAGCTTCCCGATCGGCGCCAAGACGGGTACGTCCAACCTCAACGGCTCCACCTGGGTTGTTGGCCACACCACGGGCCTGGCTACGGCTGCATGGTTTGGTGACCCCTTGGGCAACCAGGGCCGCGCCGGCCAGAACATCACCGTCAACGGAAAGTTCTACCAGGGCATTGACGGTTACATGATTGCCGGTCCCATGTTCTCGAACTTCATGACCAAGATCGCTCCGGGGTACGGCACCAACCCGTTCCCGGCGCCGCCGAGCAACATGGTCAACGGAACCACTCCCAACTCGGCTCCCGCCCAGAGCAGCCCGCAAGCCACCCAGGCGCCTGCGGCCCCTGCAACCCAGGCACCTGCCACCCAGGCACCGGCCCCGGCCCCGAGCAAGAACGGCAACAATGGCAAGGGCTAGCACGCATGAGGATCGATAGCCTGGCAAGCCGGGCCCGTTCAATCGGGCGCGGCTTTGCCGTTGCTGCAGGTGCCGGAACGGCGGCCGGGATGGCGGCCTTCGGCTACGGTTTGTGGGAGAAGAACCAGTTCGTCGTCCGCGAGGAGACCCTGGCCATCCTCCCGCCCGGGCGCAACCCGTTCCGCATCCTGCATGTAAGCGACATCCACTTTGTGCCGGGGCAGCAGAAGAAGGCCCAGTGGCTCGCCTCCTTGGCGGACCTGCAGCCCGACCTGGTGGTGAATACCGGCGACAACCTCAGCCATGTGAAAGCCGTGGACCCGCTCCTTTCTGCGTTGAAGCCGCTGCTGCAGTTTCCGGGTGTCTTTGTTCCGGGCTCCAACGACTACTTCGCTCCAACGTTCAAGAACCCCGCGTCCTACCTGCTGGGACCCTCCAAGGCCTCGCCGAAGCCGACTGCACTGGATTGGCCGCGTCTCCGGTCCGGGTTCGGCATGGGCGGCTGGGTGGACCTGACCAACCGCCACCAGTCCTTGATCCTGAACGGCATGCGCTTCGACTTCTCCGGCGTTGACGATCCGCACCTGAACCGCGAGCGGTACGCCGGCTGGCCCCGCGGAACGGTCAACCAGGACGCCAACGACCACCTCAAGGTCGCGGTCATCCACGCCCCGTACCAGCGGGTGCTGGACCACTTCACGGAAGCCGGCGCGGACCTCCTGCTCGCCGGCCACACGCATGGCGGCCAGTTGTGCATCCCGGGGTACGGTGCCGTCGTCGCCAACTGCGACCTGCCCACCTGGCGCGCGAAAGGCCTCAACGACTGGTCAAACAACGGGCGCACGACGCCGGTCAACGTCTCCGGCGGCATCGGCACCTCGCGCTTCGCCCCGGTAAGGATCGCCTGCAAGCCGGAGGCGGTCCTGCTGACGTTGACCTCCCGAGGGTGACCAGCACATTACGGACTGCAATAACTGGGCAAGCCGGCCGGCCGGGCGGCGACCCCTGTGAATCGTCTCACCCCATGGCATAGGGTAGTTGCTAGAGGAAACTACATTCGTTTTAGAGCTTGAGAAGCGGGCATGGCCAAGCAGACTCCATTTTTCAGATCAATCAGCCGTCTTTATCCGCACGTCCGGCCCATCTTCCCCCGGCTTCTGCTGGGGCTTCTTTGTGCGCTGGCGGCAAGTATCGTTGCCCTGACCATCCCCCAGGTACTGCGGGTCCTGGTCAATACGGCATTGCAGCCGGGGGCTACCACGGACGGGGTGTGGATTTCCGCCGGCGTCATCCTGGTGCTGGGCATCGCAGAGGCCGGGCTGGTGGCGCTCCGCCGGCAGTTTGTCATCAACCCCGCCACCACGGTGGAAACCAGGATGCGGGTATCGCTCTACGACCACCTGCAGGAATTGACCGTCTCCTTCCACGACCGCTGGGGTTCGGGCCAGCTGCTGTCCAGGGCCATGACGGACTTGAACTTCCTCCGCCGATGGATGGCCTTCGGCGCCATCATGCTGGTGGTCACTACCCTCACCGTGATTATCGGGATCGTGGCCATGTTCGCCATGAGCTGGCAGCTGGCGCTGATCTTCCTGGCCGCCGCCGTGCCCATCACCATCAACAGCTTCAGGTTCCGCACCCGGTTCAGCAAAGTGGCGCGGCGCAGCCAGGACCAGGCAGGCGATCTTGCCACCACGGTGGAGGAATCGGTCCACGGCATCCGCGTGCTCAAAGCGTTTGGCCGCAGCCGTGAAGCCCTCGAGAATTTCAACGAACAAGCCGAGGAACTGCGCCAGACGGAAATCGAGAAGGCGCGCCACCAGGCCGCGTTCACCATGGTGGTCACCCTGCTCCCCGAACTGGCGCTGGGATCCGGCCTGGTGGTGGGCGTCATGCTGTGCGCCAGCGGCCAGCTGAGCATCGGCTCCCTGGTGGCGTTCTTCGCAACGGCCGCCGTCATCGCCTCGCCCGTGGAATTTTCCGGCATGCTGCTGGCCATGGCACTCACGGCCAAGACCGCCGTCGACCGCCACTACGAAGTGATGGATACGCAGAACACCATCGCCAGCCCCGCCGAAGCCCGCCGCCCGGGTGAGCTGGCCGGCGCGCTGCGCTTCGACAACGCAACGTTCGCCTTTGAGGACGCGCCGGACAAGCCGATCCTCAAAGACATCAACCTTGAGGTGCGGCCCGGCGAAACCATGGCCCTCGTGGGCATCACCGGCAGCGGCAAGAGTGCGCTCATCCAGCTGGTTCCCCGCCTCTACGACGTCACGGACGGTGCCATCAGCATCGATGGAGTGGACATCCGCGACTTCGACGTGGAGGAACTGCGCAGGATCGTCGGGGTGGCCTTCGAGGACACCACGCTCTTCTCCAATTCCGTGCGGGACAACGTCCTGCTCGGCGCGCCGGTACGCAGCGACGAGGTCCTGGAGGAGGCCCTGGACGTGGCGCAGGCGCATTTCTCCCATTCCCTGCCACAGGGCGTGGACACGCTGATCGGCGAGGAAGGCCTGAGCTTGTCCGGCGGCCAGCGCCAGCGCATTGCCCTGGCACGCGCCATCGCCGCCCGTCCACGTGTCCTGGTCCTGGATGATCCCCTCTCAGCCCTGGACGTCCACACCGAGGAACTGGTGGAAGCCCGCCTCCGCGAGGTGCTCAAGGACACCACCACCCTGATCGTGGCCCACCGGCCGTCCACGGTGGCCTTGGCCGACCGGGTGGCACTGCTGGAGGACGGCCGTATCACCGACGTCGGCACGCATACGGAGCTGCTGGCCCGCAACCAGCACTACCGGTACGTCATCGCCAGCCTGGACCGTGAGCCGCGGGACCTTGACTCCGAGCTGTCAGCGCTTGAGGACCAAGCAGAGGAAGTGACCCGATGAGCACGGCAACGTTCGGCACCGCCAACGAAGACAACGCCCACCTCAGCAAGAGCGACAGCAGGGCGGTCCGACGACGGTCGCTCGCCTTGCTGGGGTCGCTGATCCGGCCGGTGCGGGTACGGTTCTGGCTGACCATCGCCATGGTGGTCCTGTCCCAGGCAGCCCGGGTGGCAGGCCCGGCACTGATCGCCTTCGGGATCGACCATGCACTCCCGGCCCTCCGGTCCGGGGACAACCTCCCGCTGGTGTTTACCGGCGTCGCCTACCTGCTGGCGGCCATCGCGACGGCGGGCCTCACCGCCCTGTATGTCACCTCCACCGCACGGCTCAGCCAGGCCATGCTGCTGGACCTGCGCGTCCGCGTCTTCCGGCACACCCAACGGCTCAGCCTGGAGTTCCACGAGAAGTACACGTCCGGCCGGATCATTGCCCGCCAGACCTCGGACCTGGAGGCGCTGCGCGAACTCCTCGATTCCGGCGTCAGCTCGCTGGCCTCCGGGATGCTCTTCATGGCGTTCACCGCCGCCACCATCTTTGCCCTTGACTGGCGCAGCGGCCTGCTGGTCCTGGCCGCCGGCGTGCCCATGTTCTTCCTGGCCCGCTGGTACCAGAAACATTCCCAGATCGCCTTCCGCGAATCCCGCGTGGTTTCGGCACGGCTGATCGTGCACTTCGTGGAAACCATGACCGGCATCCGCGCGGTCAAGGCCTTCCGCAAGGAGAAGGAAAACTCGCAGACCTACGGAGACCTCGCCGAAGACTACCGCCTGGTCACCGTCCGCTCCATCAACCTCAACGGCATCTTCCAGCCGGGGCTGGTGCTGATCGGCAACGTTTGCGTGGCGGTGGTGCTGCTGTTCGGCGGATTCCGGGTACTGGGTGGAGACCTGGCAGTGGGCGTGCTACTGGCCCTCATCCTCTCCACCAAGCGGTTCTTCCAGCCCGTGGACCAGATGGCCATGTTCTACAACTCGTTCCAGAGCGCGCAGGCCGCGCTTGAAAAGGTGTCCGGGCTCCTCGAAGAGGTACCCACGGTCCGGCCGCCGAAGAACCCGGTCCCGCTTCCCCAAGCCACCGGTCGGATCAACTTCAAGGACGTGGAATTCCGCTACGGCGACGGGCCCGTGGTGGTGCCCCTCCTGAACCTGGATATCCCGGCCGGTCAGACCGTTGCCCTGGTGGGACAGACCGGTGCCGGCAAGTCCACCCTGGCAAAACTCATCGCCCGGTTCTACGACGTCACCTCGGGAAAGCTGACCTTGGACGGCGTGGACCTCCGCGACCTGGCCACCACCGACCTCCGCCGGAACATCGTCATGGTCACCCAGGAAGCTTTCCTGTTCAGCGGCTCGGTGGCGGACAACATCGCACTGGGCCGGCCGGAAGCAACGCGTGCCGAGATCGAGGAAGCAGCCAAGGCCGTTGGGGCGCACGACTTCATCCTGGAACTCCCCGAAGGCTACGACACCGACGTCAACAAGCGCGGCGGCAGGGTTTCTTCCGGGCAGCGGCAGCTGATCAGCTTCGCCCGGGCCTTCCTGGCGCGGCCGGCTGTGCTGATCCTGGACGAGGCCACCTCGTCCCTGGACATCCCGTCGGAGCGGCTGGTGCAGGCCGGGCTGGCCCGCCTGCTCGCCGGGACGGAGGCTGCGCGCAGGACGGCTCTGATTATCGCGCACCGGTTGTCCACGGTTGAGACGGCTGACAGGGTGCTGGTGGTGCACGACGGCCGGATCGTGGAGGACGGCACGCCTGAGGAACTGATCGGCGGCGGCGGCCGCTTCGCGGACCTGCACGGGGCGTGGAAGGATTCCCTGGTCTAAGCCGCCGGCCGCGCCCCGGGCATCCGGATTTCGCATCGGGCCCCGCCATCGGCTATCCTTGTAAAGTTGCTTTTGCAGCGGATCGGGATGTAGCGCAGCTTGGTAGCGCGCTTCGTTCGGGACGAAGAGGTCGCAGGTTCAAATCCTGTCATCCCGACCATAACGAAAAGAGGGTCTCCATTGGAGGCCCTCTTTTCGTATCTCTATTTGGTTACGCCCCCGCCGGGAACCGCCGCCAAAAGGTACGGCTCCTTAAAAGGAACAGCCCCGGAGCAACTGCTCCGGGGCCGTCCTCGCCTCCTGGATGAGGAAGCTGTTTATGCAGGGTCAGGCCAGTTGCCCACGTACGTGGTGACGGTAGTAGTAGTAGTCGTGCTGGTGCTCTTGTCCTTCTTCACCTTTGCGGAGGCGGGGTCAGGCCAGTTGCCTACTGCTACCGACACACTCGAATTATCGGCGACGGAGCCTGAGGCCAGGACAGCCGGAGCTGCCGCGGAAAAAGCCAGGGCCCCGGCCAGGACGGCCGCGGTTGCGATCTTCTTGAACATATAAGTTCCTCAATACGAGTCGGATTCGTTACAAAGCCAGCACTGTCCTTGTTGACACACATTGTAAAATATTTTCCACAGGGGCTGTCAAGCATCCATCGGCCCCACTTGTCCAAAAGGAGGATACGCGTGGGCAACGGGTTCGGAGAAAAGCTCCGCGCGGAGCGCCTTGAGCGCGGACTGACACAGGCCGAACTGGGCAAGGACCTGTACTCACCAAGCTATATTTCACTGCTGGAAACCGGCCGGCGCGAACCGACCGCGGAAGTTATCGAGGAACTTGCGCGCAGGCTGGAGCTGGCGCCGAAGGCCCTGGAGGCCTGGAGCCAACCCATTTCCGTCAGCGACGCCGAATATGTACTGGCCGGCCTCTACGCCCGGCAGGCGTGGGACCTGCGCGATTACCCCTTGGCGGCAAGCCACGCGGCCACGGCCGCGAAGATCGCCCTCGAGGGGCGGAACACCAGTGCGTGGTGGAACATGACGTACATGCAGGCCGAGTGCCTGATCAAGCAGGGCAACTGGCGGGAAGCCCAGAAGATCATGCAGCACCTGCTGGAGCATCCGATGGCCAGGGAATCGGCAGGGCTTGCCGTCCGGGCACACCAGATGCTCGCCGGAATCTACCAGGGACAAGGCCAGCTGAGCCTCGCGGTGGACCAGGGAATCCAGGCGGTGGACCTGTGCAGGCAGCTGCCCAAGGGATCCACCCTGATCATCAACGCCCACCACGCCCTGATCGGTGCGCTGGCCGAAAGCGGACGGCTTGATGAAGCCTGGGGGTATTGCCAGGCCATGATCGAGCACGTGGACGAATTCTCGATGAGCCAGCTCGCCGGCGAGGTGGCCTGGGTGGTGGGAAACGTCGCCTTCATGCGGCACGACTACACGGAAGGCGTAAAGCACCACGAGCGGGCAGCCCGGTTGCTCTCCCCTGCCAATGACATCGGGCTGTGGGCCCGGTTCAACAAGGCATCAGCGGCGGTGCGGCTGTCCTCCGGAATCGTCGAGCCGGAAACCCTGTCCGCAATCGAACGTGCCGAGTTGGCATTGTCGATCGTAGGTGGAAACAAGTCCGACCAGCTGGAGGTGGCGTTCATCCGTGCCCGCTGGCTGTACCTGACCGGGGACATCGTGGCCGCCGTCGAGAAACTCCGCGAAATCCACGCCGAGCGCGCAAGCCTCGCCAAGCACACGGCCGGTGAGGTCTCACTTCTCCTGGGCAAGTCGCTCAAGGCTGCCGGTGACACCGACGAAGCGCTGGTCCACCTGGAGGAAGCCCAGAAGGCCTTTGCCGCGGCAGGCGCCCAGGACCGGGTCCAGCAGGCTTTGGACGCGATCCTTGAAATCAAGCTGGCCCAAAAGCGCGCGGCAGCGGCGGCGAAAGCCAGCTGACCAAGCCAGGCGAAACCCGCGTCAACGGGTCCACCTGGCTTAGCCACGGGTCAGGAGAATTTCTTTCCGGTGATCTTCTCGTACGCTTCGACGTACCGGCTGCGGGTGCGCTCCACCACGTCGGCGGGCAGCGCCGGTGGCGGGGTGTCGGATGACCTGTCCCAACCTGACTCGGCCGAGGTCAGCCAGTCCCGCACGTACTGCTTGTCGTAGGACGGCTGGGCCTGCCCCGGCTTGTAGGTTGCCGCATCCCAGAACCGGGAAGAATCAGGGGTCAGCACCTCGTCGCCCAGGGTGATGGACCCGGAGACGGCGTCATAGCCGAACTCCACCTTGGTGTCCGCCAGGATGATGCCGCGTTCCCGCGCCACCTTCTCCGCCGTCGTGTAGATCTTCAGGGTCAGCTCGCTCAGGCGGGCAGCGATGTCATCCCCCACCAGCGCCACCACGGCGTCATAGGTGATGTTCTCGTCGTGCTCGCCGATCAGTGCCTTGGCCGACGGGGTGAAGATGGCGTGCTCCAGCCGGGATCCATCCACCAGCCCCTCCGGAAGCGGGATATCGCACACCGTCCCGGACGCCTTGTACTCCAGCAGCCCGGAACCCGTGAGGTAGCCGCGGGCAATGCACTCCACCGGGAACATGTCCAGCTTCTTGCAGATCATGGCCCGGCCTTCCACTGCGGCAGGCACGCCATCGTCCACCGTGGACCCGAGCACATGGTGCTCAACGCCCAACTGGTCGAACCACCAGAGGCTCAGCTGGGTGAGGATGCGGCCCTTGTCCGGGATCTCGCTGGAGAGCACGTGGTCATAGGCGCTGATGCGGTCGCTGGCCACCACCAGGACGCAATCCTGGCCCAGGCGCTGAACGATCGATTCGTCGGCCGGTTCGTAGAGGTCGCGCACCTTGCCGGAGTAGACGTGCGTCCATCCCGGCAGGTCCAGGGTGTCGGCGGCGTAGCCGCGGTTCTCTGAAGTTCCACTCATGTCAGGCCTTCGCTTTCACTACGGGCAGAGATCCGGTGGCGCCGTACGGCACTTTGATTTCCCCGCGGGCGGCCTTGCGGCCAATGTCGCTGCGGTACTGGGAGCCTTCCAGCTGGACCAGCTCGACGCCGTCGTAGGCTCGTTCCCGAGCCTCCACCAGGTCGCTGCCGAGGGCGACGACGGCCAGGACGCGGCCGCCGGCCGAGACCACCTTGCCCTCGTCATCCAGGGCGGTCCCGGCGTGGATGACGTGCACACCCTCGAGGGCGTCCACTTTCTTCAGCCCGCGGATGCGGTCACCGGTGCGGGGAGTGCCAGGGTAGTTTTCGGAGGCCACGACGACGGCGACGGCTGACTCCTTGGACCAGCGCAGCTCTTCTGCCTTGTCCAGTTCGCCTTTGGCGGCGGCCATGAGCAGCGCACCCAGGGGGGTCTTGAGCCGGGCGAGGACCGCCTGCGTTTCGGGGTCGCCGAAGCGGACGTTGAATTCGATGACGCGGGTTCCGCGGGAGGTGAGGGCCAGCCCGACGAAGAGCACGCCCACGAACGGCGTGCCGCGGCGCGCCATTTCGTTCACGGTGGGCTGCGCCACCCGGTCAAGGACTTCCTGCACGAGGCCCTCGGGGGCCCAATCGAGCGGGGTGTAGGCGCCCATGCCTCCCGTGTTGGGGCCGTCGTCGTTGTCGAAGATGCGCTTGAAATCCTGGGCAGGCGAAAGGGCTACCGTGTTGTGCCCGTCGCAGAGGACAAAGAGGGAGACCTCGGGGCCGTCCAGGAACTCCTCGATCACCACGGTTCCGCCGGCATCGAAGCAGGACTGGGCGTGAGCCAGGGCTTCGTCCCGGTTGCTGGTGACCACCACGCCCTTTCCGGCGGCCAGGCCATCGTCTTTTACGACGTAGGGCGCCCCGAAGGTGTCCAGCGCGGACTCGGCTTCCTCGGAGTTGGTGGCCACCATGGCCATGGCCGTGGGAACGCCTGCCTCCGCCATGACCTCCTTGGCGAAGGCCTTCGACGCCTCAAGTTGTGCTGCTGCCTTGCTGGGGCCGAAAACGGGAATGCCGGCGGCACGCACGGCGTCGGACACGCCGGCGGCCAGCGGAGCCTCGGGGCCCACCACCACGAGGTCAACGGTGAGCCGGACAGCCAGTTCGGCAACAGCCTGGGGATCGTTGCCGTTGATGTCGTAGGTGGGCACCAGCTTGCTGATACCGGCATTGCCGGGCGCCGCGTGGACTTCGGACACGTTGGGGTCGGCAAGCAGGGAGCGGACAATGGCGTGTTCGCGGCCTCCGGGGCCAATGACGAGTACCTTCACAGTCTCCAAGGGTACTTTGTGCACCCTTCCCGCTCCTAAGCTGTGACCTTCGCGGCCCGCCCCGTCAATCCGGATTCCCCGCCGCTCCGAACAACCACCATGACAAAGCTTCGGAACCGCATGACAGGACCCTCCGCACTGGCCGCGCTGGCAGGTGTGGTGGCAGCCGCCGTCGTACTTGCCGTTGCGGAGCTGATCGGCGCATTCTTCACCGCCAGGGCAACCCCGCTGTTCGCGCTGGGGTCGACCTTTATCGACTTCACTCCGCCCCGGCTGAAGGACTTCGCAGTCACCACGTTCGGCACGAACGACAAGGCGGCGCTGTTCGTGGGCATGGGCGTGACCATCGCGCTGCTCGCCTGCGTCCTGGGCATCGTGGCCTACCGGAAATGGGTGCTGGGCGTCCTCGGCGTCCTGTTCATGGGCGCCGTGATCGTTGCATGCGTCGTGACCCGCGCGGGCGTCAGCGGGGTGGACGCCATCCCGTCCGTGCTGGGAACAATCGCGGGCCTGGTGGTCCTTCGCCTGCTCATGGCGCCCCTGTGGCGGCTGAAGGAGAGCAAACCCTGGCCGGAAGCGCCGGCGGACCAGGCAGCCGACGCCGATGCCCGGCTTGGGCACGAAGGATCCAGCCGTCGTCGTTTCTTCGCTGCGGCCGGGATCACCGCCGTGGCAGCCGGCATCGCCGCCACGGGCGGCCGGTTGCTGGGGGCGGCGCGCAACAACGTCGCCAAGGCGCGCGAAGGGCTCACGCTGCCCGCACCTGCCAAGGCCGCAGCCGCCGTTCCCGCCGGCGTGCAGTCGCCCGTCCCGGGGGTAACGCCGTGGCTGACGGACAACGCCGATTTTTACCGGATCGACACGGCGCTGAGCGTCCCGGAAATCAACGTCAACGACTGGGAACTCCGCGTGCACGGTCTGGTGGAGCAGGAAGTCACCCTCACGTTCCAGGACCTGCTGGACGCCAGCCTGATCGAATCGCACGTCACGCTTACCTGCGTCTCCAACCCGGTGGGCGGCAACCTCGCCGGAAATGCCAAATGGCTGGGCATGCCCATCCGCGACGTCCTTGCCCGGGCCAAGCCCAAGGACGGGGCGGACATGGTGCTCTCCAAGTCCATCGACGGCTTCAGCGCCTCCACTCCCCTGGAGGTCCTGCAGGACGGGCGGGACGCCATGCTGGCCATCGGCATGAACGGCGAGCCGCTGCCGTTGGAGCACGGCTACCCGGTGCGGATGGTGGTCCCTGGGCTCTACGGATTCGTCTCCGCCACCAAATGGGTGGTGGACCTGGAGGTCACCCGGTTCGCGGACAGCAAGGCCTACTGGACTGAGCGGGGCTGGTCCGAACGCGGCCCCATCAAGACGATGGCGCGCGTGGAGGTTCCCAAGTCCTTCGCCAAGGTTCCCGCCGGAAAGGTTGCCGTGGGCGGCACGGCCTGGGCCCAGACCCGGGGAATCACCAAGGTGGAAATCCAGATCGACAACGGGGAATGGACAGAGACGGTCCTCTCCACGGAAGCCTCCACCGTAACCTGGCGGCAGTGGTCCTACGAGTGGGATGCCACGCCGGGCCCGCACTACATCAAGGTCCGTGCCACCGACGGCACCGGGCAGGTGCAGACGGACCAGCGCGCCGATCCCGTCCCTGACGGTGCGTCGGGCTGGCAGTCCGTGATGGTGACCGTCCAGTAGGGCGGCAGCCGGCTGCGCCCATGGGTGGAGGCAGGTGGCCCGCCGGTGGCCTCCCATCCGCAGGCTGGACCATAGACTGGCACTATGCCGCATAATCCGCATGCCACCTTCACCGTTGACTCCGCCGTCGAACTGGCCGTGATCGAACGCAGCGGCTTCGTGGAGTCGCGGCACATAGGAGCCGCCGTGCTCCTTGCGGCCGACGGTTCGGTGGTCACCGAGCTTGGCGACATCAACACGCCCATCTACGCCCGGTCCACCCTCAAGCCGTTCCAGGCGCTGGCCTCCATGCAGTCAGGCGTACCGCTGCGGGGCGCCCAGGTGGCCATCGCGTGCGGCAGCCACACCGGTTCGCTGGACCACATGGATGTGGTGGCGGGCATGCTCAAGGCGGCGGGCGTGCGTGAAGACCAATTGCAGTGCCCGGAAGCCTGGCCGGAGGACGAAACGGCCCGGAACTGGCTGGTCCGTTCAGAGAAGGGTAAGTCGCGGCTGGCGTACAACTGTTCCGGCAAGCACGCGGCCTTCCTTTGGGCGTGCACCGAGAACGGCTGGGACACGCACAGCTACCTGGAGCCCAACCATCCCTTACAGCAGCGCGTTCGCAGCGTCGTCGAGGAATACGCCGGCGAGCGGATCGCCCACCTGGGCATCGACGGCTGCGGGGCGCCGGTGGCCGCGGTTTCGTTGAAAGGGCTGGCGCGCGCCTACTCCCAGCTGGCCAAGGCCCCCGGCGACCACAGCTTCAGCGCCCGGGCCGCCACGATTGCAACGTCAATGCTCGACTACCCCTGGGCGGTGCAGGGCCGGGGAGAGGCCAACACCCTGGTGATGGACGAGCTGGAAATCATCGCCAAAATCGGTGCCGAAGGCGTCCTGGCGATGGCCACACCCCAAGGCGTCTCAGTGGCCGTCAAGATCCTTGATGGAAACGTCCGGGCAACCTCGCTGGTGGCCCTCACCCTGCTCGCGGCCGCCGGTGCCGTGGAGATCCCCGGAGTCGCCAGCGCCCTGGAAAAAGTGGTGGCACCGGTGCTTGGCGGCGGCCGCCCGGTAGGGAAGATCCGGCTGGGTCCGGCAGTTTCCGCGCTCCTGGACTAGTGGCAAAACCCCTGACAACGCCAAAGGAAGAATGAAAGCATGGCCACAGCCCGCCGCCGTATTGATGTCCACGAAGGCAAAGCAGCAGTGACGGCATGGCTGGAAGGCGCCGGTTCGCCGTCCGGCGCTCCCCTGCCGCGGACCGTCCTGGCCACGGCCGTGCGGTATTCCCTGGAGGAAGTGACCGCCCGGGCGCCGGGAAACTCCGTGGAGGTGCGCGTGCCGCCGTTTGGCGTCACCCAGTGCGTGGAGGGCCCGCGGCATACCCGTGGCACCCCGCCGAACGTGATTGAGTGCGACGCCGGCACCTGGCTGGCGATGGTCACCGGCCAGCTGGCGTGGGCAGACGCAGTCGCTGCGGGCAAGGTGGCAGCCTCGGGCCTGCGCGCTGACTTATCGGCCCTGCTGCCCCTCTAGTCCTGCTTCAACGCCCGAGTGCCTGCCGCGGGTGGTGACGCGCGGCCCCGCGGAGGACTCCGCCGCGGAGATCCGGGCCGGGTGCGGGACCGAATTCTGCAGCTTCGTGGACAGGGCAGCCACTACGGCGAAAGCAAACGCCGCCACGGCAATCAGGACCGACATCACCGCAACCGTGGCGTAGCCGGCTGTCCGCGGGTCCAGGAACGGATAGGGGTACCAGTCCACGATGGGGCCGCGGATCAGGCTGTAGACCAGGTACAGCAGCGGAAAAGCCAACCACACCAGGGATGTCCGGACCGGAATCCGCTCCCGCGGGAGGTCCACCAGCCAGTCGATCACCATGACGGTGGGAACGGTGTAGTGCAGCACCACGTTCACCCACGGGATGGGGGTGTTGACGTCGATGTCGCTCAACAGCAGGCTGTATGTGATCCCGGTGATGGTCATGTACACGGTGGCCGCGCCACGGAGGAGCTCAAGCCACCGCGGGCTCTCGCCCTTCCAGGCGAACCAGCCGGAGATCCCAAGGGTCACGAAGGCGATGATGTTGGACTCGATCGTGAAGTAGCTGAAGTAGTTTGCGGCGCTGGCGCCCGGGACGTTCTGCACCAGGTGCAGCAACTGGAACATCACCGCCACGAACCCCAGCAGCGCGAACCAAAAGCGGAAAAGTGCAAGTCCCCTGTTTGCAGTCATGTGCCGATCCTAGGCCCTGGGCGGACGGCCGCCCCGCCACGGCTGTCCGGCGTGCCTACCCGCGGCCGATGAAGGGCATGCCGGCCGCGGTGACCACCACGGAGCCGACGCTGGCCGAAGCAGGCATGTTGGCCATCATCAGTACTGCGCGCGCCGCGTCCGCCACCGGGAACATCGGTTCCACCTTGCGGCTGCCGTCCGCCTGCAGGGGCCCGGAACCGACGCCGATGGTGTCCATGATGTCGGTGGCCGTGTTGCCAATATCGATCTGTCCGCACGTGATTCCGTAGCCGCGGCCGTCCAGCTCAATGCTTTTGGTCAGCCCGGTTATCGCGTGCTTGGTGACTGTGTAGGCCACGGTCCGCGGCCGCGGCGAGTGGGCGGAGATCGATCCGTTGTTGATAATCCGGCCGCCCTGCGGTTCCTGCGCCTTCATGGCCCGGACCGCGGCGGCCGCGCACAGCATTGACCCGGTAAGGTTCACTGCCACCGTGGCGTTCCAGTCTTCCAGGCTGATTTCGTCCACGCCGGCGGACGGGCCGAACACCCCGGCGTTGTTGAACAGGACGTCCACGCGCCCCCACTCTTGGCGGACGGCCTCGAAAAGCCGTTCGACGTCGTTGGGCCGGGTGACGTCGCAGGGCACCACCAGGGCGTCCGGGCTGCCGTCCGCCGCCTCCTTCAGCTGCGCCTCGCGCCGGCCTGCAAGCGCCACGCGGTAGCCGTCGGCCAGCATCTGCCGGGCGACCTCCCGGCCGATGCCGGACCCGGCCCCGGTGACGACGGCGACGCGGACGGCGGGGTGGGGAGTGTTCATTCGGTTGTCTATGGGGCTGCTAATCACGTTCGCTTCGCCTGATCCGGTCATAATTGCATACTACTTCCCCGGTACCATAATCTCGAATAGCAAAATTGTTTTCTCACAATACGAAAACAAGCCTGATGCATTTCGACGATGAAAAGAGGCTGCCGTGGCTGCAGGAGAAGATACCTCCCATATCCTCAGCGGGTTGACTAACCAGCTGCCTGATCGTGATCCGGAAGAGACTGCCGAGTGGGTTGAGTCCCTGGATGCGTTGATCAGGGAACAGGGCACCGAGCGTGCCCAATACATCATGC